>DAOUDB010000115.1:0-40270 GCA_034431495.1 Thermoflexales bacterium
TCTGAGGGCCGGGCCGGATGGTCGGGATGCGAATGGAAGAAGCCGATGATGTCCAGCCCACGCCGGCCGGCTTCGCGATCAGCGCGCACAAAATCATCGGGCGCGATGAGGTAGCGGTTGCGCTGGCTCTCGCGCTCATTCTCAACAGACCAGGCATTGGGCGCCAGATACAGGTCGCGCGCGATCTTTCGATCGCCCTCGATGTTGCCAATCAGTATGCCGCACGCTTCGCGCGGGTAGCCGGCCTCCAGGTGCTCGCGCATGCGGCCGGCCAGGTCATCGGTCAAAATGAGCATGAGGGCGTCATTTTACTCGCCCGGTGTGAGCGCCGTCACCCAGGCCGACAGCATGGCCTCAAAGCAGCGCCGGCCTTCCCCGGCAGATGCCGCGCCGGCCGGCGCGTTGGGCTGAGTGGTGTACCAGAACGACTGGCCTTGCAACTGGCCGAGATCGACCAGCTCAGGGCGCAGGTGCATGAGCAGGCTGGTTTCGCAGCGCCCGGCGTGGTCGCCCCGGCACGCTGCCGCAGCCGCCGGCAAAATCGACGGCATGACGCGAATGCGATCCCACACCTTGCCGTGCTGTTCCGGCGGAGTGTATCCCCACCAGCCCATCCCGTGCTGCTCGCGCATCAGTTCAAAAGACAGATCGGCGGCCGCTTTGCGGAACGCCAGCGCCTCTGGACCGTCCATGCCCTGGTGATGAATGATGACGATGATCGTCTGCCAGCCCATCAACAGGAACGCGCGCAATACATCCTTGACGTGCAGGTAAAAGTGATTGCCATCGACATCGACGGTGCCCAGTTCCGGCCCGCTCACGGCCCAGCCGGTCGGCCCATACTCAAAGGTGGGCGCAACAACTGCCGGCAGTCGCTCGGCGATGGCCTCGCAAAGCGCCTCGACCACAAGCGTATCGAGGCCGAGCGCCGCGTGGAGACCGTGGCATTCAATACAGCCGGCGGGGATCAGCAATGGCAAATCCTGTGCGATGCATTCTTTGAGTTGGCCTGGCAACAGATGTTTCAGCAGCATGAGTCGATTCTCCTGGCCGGGTTATAGCTCAAATCTGCCGCAATCAACGCTCCTGTAACATGCCGGCTGCGACGCCGGCCTGCCTGTAGACCGACTGAGACGGGTCAGAATACGCAAACTCCAGTATTGACATCGATCATCTCAAGCATAAACTGATGCGCGTTGTTCGCGCGCGGCTGACAGGGAGCGAGGCCGGCATGTGACACTGCAATTTCGTGTGGGAGGAGTCATGCTACGAGCAGGCGCATCTGAAGTTGATATTACACCGCCGGTGGGTATGTGGCTGATCGGCTGCCAGTCTGCCAGCACCGGCGTGAATGATCCGCTTATGGCGCGCGTCTTGTGCCTTGACATTGGTCGGGAGACGGTTGTGCTGGTCAGCCTCGATCTGTGCGGCTTGTCGCGCGCCGATGGATTTGCCATCCGGCGCGCTGTCGCCACGGCGTGTGACACTGCCCCCTTCAGGGTGTTGCTGCTCATCAGCCATAATCACTCTGCGCCATTCAGCATTCCCTGGTCGATGACAGGCCGGCGCCGGTTCCAGATAGAAGGCGCTCAGTGGATGAACCGGATCACGCTTGACATTGCCGAGGCGTCGCGGCAGGCCATGCGGCACATGACTGACGCCCGGCTGGACTATGGCCGCGCGCAGGTTCAGATCGGCATGAACCGCCGGCTCGATGGCCCACCCCCCGACACACAAGCCGTCATGCAGCCCAATCCGGCGGGACCGGTTGTGCCGTGGAGCGACGCGCTGTGCTTCAGCCAGATCGGCTCTACAGGACCGGGCGCGCAAATTGTCCTGTTCTCGCAGGCGGCGCATCCCGTGATGATTCACTACGCCAGCACTCTCATCAGCGCCGACTATCCTTTCTACGCCGGCAGACGGCTGCGAGACCGCCTTGGGACCCACGTCATGCCGATGTTCGCCCAGGCGTGTGGCGCAGACAACAACGCCCCCTGGGCCACCGGCTTCGAGCGATGCCGACAATCTGGCGAGCAACTGGGCGATACCATTGCCGATCTCTGCCCGCGCATGACACCCCTGGACCCTGTCAGCGCGCGATTCGAGTCCTGCTCGCTGGACCTGCCGCTCAAAGAGTTCGAGACCGAGGAGCAACTCGAGGATGCCATCGCGCTCGAAGAGACCCGGCTCGCGTCTGTCGCAGAGGAACGCGATGACGACCCATGGCGTTGGGAAGACCTGCTCACCACACAAGAGAAGTTGCGCATGGTGCGAGAGCGTCGCGTGCCGGCCAGCATGCCCTTTGATATCCACATGCTGACCTTCGGTCAGGATCTGGCTATCGTCGGCCTGTCGGACGAAGTGTTTGCTGCCTATCAATTGCGCATCGACGAGATCAGCCCGTTCAAGCGCACGATGGTGTGGGCATATTGCAATAGCACAGAGAACTACATTCCCGCCGACTGCGAACACCGGCGAGGCGGCTATGAGATCATTGGCGGCCCGCTGCGCTATCCCTACCATTCCGGCCCGGCCCACGGCGCCGAAAGTCTCATTGTGGGCGAGGTGGCCCGTATGCTTGACCGGGCATGGTCTGCTGCGGCGCGCTAGGGCTTCGCGGCTCTGGCTGGGTGTTGCTACGGCGCAAGCGAGGCAATTGCGCGGCGGGCGTCTTGCTCATCAACGTCGCTGGTGACGAATGCGTCGCCGGGTGCGCGCAGCAGCACGAAACGCACTTTCCCGCCGCGTTTCTTCTTGTCTGATTGCATCAGGCGCCACACGGCATCGACATCGATCGCAGGCAGTGACACCGGCAGGCCGGCGCGCGCCAGCGCATTGGTGACTGCCTCGGTCATATCCCGCTCGCACACACCCATCGCTTCTCCCAGACGCATGGCGCACACCGTGCCCAGTGACACAGCCTGGCCATGCTTGATGGTGAAGTCGCTCCAGGTTTCGATGCCATGCCCGAAGGTATGGCCCAGATTCAGCAATGCGCGCCGGCCCCGCTCGAACGGATCTTCCTCGACGACATCACGCTTCAGCAGGATTGCGTCGCGCAGCGATTGTATGAGCGACGCTCGCAGATGAGGGTTCGCTGTCAATTGCCAGTCGCCGGTTGCCGTCTGTTGGACCCGCTCCCATGCGTCGCCTCCGCGCAGTAATGCCGCCTTCACAATCTCGGCCCAACCGCACTGCAACTCCACCGCCGGCAGCGATTGAAGCAGCGCGTAGTCCATCAGCACCAGGTCGGGTTGTTTGAACGCGCCGACCAGATTCTTGCCAAATGGCGTGTCAACACCCACCTTGCCGCCAATGCTCGAGTCGGCCATTGCCAGCAGCGAGGTGGGCATCTGAACAAAAGAGACCCCTCGCATAAATGTGGCGGCGGCAAAGCCGGTTACATCGCCCACCACGCCCCCGCCCAGCGCAATGACTGCGCCGTTGCGTTCCAGGCCGTTCACGGCAAAGGTCTGATACATGTCCTCGACCGAGCGCAGAGTCTTGTGAGTTTCGCCGGCCGGCATGGTGTGAACGAAGCTGGCTAAGCCGGCCCGGCTCAGCGCGCGTTGCAGACAGCCGGCGTACAACGGGCCGACCCCGCTATCGGACACGATAGCCAGCGGTGGCGACCAGCCACGTGGCGCCAGCGCAAAGCCGGCCTGGTCGATCAGGCCCGCGCCCATCACGATGTCGTATTGGCCGGCCGGATGGCGCACCGCGATGCGCTCCTGTTCGGCGCGATAGATGTCGAGCGCGCATTGGGCGGCCTCTTCGGCGCTGCGATGGGTGGTGTCGAGGTGATAGTGCAGTTCGGCATAGGCGGGCGCGCGTGCCTTTAGCAAATGCGCCACGCGGTCGTGGATGGTTTCACCCGGCTGCGTTGGGCGCAACAAAGGGCGAGTCGAGGCGTCTACCCGGCGCAGAATCGCTTCGGGCGCAGCCGTCAGGCAGATGACTACGCCGGCCCGCAACAGCGCCGCGCGGTTGGCTGCGTCCACGATCATGCCGCCGCCAGTGGCGACGACAACCCGCTCGCGCCCGACCAGTTCCCTGACCAGGGCCGACTCCAGGGTGCGGAAATGCGGCTCGCCTTGCTGCTCGAAGATTTGCGCAATGGTCAGGCCGGCGCGCTGTTCGATCTCGGCGTCGGTGTCGATGAAGTCGTAGCCGAGTTGGGCGGCGACGATCTTGCCGATGGTGGTTTTGCCGGCGCCCATGAAGCCGGCCAGAATGAGCGGTTTACTCATATCCAAATTGCCACGCTGTGTTGTCCATCGGCAGCTCGTCCAATCGCAGCCGGCGCAGCGTCTCAAAACGGGGGCGCATTTCGGCGATCGAGTCGCCGCCCAGCTTTTCCAGCAAGGCATCGGCCAGCACGATGCACAGCATTGCTTCGACAATGGGCACGGCGCGCGGGACCTGGCAGAAGTCGCTGCGCTCATACTGTGTGGCTGCCGGCTGGCCGGTTGCCAGATCGACCGACTGCAGGGGGGTGAGGGTGGTGGCGATCGGCTTCAGGGCGGCGCGCACCACGATGGGCGCGCCGTTGGTGATGCCGCCCTCCAGCCCGCCGGCGTGATTGCTGGTTTGACGAATCTCGCCTTGCTCGACGATCAGTTGATCCTGCGCCTGCGTGCCGGGGCGCAGCGTCTCGGCAAAGCCGTCGCCGATCTCGACGCCTTTCATGGCGTGGATGCTCATCACGGCGGCTGCGATGCGCGCCGACAGCCGGCGATCCCAGTGCACATGGCTGCCCAGGCCGGGCGGCGCATTCAGCGCCACACATTCGATCACGCCGCCCAGCGTGTCTCTGGCTTGCATGATCTGGCGAATCGCTTCGCGCATCCGTTCCGCGGTTTGGGGGTCATAGCAGCGCACATCAGAGACTTCGGCGGCGTGGAAGCGCTCCAGATAATCAACCTGCTCAACGTTGCCAACCTGCCCGGCTTTCTCTACCGACACATCGCCAATGCTGACGACATAGCCGCCCACGATGATGCCAAACTCGGCCAGCAGCTTGCGACAGACTGCGCCGACCGCTACGCGCATGGTGGTCTCGCGGGCCGAGGCGCGCTCCAGCGCCAGGCGCAACTCGCGGTAGCCATACTTGACGGCGCCGGTCAGGTCGGCATGGCCGGGGCGAGGAATGGTCATCGGAGCGATGTCGCGCGCGCGCCATTTGGCATGATCGAGGTTTTCCACGCTGAGGGCGATTGGCCCGCCGGTGGTTTTGCCGGCCATCACGCCGGCGGTAATGCGGGCATGGTCACGCTCGATTTTCATGCGCCCGCCGCTGCCAAAGCCTTGTTGCCGGCGCGCCAAATCGGCGTCGATGTCGGTGGACGACAACGGCAGGCCGGCCGGCATGCCTTCCAGAATGGCTGTGAGGGATGGGCCGTGCGATTCACCGGCGGTGAGAAATCGGATCATGTGAGTTTTGCTTCCTCTGCCTCGATGTCTGCAAGCAGGGCTTCGATTTCGTTGATCAGAAAGGGAAGATTGGGTTGCGCAAAGCTCAGGCCGGGCGCCGGGATGCGATCATGCCTGATGTCAGGTGGAACATGCTTGTGATGAGGATGAGTTGGCTGCAACGCGGGATCGCCGCCGAGCGAATAAACGAACAGCTCGTAGTCCTGGAGGGTGCTCAGGGGATTGTTCATGCCGCCACGCGGATCATGCCGGCCAGCGACCCTGCGCTGTGTTGTCTGCGCTGGTATTCGTTGCGGTATTCTGCCTGTCGCGCCAGCCAGGTTCGATACACGCTCGCCCATTCACCGAAATCCATCACCCAGTCTTCGTTTTCGGGTTCCTCACCGCTCATGTAAGCGGCGTAAAACACCTCGGAGCGAACGCCGTACCGACGCTCGAAGCTCAGCAACTCCTCTTCGAGAGCATGGATGTCGAGTAAGATTTCCTGCAGGGTCATTGCGCGCCTCTTGCCTGTTCACATTCCCGGAATCTTTAAGACTCCGGGAATGTGAATGAATATGAAGTTTACTCCGCCATCGCCAGCGCGCCCATCGGGTCCCACGGCGGCAATCGCACCGGCTCCGATTCGAGAATCGGCAGCAACTCCTGCGGCACATATTGCTTTTCGACGGCTATCTCGTACATGTACTCGTCGAACCAGGCGTCGTTCATCACCAGGAAGCCTTTGTCGCCCAGCTTGTCACCCCAGCTATTCTCGACGCGCCATTTCAGCGGCCGGCCTTGCTCGTCCAGATCGACGCCGGTGAAGACCATCGCGTGGGTCATCACGCTCTGCCCATACTCGACGCGCTCGGCTTTGTCTGCGCGGAACGGCGCGCCGTATACCGAGGCATAGTCGTACAACTGCGTGTGCAGAATGCCCAGATCGCGCTCCAGCATCTTGCCTACGTCGCAGCCGAACCACACCGGCTTGCCATCCACAATCTGCCGGACTGCCGCCTGCTTGAACACCGGCATCTCCACGTTCAGATAGCGGATGATCTGGCCTTCGGCCACGTTGCCCAGATACGAAATGGTGTACAGCCTGTTGAACGGCTTGTCGGCGGTGGGGCAGTGAATCAGGCAGACCATCGAGTCCAGGTCGAACTGCACATAGCGGTTGAAGAAGTGTTGGGGGGTAATCAGGCCGTCGCGGTGAAACACATCGTCCTTGTCGCGCCATTGCCAGTAGAACTCGCGCGGGGGCTGGCCCAGATGAATCGCCAACATGCGATAGATGTCGGACATCATGTCCACCTTGCGCGCGCGCAGATCAGCCATGCCGGCGCCCTGTGCGCTCATGCGGCGCAACTCGGCGGCGTCTTCGCGCAGCCGGTTGGTGATGAGCGATGTCATCACCCACGAGTTGCTGCTGCTCTCCGTCTCTGGCATGAAGCTCTTTGGCACAACGCCGTATTTTTTCACCAGATTCACGAACATGTCCCATTGCCCGCCATCCTGAATCGGGTTTTGCAGCAGGAACATGATCAGCCGGCCATCCGTTGGCTCGCTCAGCGTGTCGAGGATGCTCTCCAGAAAGTAGTTGGCTTTCTCCAGCTTGTCCCAGAACATCATGTAGTTCTGCGACAGCTCGAACTTGTCCACGTTCAGACGCTTCATGGCCTCGACGCGGAACAGGTTCAGGCCCGCGAACAGCCAGCACCGCCCGCTGCGCTCCTGGGCTGTCGCCTCATTGCTTTTCAGCATGTGCGAGTACACGTGGTTGACACTGGCGACGACCTGGCGGTTCAACGCCACCGCATGCACCGGGCTCTTGGTGACGGCGTTCATCGCCATACGGTTTTTCGGGTCGCTCTCGAACTGCGACTGATACTGTTGCAAATGGTCGAGTGTGATGGGACCTGCTGCGTGTGTGGAATTCATTGAGATCCTCCAAAAGATGACAGAGAGATTACGCGGGTTGGGCCGGCCCGTCAAGCTGACAGAACCCGGCGCATGACGTCGGCGACCTCAGAGATAGACAGGGGCAGTGTGAGGCCGGCTGTCCATAGCGCAAAGGCGGCTGCGCCTTGCTCGGCCAGCATCCCAATCCCGCCGATCGCGCGCAGCCCGGCGGCCTCGGCCTGTCGCATCAGCCGGGTCACACGCGGTTTGTACACCAGGTCATACAGCACTGCCTCGCGCGGGAAGGGCGCGCCGTCGATCCATGGCGTGGTGTCTTCGTTGGGTTCCATCCCGGCCGAGGTGCAGTTGACAATCAGGCGCGCGCCCTGCGCAGCGCGGCTTAATCCGTCTGCGTCCAGCGCCAGCGCAGACAGCCGACTGTCTGGAAACGCCGCGCGCATGTCATCGACCAGCCGGCGCGCCCGCGCCGCGTCGCGGTTCACCACATGGATCGACCAGCCGTTGTGCGCCAGCGCATACACAATCCCGCGCGCCGATCCGCCTGCGCCGAGCACCAGCGCCGCGCGATGATCCGCAGCCACGCCTGCCCCGGTGTCCACGCCATGCCAGCGCAGATCGTTGAGAAAACCAATCCAGTCCGTATTGTCGCCGATCAAGCGGGGCGCGCCGGCCGGCGTGTCGCCGACTGCTTTAACGATGGTGTTCACGGCGCCGATCGCCTCGGCATGCCGGCTGATTTCGTCCAGAAACGGCATGACATTGACTTTGTGCGGCACAGTCACATTGGCCCCGCCGATGCTGGCGTCATCGCGTATGCGCCACACCCGCTCGGCCAGCTCTTCCAGCGGTGTATGCCACAGTTCGTATTGCCAGTCCAGGCCGGCGGCGGCAAACGCAGCCCCCTGCATACGCGGCGACGCGCTGTGCGCCACCGGAAAGCCGATCAGGCCGATGCGCTTCACGAGACCGCCTCCGGGCACAGCGCGGCCAGATCCTCGAAAAATCCCGGATATGTCTTGCTCACGCACTCTGCGCCGGTGATGACCGTTTCGCCGTCGGCCACCAGCGCGGCCACCGCCAGCGCCATCGCCATGCGATGATCTCCCCGGCCATCGACCACCGCGCCGCGCAGGCGGGTTGGCCCCTCGACGATGAATCCATCGGGCGTGGCCTCGATGCGCGCGCCCATCTTGCGCAATTCTTCCACCAGCCCGTCGATGCGGTTGCTCTCTTTCACGCGCAACTCTTCGGCATCGCGCACTACGGTTGTGCCGTGCGCCTGGGTGGCTGCCACGGCAAAGACTGGGAACTCATCGATCATGCGCGCCACCAGCTCGCCGCTGACGCTGATGCCGCGCAGCGCGCTGGATGAGACTGCCAGATCTCCCACCGGCTCGCCCCCGGCATCGAGGGTGTGCGCCTCGACCTGGATGTGTGCGCCCATTGCTTGCAGCGCGTCGAGCAGCCCGATGCGCGTGGGATTCAGGCCGACGTGGGTCAGACGCAGCCGGCTCTGAGGATGGACGCATCCGGCAACGAGAAAGAACGCCGCCGAGGAAAAGTCTGCCGGCACATGCATATCCAGAGGGCGCAGGCCGGCCGGGGCTTCGGCTTCAATCAACCCGGCCGGGCCGCGCCTGACCGTCGCGCCCATGGCTGCCAGCAAGCGCTCGGGGTGATCGCGGGTCATGGCCGGTTCTGTGACGCGCGTTTGCCCCTCTGCATACAGCGCCGCCAGCAACAGCGCTGATTTGATCTGCGCGCTGGCAATGGGCAAGGTGTAGGCAATGCCGCGCAGCGCTGCGCTTTCGATGCGCAGCGGGGCGCAGCCGTCGGTGTCTGTGATACGCGCGCCCATGCGGCTCAGCGGCTCGGTGACGCGGCGCATAGGCCGCCGGCGCAACTGCGCGCTGCCGTCTAACACGCTGCCGAACGATTGCCCGGCCAGCAGGCCGGCCAGCAGGCGCATGGTTGTGCCCGATGAATCGCAGTACAACGTCTGGCCGGCCGGCTTCAACCCGCGCAGTCCGCGCCCTGCAATCAGCAGCGTCTGCTCGCGCTGCTCGATACCGACGCCCAGTTGGCGCATGATGCCGATCGCCGCGCGCGTGTCGTCGCTGTCCAGATACGCGCCGATGCGGCAGGCGCCACTGGCGATGCTGCCCAGCAATACCCCGCGCACGGTAATGCTGCGATCGCTGGGCACGCGCAACGTGCCGGCGAGTTGGCGGGGAGGAGAGATGGACTGATTCATTCTGCGATTGTGTGATTGTGTGATTGGGTGATTGGCTGAATCACTCAAGCACCCGATGACTCAATCCCTCCAATGGCTCAATGTGGGAAGTGCGCTTTGCGGGTTGTGGCAGCGCCGGTGAGATAGGCGCGCAGGCCGGCCTCGTCGTTGCGTTCGATCATCGCCGTGAGCTGGTCGAGTGAAAACTGGAAATCGCGGATGGCGCCCGTGACCGCGTTGGCGTTGGTCAACAGAATGTCCAGCATCATGGTCATATCGCTGGCAGCCACGCGGCTGGTGTCGCGGAAGCCGCTGGCGGTCACCTGCCACAGCGCCGGGTCGTTCAGGCCGGCCTGATCGGCTGCCGTGACCAGCGCCACAGCCAGCGCGTATGGCAGATGGCTGGCAAAGGCCACCAGCATGTCGTGCCGGGCAGGGTCAAGCTCCAGTGTGATGGCCCCGGCGTCTTCTGCCAGCGTTTTGACGGCTGCGAAGGCCGTATCGTCGGTGCGAGTCGAGCGGGTCAGGATCCACGTCTTGCCGCGATACAAATCTGCATCCGCAGCATCAAGGCCGGTTACCTCCTTGCCGCACATCGGGTGCGAGCCAACCGCGCGTAGAGAATCAGGCAACCGGTTCATGGCGCGGATGATCTCGGATTTGGTGCTGCCCAGGTCGGTGATGATGGCGCCGGTTTTGGCCGCGCCGGCCAGATCACCCAACTGGGAAATGATTGTGCGCACCGGCGTGGCGAGGATCACTATGTCGGCGCCGGCCACGCCTTCTGCCAGGCTGGTTGTGGCTGTGTCCACGATGCCGCGCGCCAGTGCCTGCCGGGTGGTCTCGGCGCGCCGGGCTACGCCGGTGATGTGGGCATAGCGGCCGCGCACCGCCAGCGCCAGCGATGCCCCCATCAGCCCCAGCCCGACCACACAAATCGATGATTGGCGATTGGCAATTGCGGCGTGACGATTGACGATTGATGATTGGCTCACAGGCTGATTGTACGAGATGCCGCCTTCACACGGTGCGATCGACTGCCTCGGCCACCCGGCGCACGCGCGCTACCAGGTCGGCGTAGCGCGCCGGCGTCAAGGACTGGGCGCCGTCGGACAGCGCCTGCTCTGGGTGGGGATGCACCTCGACGATCAGCCCGTCGGCGCCGGCGGCAATGGCTGCCTTCGAGACAGCAGTCACGTATTCCCATTTGCCTGTGCCGTGGCTTGGATCGACGATCACCGGCAGATGACTGAGTTGCTTCAGCACCGGCACCGCGTTAATGTCGAGCGTGTTGCGGGTGTAGGTCTCGAAGGTGCGGATGCCGCGCTCGCACAGCATGACGTTGTAGTTGCCCTGCGACATGATGTACTCGGCGGCCATGAGCAGCTCTTCCATGGTGCTGGACATGCCGCGTTTGAGCAGCACCGGCTTCATGCTTGCGCCGGCGGCTGTCAGCAGGGGGAAGTTCTGCATGTTGCGCGCGCCGATCTGCAAAATGTCGGCGTAGCTTGCCACGAGGTTGACCTGTTCGGTCGCCATCACTTCGGTCACGATCGCCAGCCCATATTCGGCGCGCGCCTCGGCCAGCCATTTCAGGGCGTCTTCGCCGTAGCCCTGGAACGAGTAGGGCGAGGTGCGCGGCTTGTAAGCGCCGCCGCGCAGAATACTTGCGCCGGCCTGCTTGACCGCGCGCGCGCTCTCCATGATCTGCTCGCGGCTCTCGACCGAGCACGGGCCGGCCATCAGTGCAATCGCCGCTGGCGGCCCGCCTATCTGCACCGTGTGCCCGTTGATGCGAATCGAGATGATCGTGTCATCTTTCTTGAATTCGCGGCTGGCCAGTTTGAAGGGGCGCAGGATGGGCACCACGCGCTCCACGCCGCTGAGCAGCTCGAACAGGTCGCGGTTAACCGGCCGGTCGTTGCCCACCACGCCGATGATGGTGCGCTCCTCGCCCTGCGACAGGTGCGCTTTCAGGCCGATCTCTTCGATGCGTTTCACCACTGCCCCGACTTCGGCAGTCGAGGCGTCGGATTTCATGATGATGACCATCTTTCCATTTCCGATTTTGGATTTGTGTTTTGGATTTGCGACCTCGAACTGGCGATTCGAGATTTGCGATTTCGATTGATATCGGGCCGGCGGTCGTGGACTGGACGCTCGACGCCTGACAACAATCCCAAATCCCTAGAGTGTTCGGTCCATGGCCTCGGCGATGCGCCGTGACTGCCGCACCAGATCGGCGAACTCTTCGGGCCGCAGCGATTGCGCGCCATCGGACATAGCCTGCGCCGGGTCAGGATGCACTTCGACAATCAGGCCATCTGCGCCGGCGGCAATTGCGGCCCGGCTGGCGGCGATGACGTATTCGGATTTGCCGGTGGCGTGGCTGGGATCGACCACAACCGGCAGGTGGCTGAGTTTCTTCAGCACCGGCACGGCGTTGATGTCGAGGGTGTTGCGGGTGTAGGTCTCGAAGGTGCGGATGCCGCGCTCGCACAGCATGACGTTGTAGTTCCCGCGCGACATGATGTACTCGGCAGCCATCAGCAACTCTTCGATGGTGTTGGCCATGCCGCGCTTGAGCAGCACCGGCTTCATGCTGGCGCCGGCGGCGTTGAGCAGCGCGAAGTTCTGCATGTTGCGCGCGCCAATTTGAAGCACGTTGGCGTATTGCGCCACCAGCGGCACCTGTTCGGGCGACATGACTTCGGTCACGATGGCCAGGCCGGTCTGTTCGCGCGCCTCGGCCATCCACTGCAGCGCCTTTTCGCCGTAGCCCTGGAACGAGTAGGGCGAGGTGCGCGGTTTATAGGCGCCACCGCGCAGCCCTTTGGCACCGGCCTCCTTCACCGCGTGCGCCGCTTCCAACACCTGCTCGCGGCTTTCGGCAGAACACGGCCCGGCGATGATGATGATCTCGCCGTTGCCCATCTTGACGCCATGGCCGTTCATGCCGATCAGCGTCACGGCCGTGTTTTCCTTCTTGAAGTCACGGCTGGCGAGTTTGAATGGCTTGAGGATCGGCAGCGTTGCTTCAACGCCTGGCAATGTCTCGAAGACGGTGCGATCGACTGGCCGGTCATTGCCAACCAGCCCAATCACCACGCGTTCTTCTCCGTAGATCGGATGGGCCTGAAATCCCAGCGACTCGATGCGCGCCATAATGGCGCCGACTTCCTTGGCAGTTGCGCCTGCCTTCATGATGATGACCATCCCACACTCCTGGATTCAGCCAATGAGTGATTGAGCCATTGCGTAATTGAACAATGCCCCAAAGCCTCAATGACTCAATTCTTCGATCAACCTTCCTGGATCCTGTCCGGCCGCAGTTTCTCTGCGCCCCGGATGTAGACATGTCTGATCTCGCTGGCGCGCCTGTCCGTGTTCCAGTGGATCAGAATGCGCACGCAGCGCGCCAGACCGTGCGGCACATCCATTTCGTGCATGCACATGAGCGCGGTGTCTGTCCAGCCAAGCTGGCGCGCTGCAATGGCGGGAAACTCGGCGTTCAGGTCGCGCGTGGTGCTGAAGAAGACGCTGGCGATCTCCTCGGCCTGAATGCCATTTGCCTCGATCAGTCTCTCCAGCAATTCGCGGGTTGCTTCAACGATTGCTGTCTTCGTGTTCTCGGTCGCTACTGTTGCTCCACGCACACCGCGTAATCCCATATGCCGATAGTCCTCCTTGTGTGAGGCGAGGCGCTCAACCGCCCGGCCTTCTGGCATCACAACAAAAAGAGCGCGGGGCTTACTGCTCCGCGCTCTCGATTCCCTGAAATCCGTCTACTTCAACTGGTCAGTCCCTTCGTAGACTCGCGTGGGAGTAAGCTGCCTTTGCCGGCGGCAAAGTAGCCATAAAACCAGAAGTAGCTAAACGAGAAGGCTCCGCGAGTCATGGTCAAGTTGGCGCGATGGTAATTCATGCCGGGTGGCGTGTCAAGAGGCATTTTCCCGGTTTCCCGGTTTGGCGTTTTACAATCCCGGCCATGCCGCGCTATATCGCCCTGTTCAAGCCCTACGGCGTGCTGTCCTCCTTCACGCACGAGACCCAGCCGGCCTCTCCCACCGACGCCGCAAAGCGCACCCTCAGCGAATTCGGTCTGCCGCCCGGCGTCTACGCAGCTGGCCGGCTGGACTACGATAGCGAGGGCCTGCTGCTCCTCAGCGATGACGGCGGCTTCATCCACCGGCTGACCGACCCGCGCCACAAGCTGCCCAAGACCTATTGGGTGCAGGTCGAGGGCGAGCCGGCCGAATCTCAACTGAACCAGTTGCGGCGCGGCGTGCTGGTGCGCGGGTATCGCACGCGGCCCTGTCGGGCGCGGGTGTTGGCGGCCGGCATTGCGCCGGCTCAGGCCAACGGCCCTTTCCCGCGCCTGTTGCTGGCCGGCCGGCCCATCGAACTGCCCCCCCGCGACAAGCCGGTGACCCCGCATCGTCCCACTGCCTGGATCGAGTTGATCCTGACCGAAGGCAGGAAGCGCCAGGTGCGCCACATGACTGCTGCCGTCGGCTTGCCCACTTTGCGCCTGATTCGCATGGCGATTGCGCGGCTGACCCTCGCAGGTCTGGCGCCGGGGCAGTGGCGCGACGTATCGCCGGCAGAAATCCTGTAGGGCAAGCCGCCGACATATTGCCGGCAGACATCCTGTAAGGCCAGCCGCCAGGCTTGCCAGTGTGGGACAAGCCGCCGGGCTTGCCCCACACTGGCTTGTCCTACCCCAGCTAGCGCATCACGATGGGCAGGAAGCGAGTTTGGAAGCCGGGTGACACCCACACTGCGCTCTGGCTGACCTGGCCTGTGCCGTCGTAGACAAGCGCCGCGTGATAGAAGTCGCGCTGTGGCAGGCGCAGCGCCGGCACACTCAGGGCGTACGTCAGGCTGATGGACGCTCCCCCGGCCAGTGCTCCCATCCAGCCGATGCGGTTGTGCGCCAGGGCTATGCTACCTGTCGCCGGCCCCTGCACCGTCTGGGTGAGCAGTGTCAGGCCGGTGGGGATCACAGCCGTTACCATCGCCGTTGGCGCAGCCACGCCGCTGCTGTTGGTCACACGCGCGGTAAAGGTGATCAGACTGCGCCAGCCGGGCGTGGCCGGCTGCATCTCCAGCGACGAGATCAGGTTTGGTGACGCCACCCGCAGCGCCGCATGACGGGTAAAGCGAATGTCCGGCTGTTGCATGGCGATGTGAAGCGTGGCGGTCAGGGGCGCGCCGGGGGGCAGCGCCGCGCTGGTCGTTGCCACAAGCGTCCACGTCAGTGTCATGCCGGCCTGCAATGCCCCGCTCCATGTCCCGCCAGATTGCGTTGTCCAGCCCGGCAACGTGGATGAGATCACAAACAGGTCTGCCGACACCGGCGCTGAAAGGGCGATGGTGGGCGTAATTGCAAGCGGGGATGAGATCATCTCGTCGGCGCGCAGGACGATTGTGAAGGTCACATGGTCGCCGGCTGCAATGCGATCGCGATCTGGCGTAAGCTGCGAGCGCCCTGCCCAGGACAACCAACCGATGATGCGATTCATCAAATCGGCGCGCACGGTTGTGGTGAGCGCCTCGAACGCAAACGGCAGAAATGACGCGCGCCACCCTGCGCCCGATGTTTGCTCGCGCGCCAGGCCGGCCGGCTGACCGCTATCGCCGCGCAAAATAACCTGTGTGTTGCTCAGCGGTTGCACAGCAGTGCTCAGGTTCCAGGCATACGGGAACTGGCCCAAGCCATTCAACAAGCTGCCGCCGGCGAAATCGTTGCCGAGCGCGCCGGGTGCGCCTACCACGTTCGAGAAAACATCGTCGTAATCGATCGCGGCAACTCCCAGATAGTTCTGGTTGAACGCGCTGAGTTCTGTGTAGAACAGCGCCGCCTGCGATGAGAATAACAAGCGCCCCCCGCCCTCCAGATACGCGCGCAGGGCTTCTTGTTCGGCGGGTTGAATGGGATCGAACCAGTCATAGCCGTTGAACCACACCACCAGCGGATACATGCGCAGCGACGTGATCGGCGGAGAGTTGGCGAGACCGGTCCCCCAGCGCGTGTCCCAGCGATCTGCGCGGTTATCTTGCGCCGCCAGCGCGTCGAGGTAATCCTGCTCGCGGTTGTAGAAGCGATCATCGTCCACCAGCAAGATGCCGGCCGGCGTCTTGCTGGTGAAGCTGATGATTGACTGAATGGCCGGCGACACAATCGACCAGGCCGTCACCGTCACCGTATCCGACACGTCCCATGCCGTGGAGAGCGGGATGGTGACGCTGATGACCACCAAAGCCGATGCGCACGGCGAAAGGGTGACTGTGGCGCTGACAATGCTTGCCGGCCAGCTATGACCGCTCAGAGCAAGGGCGAATGTTTGTGTGACGCCGGACTCGCCGGTGTTGCGGATGCGCGCCAGGTGTGTCACCACCTCGCCTGGCAGGCCGATGGCCGGGCCGGTGAAGTAGCTGTCGCGCGAGAGCAGCTCCACACCGAGCGTCGGGCGTGGCGCGTCGAACGCTACAAGCACCCGCCGCATCACATCCGCGCGTTCCTGCGCCGAGTCGATGGCCTCGAAACCGAAGGCAAAAAAAGCCGATTTGTACTTCAGGCACTGCGCGGCATACACGCCGGCTACCTCATCATCTCGATAGGTAAAACCGTATTGGCCCAGGCCGTGTCCCTGATCAGGATTGACAACTGCTACCGCATCCACCAGGTACTGATTGTCCGCCCCGTCGCCCCCGGCAATGGTCAACACCTTGCCGGCCAGCAGGGACCCGTGCGTGCCGGTCACAACGCGAGAGGGAATGTCGTCTGCGGCGTAACGGGCATTCAGCCTGGGAAAGTAGGGCTGGAAGAGGAATCCGCCGCCGTCGTAGAACGCGATGTCCTGCCCGCTCAACATCAGGTTTCGCTCCGCGGCGAGATAACGCGAGATGACATCGCCGGCGCCAATGTACTCGGGCGAGTCGAACGGCGCCGACCAGATCACCGTGTCGTAAGACAGCAGGCGGGTGATGGTAGGGGTGTCCGCCGGCACATGCTTGACACGCAGTTCGTCCCAGGCCAGCCCCAGATCGTCCAGCGCGCGGCGGTAATAGGGCGCGGCGCTGGCGTAGTACCACGCGCCGCTGTCTACCAACGCGATGCGCTGGGTGGGTGTCAATCCAAAATTCAGCGCTGTGATGCCGCCGTCGCTCACCACAGCCGTTCGTGTTTGCACGATATAGCCGAGCAGGCGCGCCTCGATCGTGTACACGCCGGCGGGCAGATTGAGCGCGTAGAAGCGCGGCGGGAAGCTGCCATTCGCCGGCGATGATTCGGGCGTGCCCAGTGCGCGCACGATGGTCTGCGTCAGGTAGACCCCGCTTACCACGTCTGTCACCACACCGCGCACAATGCCGGACGGCAGCGCCGTCAGATTAAAGTTGACAAGGGTTGCACTGTTGGTAATGACGAGACGCGGGGTAGATGTGGCCGGCTGATAGCCAAAAGCCGCAGCCGTCACAGTGTAGATTCCGAAGGGCGCGGGGATCGAATAGTGGCCATCTGCCCCACTGAGCGTGGACAATTGTTGTGCGCCCGACCATGCGATGACTTGCGCGCCACTGATGGCTTGCGCCCCATCCAACACGCGACCGGTGATGACGCCGGTGCTGATGACCGAGAGCACGGCGTTCCAGGCGTCTACGCGCCCCCAGCCGCTCGTGTTGTTAGGCAGTGTGGTGGAAAGCGGGACGGCAGTGCTGGTGAGCGCGCGCGTCACACTGACCACCGTCAGGGCAGGGTTGGCGCTCAGCAGCAGCGCAGCCACGCCGGCCACATGTGGCGTTGCCATCGAGGTGCCGTTGGCTGCGGCATAGACCCCACCGGGAAAAGTGGACACGACAGCCACCCCCGGTGCAACGATATCCGGGCGCACCGGCCCAAAAGGCGACGGCCCCCGGCTGGAGAAATAAGCCACATCATCATCTGAATCGACTGCGCCCACGCCAAACGCGCCGGGCAGGCTGGCCGGTGAACCAACCGTGCCCGATCCTGGCCCTTTGTTGCCATTCGCAAACACCACCACGACGCCGGCGGCGCGCAGCGCGGCGATATCTGCTGCGAACTCATCATCCAGCGCATCTTCGCTGCCCCACGAATTACTCAGCACATCGGGGGCATAGGCCGGGTTGCCGCCCGGCGCCAGCATGAATTCGAACGCAGCATGCAGCCAGCTATACAGCCCATATCCTGAGCCGTTCAACCCTTTTGCAGCTATCCAGCGCGCGCCCGGCGCCACGCCCACCCCTCCGCCGCCGACGATGCTGCCCATGGTGTGCGTGCCATGTCCGTTCATGTCTGTGGGGTAGGCAGCCGCTTCGTTTGTCGCATCGAACCAGTTGTGCAGGTGATCGGCTACCGGCCCGTATCCCCAGCCCCGATAGCTGGCGCGCAGGGCAGGGTGATTCCAGTCCACGCCGGTGTCGATATTTGCCACCACAACGCCTGTGCCGGTGATGTTGAAGCCGCGCCACACCTGATCGGCGCGGATCTGCGCGATGCCCCATGTCGTTTCGCCGGGGACAGGGGGATCGCTCATCACAGTGTTGCTCAATGTTGCGCTGATGGGTGAGCGCGCAGGTGTGACAGATGCGCCCGAGCGCGTTGCTGCCGGCGCGCGGGCCAGCAACGGGGTTGGAATGACGCCGGGTGGGTCGTCGACTTCGATCCAACGCCGCCATACATCCAGGCTGATCGAAGCCACATCGTCACGGGCAGCGATGGCCTTGATGACCTCTGGCGTGGTGTGCAGCGCCATGCCGTTGAAAATCCAGAATGCGCGCGACGCGCTGACCTGTGGCGCGATGTCAGGCTGCGAAAGGAAGGCGCGCAGGCCGGCCTGGGATTGCTGCGCATACTGTTGTAACGACGCAACCAGCGCACGCCGGCGCGTCAGCATCTGTTCGCGCGACACGCCCTCAGGCTCGTTTTGCGCCAGAGCAGCGGCCAGCGGTGAAGGCCGGCCGTCGCGCAGCCGAACGATCACGCGCAACATCGCGCCGGGCAGGGCTGCTTGCAGCGCCTGTTGCAGGCCCGGCGATTCGATTTTCGATTCTGGATTTTGGACTTGCGATGGCAGGTTGCGCGCAGGGGTGTGGGGCGACAGGCTCATTGCGCGGCTGTCAGCAGGGGCCAGCATCACGCAACACAAGGCAGCCAGCAGGGCGATTCGGATTGGCTTATTCATATCACATTGTGCAGACGATACAACACGAGACACTCTGTTCGAGAGGGGACACGGGTCGGAGGGAGGTTACCGGTCAATGATGCGGGCAATGGCCCAGGCGGCGTGTTCACGCACAAGCGGTTCTTCATCATCCAGCAGCGCCCGCAGGGCCGGCAGCGCTTCGGGGCTGCCCCAGTTGCCGGCCGCTACACAATCATTCCGCAGCAGCCCGCGCCGTTTGGCGCGCATCACGGCTGTGCCTTTAAAGCGCGCGTTGAAGGCGGCGCGATCCCAGCGCAGCACATCGAGCAGGCGCGGGGCCATGCGCCATTCTGCCGGCGGATAAAACGCGCGTTCGCGGGTTGGGTGCGCATATTGCCGCACGTAGGGACATACCTCCTGGCACACATCGCACCCGAAGATCCAGTTGCCCATCAACGGGCGCAATTCCACCGGAATGCTGCCTTTCAGCTCGATGGTGAGATAGGAGATGCAGCGCCGCGCGTCGAGCACAAATGGTTCTGAAAAAGCCTGGGTGGGGCAGGCGACCAGGCAGCGCGCGCAGTTGCCGCAACCGCACTTCGATTTTCGATTGGGGATTTGGGATTTTGGATTGTCTGCATTGGCGGGGTGTTCGTCGGCGTGGAGTTCGACCGGCGACAGAATCGCGCCGAGGAAGAAGTACGAGCCGCGTGTGCGGTGGATGAGGCAGGTGTTCTTGCCGATGAAGCCCAGGCCGCAATGTTCGGCCCAGGGGCGCTCGAGCACCGGGCCGGTGTCCACCCAGGCTCGTGATTCGCGCGCGATGGCCTCGCCGAGCTGTCGCAGGCGAGGCGTGAGCGTGTCGTGATAGTCGGCGCCCCAGGCGTAGCGCGCAATGCGTCCGCGGGCCGGGTCGGTCAGCAGTTCGGCCGGCGCAGCCAGGGTATCGTAGCTGACGCCGACCAGAATGACTGTGCGCGCGCCGGGCAGCGCCAGACGCGGGTCGGCGCGTTTGTCGGCGCTGCGTTGCAGATAGCTCATCTCGCCGGCGTAGCCCAGCGCAAGCCAGCGCAGGAAGCGATCGGCGCCGGGGGTGGGGCCGGCCGGGGCAAAGCCGATCAGGTCAAACCCCAGCGCCAAAGCCTGCTCGATGACCAGTTGGGCTGTCAGCATGGTTGCTCATGCACGCGCCGCATCTCGAGGCGCCTTTATTTGACCTCGAAGTTGGCGATAAACTGCAACTGGTCGTCGAGAAAGACGCGCACTTCGTATATGCCGGGATCGAAGCCCCTGGCCGGCGACCAGTTGATGGCAGCATTGCCATTCCCTGCGCGCTCCCAGGGCAAAGACTCGAAGTACACACTGCCGCCATCACGGAACCAGTTGTGCCGCAGTCGTCTGCCTTCGGGCACGTTTTGAAAGTCGAAGAAGATATAGATGGATGGGACGCCTGTTTCGAATTGCAAAGATGGATTGACGGGCAGGCCTGAGGCATCGATGCTGCTGGCAATGGCACGCAACACGAAATGTTTGTCGCCGGCTGCTGGCGCTGGTATCGCGGTCTCGGTCTCCGTCAGGGCAGGGATGTCAGTGGGCGCTTGCGCTGTGTTGACTGCGGTGGCTTGAGGCGGGAGGGGGGATGGCTCTGCGGTAAACGTGGGGGGTGGTGTCGCTGTGTCAGCCGGCAGCGCGTCGGTGGATGTGGATGGCGTCGGAGAGGCGTCTGCTACAGGGAGCTGAGTGGATTGTGATTGCTCTGTGGTGGGCGCAAGGTCTGGCGTGGGCAGCATGGTGGTGACGATGATCGCTGTCGCAACTGTGTCCAGGGCCGGCGCTCTCTGGGCGGCAAGATCAGCAGGCCGAGCTTCCTGCGGGATAATCCAACTGGCGATAAACGTGCCGGCTGCAATGACAAGAAGCAGCATAGCCCAGATGAACTGCCGGTTGGCGGTATCCTGCGCGTGGCGGCGGGTGACATAGTAGGCTGCGCGGCGCGCGTGGCGCGCTTTTTGAACGGCGATGCCGAGGAGGATGATCGCGAATGCAGCAACGGCGGCAGCGATCACAGTCAGGCTGTCGTGCGTTGTGATCACGCGGGAGATTATACGGTTGATTGGCCGGCGCGACTTTTATCAGGATGGAATGTTTTCGCGCAGATGCGCCGTGGTTTGTTTTTCGCATGGTAAGTGATGGCAGATGATTGACCAGTTGCAGCGATTCTTTGTCGCCAACGACGGCCTGGTGCAGTTCGTCCACGGTCAGGTATTCCTGGTTCTCGGCGTGGCGATGTGGTTGCAGTGGCGGCAGCGCAGCCAGTTGGAATTGGCACGCGCCCTGCCCTGGCTGGCTGTCTTTGGCATTCTGGAGGCTTTCTCTGTGTGGGCCAATGTCTTTGTGCCGTTGCAGGCGCGCCTGTTGTCTTCGGATGCCATCGAAGCGCTGCGATTTCTGCAACTGCTGTTGACGCTGAGCGCATTTGTCGCGCTGCTGGGTTTCGGCTTGAAGTTGAATGAGCCGTCGCTGCCGGCCTGGACTGCGTGGTACGTGCCGCTTATCGTGGGGGGTGTTGTGACGGCCCTGCTGATTATTCAGCGCGCGACGGCAACCGGCGCCGACGCTGTTCGCAACGCGACGATCGAGGCGTTTTTGCGTTACTTCATCTGCGCGCCGGCGGCGTTGATGGTGGCGTTTGGGCTGCAGCAGCAAGCGATCCGGCTGGTCGGCCCGTTCAATATCGGCCGGATCGTGCGCGCGTTGCGCGTGGCCGGCTTTGGGTTTGTGCTCTATGCGTTGCTGGAGGGCCTGCTGGTCCCGGTGGCCCCGTTCTTCCCGGCCAACGTGATCAACGAGATGACTTTGTACCGGGCGACCGGTGTGCCGGCAGGCGTGCCGCGCATCCTGGCCGGGGTTGTCATCGCCTGGTCCTTCCTGCGCGCGTTGGAAGTCTTTCGCGTCGAAGCCGACCGCGTGGCCCAGGCGCTGCAACGCGAGCAATCGTTGAACGCCGAACGCGAGCGCATCAGCCGCGAATTGCATGACGGCACGATCCAGTCGATCTACGCCACTGGCCTCGCGCTGGATGACGCCTATCACTCACTCGAATCGCTGCGCCTGTCGCCTGGCGCGCTGTCTTCCGAAGACGTGGCGGCCTTGTTGCATGTTCGCAGCCAGATGCGAGCGGTGATGGACTCGCTCAATCGCACCGTGCAGGACATTCGCCGGTACATCTATGACCTGCGCTCGGCCGGTGCCGAAGAAGACCTGGCCCGCGGCCTGATCCAAATCGTCAACGAATACCGTATGCGCAGCCGCATGCAAATAGAGTGGACGGTGGAGGGGCGTCCGCTGCGCGACCTCACGCCGGATCAGCGCCAGCAGGTGTATCAGATCGCGCGCGAGGCTCTGAGCAACATCGTTCGACACGCTGGCGCGACGATGGCGCGGGTCGAGTTGCGCTATGGGGGAGGCGCGGCGGGCGGAGTTGCTGGGGCGGATGGCGGAGCGGACAACTCTGATATCTGTCTGCGAATCAGCGATAATGGGAACGGCCAGGCGCCAGCGGCCGGCCATCAAGGTTATGGCTTGCGCAATATGCGCGAGCGCGCACGTTTGCTGGGCGGCCGCTTGACAGTGCAAAGCGCGCCTGGAGCAGGAACTGTTGTGACGTTGCAATTCGAATCGCGGAATTGAGAAGTGGGCAAGCTTAGACTGCTTTTGGTCGACGATCATGAAGTTGTGCGCGTCGGGCTGCGCACCCTGCTGAGCCGGAACCCGGATCTCGAAGTCGTCGATGAGGCCGCGACCGGCCAGGAGGCTGTGCGCAAGGCGCTGATGCACCGCCCGGATATTGTGGTCATGGATGTCCGGCTGGCCGGCATGAGCGGCATCGAGGCGTGCCGCGAGATCACTCAGGCTGCGCCGGCTGTCAAAGTCATCATGCTGACCTCCTATGGTGACGATGACACATTGTTCGAGGCGATTGCCGCCGGCGCGTCGGGGTACGTGCTCAAGCAGATCGGCAGCAACGATCTCATCAAAGCCATCGAGACCGTCGGGCGCGGCGACGCGGCGCTTGATCCGGCCACTACGTCACGCGTATTCGCGCGCATGCGCGAAGAAGCGCGCAAGAAGGAAGAAAGCGCCTTTTCAGAATTGACTGAGCAGGAATTGCGCGTGCTGTCCTTGCTGGTCGAGGGGCGCACCAACCGCGAAATCGCCGATGCGCTGACGCTGGGCGAAGGCACGGTGCGCAACTACGTCAGCTCGATCTTCTCCAAGCTCCACGTCAACAACCGGGCCGAGGCGGCGGCATACGCGGCAGCGCACAACATCCGCGACTATCTGTGATCTGGCGCGTGGCACGTATTGCGTATCACGTATTGCGTATCACGTATTGGGGCGAGACAGGATTTCCTGCGCAGCTTGCAGAAAGAAATCGGCGTGCTGGATGGCTGCTTCAGCGTCTGCCAGGAAATAGTTCTGAGCCGGTGTCAGGTCCGGCAGACTGTCCGGGTAACGTGTGGGAATGTAAAAGCGGTCGAGGATCGCCGCGCGCTGAAGCCATTCATCCCGATCCCGGAAAAAGTCTGGGTATGGAAAGTCCATGATCAGGCGCTGGATCGAGTGTCCCCATCCTTCCAGGCCATATAGCCTCCAAATCGCTTTGATCGCCTTCTCTGCGCTTTGTTGGGCGTTAAAGCAGGCATGAGCGTGCATGGCATTGTCACGCAAGGCGCGCGCTGCGCGCAGGTCGTCCTGCGCGGTGGAAAGCCAGCGCGCGGCCTCGTGATGGTCTTTACTCTGACTCATAGATCACACGTCCTTCGCGCAAAATCGTGGCTATAAAAGGACGATGCCGCATCGCCTCCAGTTCGTCCGGCGTGTAAATCAGCGCGTCGATCTCTCGATGGGGCCGGACGGCCAGCATCAGCTCGGTGAGCAGGCCCTCGTAGCGGTCAAAGAATCGTTTGTCGGTGTTCTGGATCAGCAGCAGATCAAGATCGCTGCGCGGAGACGGCTCGCCGCGCGCAAATGACCCGAACACAATGGCCTTTTGCACATTGTGCCGGATCAGGACAGGCACAACCTGATCGCGGATACGGTCAAGGTCAGGGGCGAGATCGGTCTGCGCGCTCATGGCGATCACTGCGGTCAGTATAGCGGAAGATGCGCGCGCTCGCGCTACAATGCGCGCTATGCCAATTGCCAACAGCTCGCTCCAGCAGGCATTGAGCCGGCACATCGCCGGCGAAGTGCGCTTCGACGACGCCATGCGCGTGCTCTACAGCACCGACGCCAGCAACTATCAGGTATGGCCCCAGGGCGTGGTGTTGCCCAGGACTGCCGATGATGTGATTGCCGCAGTCAATCTGTGCGCCGAGCATGGTGTGCCCATCATCCCGCGTGGCGGGGGGAGCGGTTTGTGCGGCCAGGCCATCGGCCCCGGCGTCGTCCTCGACCTCTCCAAGCACATGAATCAGGTGTTGGATGTGGATGCGACCGGCCGGCGCGCCCATGTTCAGCCGGGTGTTGTGCTTCAGCAGTTGAACAAGAAGCTGGCCCCCATGAAGTTGCAGTTTGGTCCAGACCCGGCCAGCGGCGAGCGGGCGGTGATCGGCGGCATCATCGGCACAAATGCCACCGGCGCGCACTCCATCCGCCACGGCATGACTGCTGACCATGTAGTCGCCATGCGCTGTGTGCTGGCAGATGGCACGCTGGTCGAATTTGGCCCGCGCGAGAACGGGCCGCAGGGCGCGCTGGAACAGACTGTCGCCGCAATTGCGCGCCGCTACGACGCTGCCATTCGGCAAGATTTCCCCAAAGTCTGGCGGCGCGCCAGCGGTTACAACCTGGATTTTGTCGCCGAGATGTTGGCTTACGATCCGGCCCATCCTGAGGCCGGCCTGATCGACGCCAGCCGCAATCGTCAATCGCTCAACTACCAGTCACATCTGGACATGATCAGCCGGTTCAATCTGTCTCCGCTGATCGTGGGGTCGGAAGGCACCCTGGCCGTCGTGCTGGATGCCACGCTGAAGTTGATGCCAAAGCCGGCGCGCACCGGCCTGATGGTGTGCGCGTTCAACTCGCTGTACGAGGCGATGGATGCCACGCCGGCCATGCTCACCAGCGATCCGTCGGCGCTGGAGCTGATGGATGGGCTGATGGTGCGACTGGCGCGCGGCCTGCCTGAGCAGGCGCGCAAGATGACCTGGTTGAGCGGCGAGCCAGACGCCGTGTTGATTGTGGAATTTGACGGCGAGACGGAAGACGACGTGAAGGCCGGCTTCGAGCGCCTGAAGCGCGTGCTGGCGCAAGAACACATTCCTTGCTCGGTCGCCGAGTTGATCGACGCCCAGGCGCAGGCCGATGTGTGGGCGGTGCGCAAGATAGGGCTGGGAATTTTGCTCAGCATCCGCAGCGACCACAAGCCAATTTCGGTGATCGAAGATGTGGCCGTGCCGGTGGCCCGGCTGGGCGAGTATGTGCGGCGCATGCGCGAGGTGTTCGCCCGCCACAAGACCGACGGGGCGTTCTACGCGCACGCCAGCGCCGGCGTGCTGCATGTGCGCCCGCTGGTCAATCTCAAGACGCTCGAAGGGTTGCGCGCGATGGAGGACATCGGCCTGAGCGCGCTGGCGCTCTGCCGCGAGATGGGCGGCGCCCTGAGCGGCGAGCACGGCGATGGCTATGAGCGCACGCGCTGGAACGAACCGCTGTATGGCAAAGCGGTGTATCAGGCGTTCTGCGAAATCAAAGATGCCTTTGACCCGCGCGGCCTGCTGAACCCCGGCAAGAAAGTGCGCGGCGAGGCGATGGAAGAGTTCATGCGCATCGGGCCGTGGTTGAAGATGAAGCCGTATTCGAGCGTGTTCACCTATCAGCAGGATGGCTCATTCGCCGGCCTGGTGGAGCAGTGCAACGGCAACGGCATTTGTCGCAAGGTGGATGGCGGCGTGATGTGCCCCTCGTACCGCGCCACGCTCGATGAAACGCACAGCACGCGCGGCCGCGCCAACCTGTTGCGCCACTTCATCACCGACCCCGCAACGTGGAACAAAAACGGCCACCAGCCGGCGCAGAGGAACAGCGCGGCCTCTTCGATTGCCAATCGTCAGTCCGATGTCCCCGTTATCTCGATGGATGATGTGAAGTCCGCGCTATCGTTGTGCCTGTCGTGCAAAGCCTGCCACACCGAATGCCCCTCCAGCGTAGACATGTCGAAGCTGAAGAGCGATTTTCTGGAGCACTATTACGCCGAGCGTGGCAAGCCGCTGCGGGCGTGGCTGTTCGGCCACTTCGCCACCCTCAGCGCGCTGGCTGCGCCTTTCGCGCCGCTGGCGAACTGGGCATTTGGGTTGGGAGTCACCAAGTGGGTCATGAAGCGCATCGGGATCACCGATCAGCGTCCCTTCCCGCATTTCGCGTCGCAGACTTTCCAGGCATGGTGGCGACGGCGTCAGGGCGCAGGAGACAGAAGGCAGGAGTCGGACAGGTCGCCGATCCAAAACCGGCGCTCTGTGGTGTTGTTTGCCGACACGTTCGCGAATTACAACCATCCGCATGTGGCGCAGCGCGCTGTGGCGTTGCTGGAGTCGGCCGGCTATCACGTCATCGTGCCGGATTGCAAGTGCTGTGGGCGCACGCTGGTGTCGCAGGGGCAGCCGGGCGAGGTCGTGCCGCTGGCCAAACACAATGTTAAAACGCTGGCGCCGCTGGCGATGCAAGGCTTGCCCATTCTGGGTCTGGAGCCGAGCTGCATCGCCATGTTCAAGGATGACTATCTGGACATGCTGCCCGGCGACGACACCAAAGCTGTGGCCGACGCTTTCATGGGTGTCGAGGATTTTCTGGCGCGCGAGGCAGCCGGCGGCGAGCGCGGCTTCAAATTGACCATGCGCTTCCCCAACAACATGGATGTGCTGGCGCATGGTCACTGTCACCAAAAGGCCGGCTGGGGCACGCAGGGCATGAAGCAGGCCATGACGATGGCCGGCTATCGCGTCAAAGAGATCGATTCGACATGCTGCGGCATGGCCGGCGCGTTTGGCTACGAGGCCGAGCACTTCGAGATCTCGCACAAGGTCGGCGAGCTGTCGGTGTTGCCGGCGGTGCGCGCTGCTCCTGCCGAGACGTTGATCGTGGCGCCGGGCACGTCTTGCCGTGAACAAATCGAGCACCTGGGCGGCCGCACGCCGCTGCACCCGCTGGAAATCCTGGAAGTGCAGCGATAGGCCGGCATGCAGATGCCCCTCATCACCAGCCGAAGCAATGCGCGCGTCAAGCAGATACGCGCGCTGCGGCAGCGCAAGGAGCGCGATGCGACCGGCCTATGCCTGATCGAAGGGGTGCGTCATGTGAGCGAGGCTGCCGAAGCCGGCGTAACGCTCGAAGCCATCGCCTATGCCCCTGACCAGCTCACCAGCCCGTTCGCCCTGTCACTCATCGAGCGGCAGGCTGCGCGCGGTGTGCCCTGTTTGCCGCTGACGGCCGAGGTCTTTGAGTCCATCGCAGACAAGGACAGCCCGCAGGGGATGGTGGCGATTGCCCGCCAGCGCAAAACCAGCCTGGCAGAGGTGTCGCCGGCCGGCGCCGATCTGGTGGTTGCGCTGGTCGCGCCGCAGGATCCCGGCAATGTCGGCTCGATTCTGCGCACGATGGACGCTGTGGGGGCCGGCGCGTTGATGCTGCTGGATTCGTCGGTTGATCCTTATCATCCCACCTGTGTGCGCGCCAGCATGGGCGCGCTGTTCTGGCATCCTGTGGCAACGGCGACGTTCGACGAATTTGCGGCTTGGGCGGGCCGGCATGGCTATCGCATCGTGGGCACATCGGCGCGCGGCGCAGTGGATTATCGACAGGCCGACTACGCGCGCCCCCTCGTCTTGCTGATGGGCAGCGAACGCGAGGGGTTGTCCGAGGGGCAGAAGGTAATCTGCCATCAACTGGTGCGGCTGCCGATGCGCGGGCGGGTCAGCTCGCTGAATCTCTCGGTGGCGACCGGCGTGATGTTGTACGCGGCGCTGGCGGCGCAATCTGACACAACAACACCTTGAGATACGGTTGCGCGCCGGCAGCCGCGGGGAAATCCATTTCAGGCTCATGCAGGGCGCGCACGATGCGTCCCTGTGCCCCGGTCAGTCCTTCGGCCACGCGGGCGCGGAAGGCGCGCAGCGTGAGCTGGCGCTGATTGGTGGCTGCGATCAGCCAGCCGCCCGGTTCTGTCACACGGGCTGCCAGCGCCACCAGGCCGGCCATATCCCGTTCGACCGAAAAGCGCGATTCGCGCGTGGTCGAGAAGCTGGGCGGATCGAGGATCACGATGTCGAAGCGTTGTCCGCGCCGGGCGAAACGGCGCAGCCAGTCGAACACGTCGCCGGCCACGAAATCCGTCTTCACCGGCTGCAAGCCGTTCAGCGCGTAGTTGTGCGCGCCCCAGTCGAGGATGCGCCGCGAGATGTCGAGATTGAGCGCGCGCGCTGCGCCCCCCGCCAGCGCCGCAACACCGAACCCGCAGGTGTAAGCGAACGTGTTCAGCACAGTTTTTCCGGCTGACACCGATCGCAGCCAGGCGCGCGCCTCGCGCATGTCGAGGAACAGGCCGGGGTTCAATCCATCGCCGGGCCTGATCTCGAAGCGCAATCCATTTTCAAGGGCTGTGACGCGCTCGACCGCCTGGCCGAGAATCGGCCTTGAAGGAGCCAGACTGGCGCGCAGGTCTTCGTCGAGCGTGTTGGCCTGCGTCGGCCGGTATTTCACATAGACGCTGCGCGCGCCGGCACGTTCGGCCAGCGCGCGCAGAATGCTCATAGGCGGAGCGACGATAGCGCCCTCGCTGTACACATGCGCCACCAGCGCGTCGCCATAGCGATCTACGGCCAGATCGGGAAAACCATCTGCGGCGCGGTTGATGAGCCGGTAAGCGGTGGTGTGGGGCGAGTGGTGTAACGCGGCGCGACGTTGCCAGGCTGCGTCGATCAGGCCGGCGAGGGGAGCTGGCATGGTCGGGATTATAGCGACGGAGAGTCTGCCCTGACCGGCGCTCAATTCACGCGCGCTGCGCGTCCCGCCATCGAATAGATCACCGGCGCGGCGATCCACACGATGATGGGAAGCCACGGGCTGATCAGCGCAAAAGGGATCGAGACGAGAAAGACGGCGGGTTTGCTCAGCTCCACGAGGGTGAAACGGCGCACGTAATCGGCCGGGATGGCGCTATCCAGCAACCGTCCGCGATAGGCGGCATACAGCCATGTCACGTCTCTGGAGAACAGCATGATGGCCACACCGCCGGCATAGAACATCTGCGCGAAGGGCAGGTTGCCATATTCGCCCACAATGGAAGTGGCGAAAGGTGCGAGCGCCACGAGCATGAGGTGAACGAGGTTCAGCCAGAGCAGGGGGCGATCGTGGCGGCGAATCATGCGAAACATGGCATGGTGGCTGATCCAGTTGCCGCCGATGATGGTGAAACCGATGAAATAGGCGAGCAGTTTGGGCCACAGATCAAGCACGGCGCGCGGCAGTTCCTGGGCAGCCAAAGTGTTAGCTATCTCCGGCACTTTGATTTCAAGGGCAAGCAAAGTGATGGCGATGGCCATCACTGCGTCGCTGAAAAACACCAGGCGCTCGAACTCGAGTCCCTTTTCAGCGTCCTCTGGGGCCTGCGTCTCAAGGTTGCTCATGGGCATATGTGCAAGAGTGTGCCCGCATTATGCCGTGAAATCTCCCGGCGACATCGCCGCCGGGAGATTGGGCCGGTTATGGATGACGGTCAGCGGGGCCGGATGCTGCCGCTGCCACTGTCGGTCTGGCGCACGGTGGGGTTGCCGATGTAGGTGACCGAGCCGCTGCCGGACACGGTCGCGTCCAGATTTTCGGTAGCGTTGACATGCGCGCTGCCCGATGCGCTGTTGCGAACGATTGCCTCACGAGTAATCAGGCCGCTGCCGTTGTACGACCCGCTCCCGCTGATGGTGACATCCAACGTGTCGGCTGTGCCATTCAGGGTGACAGAACCGGATGCTGTCAGGTGCGCTTTGACCGCGCGGGCATTCAGCGCGTCGATGTTGAGATTGCCCGATCCGTTGACGCGGAGGGTCAGGTCGCCGGCTTCCAGGCTGCGCGCAGTGATGTTGCCGGAGGCCGTGGCAACGATCTCATTCAGGTTCCTGACCGTGAGCCGGAACACGATGGGGCGCATGGCGCGAATGCTGATGTTGGGCTTGACGCCCAGAACCAGCCGGCCATTGCGAACGTCGCTGGTGAGCAACGGCAGGATGTTGTCCTCGGCTTCGATCTCCAGCGATTCGGCGTTGCTCTGCGTGATTTCCAGGTTGCCTGAGTTGGCAAGCTCGACGGCAGTGATGCGGTCGATCTCGCGGGTCTCTGTCTTGACGTTGCCGGAGCCGGTGACGCCGGCGAAGGTGTTGGCGGGCATGTTGGGCCGGCAGCCGGCCAACGCGATGGACGAGACGATGAGCGCGCCAAACGCGAGTTGGGTGAAGCGACGCATGAAATTGCTCCTCGAAGGCCGATTCGGCATGAATGGGAATCTGATCGTGACGCAGGCAGGGTAGCGCGGCGGAGGACCGGCGACATCCGACGAATGGGCGAGGCGCCGCTGGCGCTTGGTCGGAAGGCGGCTCTGGGCGTCTGGAGGTGGTGGCGATCGGCATTTCGACGAAATGGTGGCAAAAGAGCTGCCAGCTGCAAGCTGCCAGGTCGGTGAGGCGCTTGTGATAAAATGCGCAAACTTGCCAGGCTGAAATCCGGCCTGGCTCATTCATGGAGTGGCAAGGTGTCGGAGTATTGGTCGATCCTGGTGCTGTTCGTGCTGTCCGTCGCGTTGGCGATCCTCGTCGTCCTCATCTCCATCCTTTTCGGCCCCCGACGCCGCGCGAAGCTGGCCCGCAAGCAAGCGCCCTATGAGAGCGGCATGATGGCGATTGGGGCAGCCCAGCGCCGGCTGCCGGTGCGCTTTTATCTGATTGCTGTCTTGTTTATCCTCTTCGATGTTGAGGTGATCTTTCTGTTTTCGCTTGCTGCGGCATTGCGCGATCTGGGCTGGCCGGGATTCTTCGCCCTGTTTGTGTTCGTGATCGTGCTGCTCCTGGGTGATGTGTGGTTGTGGAAGAAGGGCGCTTTCGAGTGGGAGACGATGGATAAGCAGTAAGGTTGGTAACGTTGATGGGTTGGTAAGGTTCTAAGGTTCAGAAAGTGCGCGCACGGTGAGGTGCGTGTGCACTTTGAGAAGCTTCAGGAACGTTGGGGACTTTAGTAACCTTGGGAAGCCAGGGGCGGTAACCAGGTAAGAACATGGGTCTGGAACAAAAACTAGGCGATATGGGGGTGGTGACCACCTCGCTGGAGAAGGCGGTCGGCTGGGCGCGTTCGAACGCGATCTGGCCGATGCTGTTCGGTCTGGCATGTTGCGCCATCGAAATGATGAGCACGCAGGCCAGCCGCTATGATCTGTCGCGCTTTGGCATGGAGTTGATGCGGGCCAGCCCGCGCCAGTCTGACCTGATGATTGTGGCGGGGCGCGTCAGCCGCAAGATGGCGCCGGTGCTGCGCACGCTGTACGACCAGATGCCGGAGCCGAAATGGGTGATCGCGATGGGCGACTGCGCCTCGTGCGGCGGTGTGTTCAACAACTATGCCATTGTTCAGGGTGTGGATGAGATTGTGCCGGTGGATGTGTATGTGGCCGGCTGCCCGCCCCGGCCCGAGACGCTCATCGAAGGCATCCTTAAACTTCAGGACAAGATCAAGCAAGAGCCGCTGAAGAAGTGGCAGTGACGGCCCTGGATTTTAGATTTGGGACTTTGACTTGTTGGCTGATGATATGCCGGACACTCTAGCTTCACTTCCTGAACTTTCGCGCATCGCAGCCGACCTGGGCGATGCGGTAGTTGAAACCGTTGTCGCGCACGGCGAGATGACGCTTATCACCACCCGCGAACGGCTGGTGGAGGTATTGACCTGGCTGCGTGATCGGCAGCAGTTCGAAATGCTGACCGATGAAACCTGCGTGGACTACTACCCGAAAGAGCCGCGCTTTGCGATTGTGTATCAGCTCAACTCGCTATCGCGCCGGCTGCGCCTGCGCGTCAAAGTTTTCCTCAGCGAGTACGACAAAGTTGTCCCGACGGCGACCGGCGTGTATGCCAGCGCCAACTGGCTGGAGCGCGAGATCTACGATCTGTTTGGCGTAATGTTCGAGGGGCATCCTGATTTGCGGCGCATTTTGATGCCGGCCGGCTACGAGGGGCATCCTTTGTTGAAGGAAGTGCCGGTGACGGTCGAGGAAGTTGCGTTCTCGTTCAACCGCCGGCGCATTGACGGCGACAAGCCCTATGCCCGCGAGTAGGCAAACAGTGCTGAGCGATGAGGGCCGAGCGATGAGTGTGGAGTGCGGAAAATTGAGTCTGATGTCTGTGATCTGTAATCTGTAATCTGTAATCTGACTACTGACTACTGACATGCTCGCAGAACCTACCATTCATGAAGCGCCAGAGAGCGTGTTGACCGAGTCCAACGCGCAGTTGGATATCACGCTCGAACAACTGAAGAAGCTGGTCAGCCCGCGCGCCTTCACCGGCGAGACGATGTTGCTGAACATGGGGCCGCAGCACCCCTCGACGCACGGCGTGTTGCGCCTGTTGCTGGAGCTGGATGGCGAGACCATTGTCAGTTGCATCCCCGACATCGGCTTTCTGCACACCGGTATCGAAAAGACACACGAAGGCAAGACCTACACCAAGGGCATCCCGCTCACCGACCGTATCGACTATCTCGCGCCGCTGTCAAACAATCTGGCTTACATCGGCTGTGTCGAGAAGCTGCTTGGGTTGGATGTGCCGTTGCGGGCCCAGTACGTTCGCGTCATTCTGCTCGAATTGACCCGCATGAACAGCCATCTGGTGTGGCTGGGCACGCACGCGCTGGACATCGGCGCGATGAGCATGTTTCTGTACTGCATGCGCGAGCGGGAGATGATCCTGGACGTGTACGAACTGGTGGCCGGCGCGCGCATGATGACCAGCTACTTCCGCGTGGGCGGGCTGTGGCGCGACACTCCCGCCGGCTTCACCGATCTCGTTCAGAAAATCCTGGACGTTTTCCCAAAGCGCTTGCTGGAGTACGAGAAGCTGCTGAAAGACAATCCGATGTGGAAAGAGCGCACGGTCGGCATCGGGGTCATCAGCAAAGAGGATGCTATCGCCTACGGTATGACCGGTCCTTCCCTGCGCGGCAGCGGCGTGAACTACGACGTGCGTAAGGCGTATCCCTACGGCAGCTACGACCAGTTCGAGTTCAGCGTGCCGGTCGGGTCGAACGGCGATGTGTACGACCGCTATCGCTGCCGAATGGAAGAGTTTTACCAAAGCCTGAAGATCATCGAGCAGGCGATGAAGCGTCTGCCGGCCGGCCCGGTGATGGTGGACAACCGCAAGATCGCGCCGCCGCCCAAGCACGAGATCGCCTACTCGATGGAGTCGCTCATCCACCATTTCAAGCTGTGGACAGAGGGCTTCTCTGTGCCAGAGGGTGAAGCCTACTTCGCCGTCGAGAGCGGCAAGGGTGAATTTGGCTGTTACATTTCGGCCAATGGTGGGCCAAAGCCGCGCCGGGTGCATTTCCGCGCCCCTTCGCTGTGCAACCTGCAGGCGTTGCCGAAGATGAGCCGGGACTGTCTGATTGCAGACATGGTGGCCATCGTCGGCTCAATCGACATTGTGCTGGGCGAAGTGGATCGCTGACACCCGCTATGCAATACACACCACCTGACCTATCTCGCGTTTCGCGCACTGAGCACTTGACATGTTGAAAGAAAAACGCGCATCCGACATCGAGAAGACGCTGGCGAAGTACCCCAGCAAGCGCAGCGCCGTGATGCCACTGCTGCACATCGCGCAGCAGGAGCACGGCTACTGCGATGACAATGCCATCCGCGAAGTGGCGGAGATTCTGGAGCTGGACCCGACCGAGGTCAAATCTATTGTCGGCTTCTACACCATGTTCTATGAGGAGCCGACCGGCCAGTATGTGATCGAGGTGTGCGACGACTTGCCGTGCGCGCTGCGCGGCGCAGACGAGTTTGTAAGCCACTGCGAACACAAGCTGGGCGTCAAGGCCGGCCAGACCACGCCGGATGGCAAGTTCACTCTGCGCACGGTCATGTGTATCGCCGCCTGCCATCGCGCGCCGGTGGCCCAGGTAAACACCGAGTACCGCTATTCGCTGACGCCCGAAAGCTTCGACCAGATGATTGACGACTTGAAAGGACAAGACGCCAAGTGATGGACAAGCACGTATTGTTGCGCGATCTGGATGTGCCCAATATCCGTGAGCTGGCGGTGTATCAGGCCAACGACGGCTACGCAGCCTGGCGCAAGGCGCTGTCGGCGATGAAACCGGAAGAAGTGGTCGCGGTCGTTAAGGACGCTGGCCTGCGCGGGCGCGGTGGGGCCGGCTTTCCCGCCGGCCTGAAGTGGAGCTTTATCCCGAAGGACATCTTCCCCAAGTACGTCGTCGTCAACGGCGATGAAAGCGAAGCCGGCACGTTCAAGGATCACCAGCTTCTCGACAACAACCCGCACCAGGTGATCGAAGGCACAGCCCTGTGCGCCTATGCTGTGCAGGCCAACACTGCTTACATCTACCTGCGCGGCGAATTTCTGGAGCCGTCGCGCACCTTGCAAAAGGCAATCGACGAGGCGTATGCCGCCGGCTTGCTGGGCCAGAACATTCTGGGCACGGGTTACAACCTGGACATTCACATTCACCTGGGGGCCGGCGCGTACATTTGCGGCGAGGAGACCGCGCTCCTGTCGTCGCTGGAAGGGCAACTCGGCCAGCCACGCCTGCGCCCGCCGTTTCCCGCCGTGCAGGGGTTGTACGCCAAGCCGACCGTCATCAATAACGTCGAGACGTTGGCGAATGTGCCGCCCATCGTGTTGAACGGCGCGCAGTGGTATCGCCAGTTCGGCACCGAGAAAAGCCCCGGCACGAAAATATTCTGTGTCAGCGGCCGGGTGAACAGGCCCGGCAACTACGAACTGCCGCTGGGTCAGCACACCATCCGCGAGCTGATCGACATGGCCGGCGGCACAATCAACAATCGGCCTGTGAAGGGTATCCTGCCGGCGGGGTCATCGGCGCCCATTCTGCCGGCCAGCGCGCTCGACACAAAGCTCGACTACGAAAGCATGCAGGCAGCCGGCTCCCTGCTCGGCTCCGCGTCCTTCGTCATTCTCGATGACACGGTCGACATCGTGTGGGCGGCGCGCAAGATGGTCCGCTTCTTCAAGCATGAGTCGTGCGGCAAGTGCACGCCGTGCCGCGAAGGCACGCACTGGGCGATGAAGCTGTACGACAAGATCGTGAGCGGGCAAGGCTCGCTTCAGGATGTGGAGATGCTGACCGAGGTGGCTAATAGCATGGCCGGCAAATGCTTTTGCCTGTTGGGCGAATTTGCCACCAGCCCGATCCTGAGCACGCTCAAGCATTTCCGGCCCGAATACGAGGCCTGGGTGTCCGGCGCAAAGAAGCTGGCCAGTGAGGCCGGCCAGCCCATGATTGCAGCATAGCCGGCGCGCTGCGCTGCCGCCCTCAAGAGCGGCTGTGTGATCGCGTCGTTGTCTGAAAATACGCAAGGAGGTAAATCATATCCGGTTATAGCGGCAGATAGTAGCTGCGTCGTTCGACTAATGAGGTGCGCGGACGTGGATGAGTTTCCATGTCTGACACAGGAGTGATATGAATTTCCGCACCCTCATTCTGTCTTGTCTTGCTGCTCTATTAGTCATGCCGCTGTCGCTGTCCAGCGCAAAAGCTGCCGGCGCCGAGCCACCACCCAGCGTGCCGTTGGGAGAGATCTCTCCGGCCGATGAGGGTAAGACGCTCACCATCGAAGGCGCAGTGGTTGGCGCAGAGAATTTCTCATCCGGCTTCAAATTGCATGTCAACGACGGGACAGGGCAAGTCATTGTTTTGATCTGGGAAAGTGACTGGGATTACATCTACGACTCGTATCACATCAACGTCGGCGCAGTTGTCCGTGTGACAGGCAAGGTCGATGTCTATCGCGGACAGATCGAGATTGTGCCCAAATGGGGCAGCGACGTGAAGGTGGTCAAGTGGGCCAGGCGCAACTGGCGCAAGTACGCGCTGGGCAGCATGAATGGCAACGATCACAACGCTGTGGTGTGGGTCGAAGGCTGGATCGCCGATATCACGCCGGCCCAGGATGGCGCGTATTTGCTGATCTACGATGACACCGGCGCGCAAAAAGTGCATGTGTATGACGTGGTGGCCCGGCGCATCCCGCGGCAAGAGCAGTTGTGGGTCGGTCAGCGTGTGAGCATCGTCGGTCGTGTGCGCGCCAGGCGGCGGGTGGGCATTGAAATTGTGCCGGCGCTGCCCCACGATGTGTATGTTGCAGCCGGCGACGCCGGCACCGGAGGCGAGTCGAAATGAAAACGCGCTTCTGGGCCATCGGGCTGAGTGTGTTCGTCGCGCTTGTGGGCGCGGGTGTTGTGTGGGCAGCCGGCCGGCCCGTGACGCCGATCGGGCAAATCAGCGCTCAAGACGTTGGCGCGGTGATGACGATCAGCGGCGTAGTGAGCGACACCGGCAACTTTTCCGCCGGCTTCAAGTTCGTGATTTCGGATGCGACCGGCGCGCTGCCCGTGACTCTGTTCACGCGGCTGTACGACGAGATCGATGCGCCGGCCCGGCTGAATGTCGGCGCGCTGGTTACAATGACCGGCAAGCTGAATCAGTACAAGGGTGCGCTCGAACTGGTGCCGGCCAGGTTATCGGATGTGCAGATCGGCGCCCTGGTTGCGCCATCGCCGGCGCTGACGCAGACAACGGGCAGAATCACGGCGCGGCAGGGCGAGCGTGTGGTGATTTCCGGCACGATTGCCAAAGTCGAACCGTTCAAGTCGGGCGTGAAGTGGATCGTGGATGACGGCAGCGGACCGCGCCGGGTGACGCTGTTTGACACGGTGCGCGAGCGGCTTCCGGCTGCTGACAAACTGGCGCCGGGCGCGCGGGTGCGCGTGATCGGCAAAGTGAATGTGTATCGCAAGGTGGCCGAGATTGCTGTCGCCTTGCCATACGACGTGACGGTGTTGGAGAGCAAGAAGTAGGTTCAATGGCTGACCTGGTTAATCTCATAATCGATGGACAACTGGTCGCCGTGCCGAAAGGCACGGTGATCGTTGATGCGGCCAAGAAGCTGGGCATTGATATTCCGGTATTCTGTTACCACCCCAAGCTCAAGCCGGTTGGCATGTGCCGGATGTGCCTGGTCGAGGTCGGCACGCCCAAGGTTGACCCGGCCACAAAGCAGGTGGTGAAGGATGAGGCCGGCAACGTTGTCATCGCCTGGATGCCCAAGCTGCAAACCGCCTGCACCACAACGGTGAGCGAGGGCATGTCGGTGCGCACGAACACCCGGCAGGTGGCCGACGCGCGCGAGGACGTTCTGGAATTCCTCCTCACCAGCCACCCGCTCGATTGCCCCATTTGCGACAAGGGCGGCGAGTGCCCGCTGCAAAATCTCACCATGGGCTATGGGCCGGCCGTGAGCCGGTTCGATTACGAGGCCAAGCAACACAACGACAAGCATGTGCCGCTGGGCGACCTGATCTTCCTCGACCGCGAACGGTGCATTCAGTGCGGGCGCTGTGTGCGCTTTCAGGATGATGTGGCCGATGACCATGTGCTGCAATTCCACGAGCGCGGCCGGCACATGGAGATCATCACGTTCAGCGACCCACCCTTCGATTCCTATTTCAGCGGCAACACCACCGACATTTGCCCGGTCGGCGCGCTGACCACAGCCGACTTCCGCTTCAAGGCTCGGCCCTGGGAACTTGCCAGCGCCCAGAGTGTGTGCGCGCACTGCCCGGTCGGCTGCAACATCACGCTCAACACGCGCCTGGAGACACGCACGGGCGGCTATGAGATCAAGCGCGTCATGCCGCGCCAGAACGAGCAGGTCAACGAAATCTGGATGTGTGACAAAGGCCGCTTTGTGCATCATTTCACCCGCGCCGAAGATCGTTTGAAGACGCCCCTGATGCGCGACGCCAACGGGCAACTGGTTGAGGCCACCTGGGAGGACGCGCTGAGCCGCGTGGCGCGCGAGTTGAGCGCCGCTGCGTCGGTGGCCGGCGTAATCGGAGACCGCCTGCCCAACGAAGACGCTTTCCTGTTTGCGCGGGTGTTCCGCGATGTGTTGGGCGCAGGGCAGCGGCAGCAAGCCGGCCTGTTCGTCTCGCCGCGCGTGCCGGCTGCCTATGCCGACATCGCGCGCGACTATGGCATTGGGGTAACTGCCGACTTCAAGGCGCTGGGCAAAGGCGATGTCATTCTTGTCGTCAATGGCGATGTGGAAGAAAGCGCGCCGGTGTGGTTCCTGCGCCTGCGCCAGGCTGTGGTTGAACGTGGCGCCACGCTGATTGTGGCCCACTCGCGCAGCACCAAGATGCATCGCTACGCATCGCAAATCCTGCGTTACGACGCGGGGCAGGCCGCCCAGTGGGCAGAGCAAGCAATACGCAATACGCAACAGGCAACCCCGTCGCTCGATCTGGAGCAGATCAAAGGCGCGCGCAACCTGCTGATCGTGTTCGGCGATGAAAAGCTGAACGAAGCCGGCGCGCGCGCGCTGGCGCGCAGCCTGGCTAATTTGCTGATCCTGGCCGGCCACGCCGGCAAAGCGAATAGCGGCCTGTTGCCCCTTTACCCGCACGCCAACACGCAGGGCGTGTGCGACATGGCAGGCCGCCCCGGCCAGTTGCCCGAGCGTGTGGATGTGGCCTGGTTGGTGGGCGTGGGTGACGCCGAAGATGCGCCGAACGCCGGCTTCATCATTGCGCAGGATTTGTTCCTCACCGATCTGGCTGCCCGCGCCGATGTGGTGTTGCCGGCGCTCAGTTTTGCTGAACGCGATGGCACATTCACAAGCGGCGATCGGCGCGTGCAACGCTTCTATCGCGCCTTGCCGCCACTGGCCCAGGCAAAGCCCGACTGGTGGATCATTCAAGAGATTGCCAGACGCCTGGGCGCAAAGTGGCGCTACAACGGCGCGGAGGCCATTTTTGCCGATCTCACTGGGGCTGTGCCCGGCTATGCCGGCCTGACGTATCCATTGCTCAGCGAGACGGTCGAGCAGTGGCCGCCTATGGGCCGGGCTGATTTGTACTATGGCGGCACGGTGTACGACAACACCGGCGGGTTGGGCATGCGCTACCCGGCCGGCGTTGAGCAGTCGGGCTTCACGCCGCAAGTCGAATGGTTGCCTGCGCCAGAGCCGACTGTTGACGCCCTGCGCCGGCCTGTGCCTATGCTCTATCGGGATGGCGAGTTGATTCGTCGCAGCCATGTGCTGGCCGGCCACGTGATCGCCCCAGGCGAAATTCCCGTCGTGGCGAAATAGCCGTCCTGCCCAATACGTAATACGCAACACGCAACACGTAATACGCACCATGAATCCGATCCTCGAAACGTTGGTAAAGTCTGTGGCAGTCCTGGTGGTCGCCCTGGCCGGATTTGCCTACATGACCTGGGTCGAGCGCAAGTTCATCAGCCGGCTGCAAGCGCGCATCGGGCCAAACCGCGCCGGCCCGTTCGGGCTGCTGCAGCCGGTGGCAGACGGCATCAAACTGATTTTCAAAGAGAGCATCACCCCGGCCAATGTGGATGTGCTGGTGTATTTCCTGGCCCCGATTGTGGCGGTGGTGCCGGCATTGGTGCTGTTTGCCGTGATCCCCTTTGGCAGCGATCCGGCTTTCCAGTTGGCGTCGAACATCAACGTGGGCGCTTTGTATGTGATGGCTGTGCTGGGTGTGGGCATCTACGGCATGATTCTGGCCGGCTGGTCATCGAACAACAAGTACGCCTTGTTGGGCGGATTGCGCGCCTCGGCGCAGGTGATTTCCTATGAGCTGGGGCTGGGGCTGGCCGTGCTATCTGTCATCATGATGGCGTCGAGCGCCAGCCTGAACGATATCGTGGCATACCAGCAGCCGGGCAACATTCTGGGCTGGCTGATCTTCCGTCAGCCGGTTGCGGCGGCCATCTTTGCGATCACGGCCCTGGCTGAACTGGCCCGCGCGCCGTTTGATCTGGTGGAGGCCGAGCAGGAGCTGACCGCCGGCTTCATGACGGAATATGGCGGCATGAAGTTCGCGCTGTTTTACATGTCCGAGTATGTCAAGATGATCGGCATGAGCGCGCTGTTCGTCACATTCTTCCTGGGCGGCTGGTCCGGGCCGTTTGTGAACGAGGCGCCGGCGCTCTCGCTGGTCTATTTTGCGATCAAGGTGCTGGTCTGCTTGCTGATCATGGTGTGGGTGCGCGCCACGCTGCCCCGCTTCCGCTATGACAAGCTGATGGGATTCGGCTGGAAGGTGCTGCTGCCGGTGGGACTGTTGAACGTGGTGGTCACGGCCCTGCTGATTGTGGCCGGCGTTCCCGGCTATAAGTGAATTGATTGAGCCATTGATTC
>DAOUDB010000116.1:0-4915 GCA_034431495.1 Thermoflexales bacterium
GCCACATAGCGGCGGGCCGTCTCCATGCGCGCCAGATCGCGCGTCATGTTTTCGCCGTGCGTGCGATAGCCGACCAGCACTTGCGGCACACCAATCACCCTGTGGTCGCGCGCAATGCGCAGCCACATATCGCGGTCTTCCACGGCGCGCAGGTTGACATCGAACGGGCCGGCCTGCTCGAGGCATGCGCGCCGCGCCAGCACCCCGCTCGGCACCAGAAAGTTGGTGTAGGCCAGCGTGGCGTAGAACTGCTCTGGCGGCACAATCCGTGTGGACTGCTGCGGCAGCAAGTTGCCGTTCGCGTCGATGTGTCGCCAGCCGGAATACACGGCCCCCACGCGTGGGTCGGCGTCCAGCAGCGGCGCCATCGTCGCCAGGTAGTCGGGAAACCACACATCGTCGGCGTCCAGCGGCGCGATATAGCGCCCCCGGCTTTCGCGCACGCCGGTGTTGCGCGCCGCCGATAGGCCCTGGTTTGGCTGCCACACGTATCGCACGCGATCCATGAACGGCGCGATCACCTCGCGACTGTTGTCTGTGGAGCCGTCGTCGATCACGAGAATCTCGAAATCGTGGTACGTCTGCGCCAGCGCGCTCTCAATCGCCTGCGCGACATAGCGGGCATGGTTGTAGTTCGGAACGATCACGCTGACGGCGGGCGCATCAGAGCGCGCCGGTTCAGATCGCGCCAATGCGGATTGCATCCGCGATGTCGTGGTCATTGCGCCACCAGTTGATTGAAGATGCGCTCCAGTTGGCGGGCGGTGTGGTCCCAGCCGTGATGGTCTTCGGCATCCTGCCGCGCAGCCCGACCCATCTGTCGTCGGCGCTGCGGGTCGCGGCACAACTGCACAATGGCGTCGCGCAGCGCTTCTTCATCGCACGGCGGCACGATCAGGCCCGTCTCGCCATGTCGAACGGTGGGGGGTTGCCCGTCCTGACCGGAAGCAATCGCTGCCAGGCCGGCTGCCTTGTAGTCGAGAATCTTCAGGCCGGAGAACTCTTTCCAGCCGCAATACGGCGACACACCGATGTCCGCATCGGCCAGAATGGGCGCGAACTGCTCGGCGGTCAGATGGCCGGCGAACGTGACGACGCCGGCCAGCCCCAACGATTCGGTCAGCTCGCGCGCATCTGCCTCGCCTTTCCCGGCGCCGATCAGAATCACCCGCATTTGCTCGCCGGCGGCCAGCGCGCCGGCTACCGCGCGCAGCAAGACCGGCACACCATGCCAGGGATAAAACCCGCCCAGGTAAATCAGCGTGGTGATGTGCCCGTCATCGCCGGCGTTCTCGCGAAAACTGCGCAACGCGCTGCGATCAAGCAATTTCACCAGCTCGGTGCCGTTCTCAACGGTGGTGACGAGATCCGGATCGACGCCCCAGCGCTCGATAAAGTGCTCGCGCCATTTCTGGCCGGCAGCCACCACGTGAGCAGCCCGACGCATGGCTTTGCCCATCAACCAGACTTCGAGCCGGCGCTGAAAACCCTTGGGCGCGTTGCCGATGGACTCCATCGTGGCCAGATGATTGCCGTTCTCTTCAAGCACCAGCGGAATTCCCATCCAGCGCGCAGCAAAGCCGCCGCCGTAGGAGACCCAACCGATACGCTCGTAGAGAATGTCAAATCCGCGCAATGCCTGCCGGCAGGCCAGACCAAATCGCAAACTCTCGAACCAGTTGAAGTAAGGCAACTGCAATTCGCGCTGGATGCGCCGCCCTGCCCGCTCGACCCAGCGCACCGGGCCGAGATCAACCAGCGGCACCGTCACCGGCGTGAAGTGGTCAAGATCGTCGGATAGCCAGATGCGGTTGTCCCAGCGCGCTAGAAGGCGCACGGTGTGTCCAAGCGACTTCAGCGCCAGAATCACCTGACGAACGTGGTTGGCCGGGCCGGAGAGTGGGCGCTTGCGCACGTCGGCCTCGCCGGCTTCCATGATGTAGCCGATTTTCATGATTGGTCGCTGCGAATCGCAGGTGTGTGGGGCCGACTTCAGCCGGCATGTTGCGCCACGGCGCCATGAGAGCGGAGACTCCCGCCCAGGTCGGCGCCCACTTCGTCGATCACCCGCCGGATCTGCGCCTTTGTCACATCGAGGCTGAATCGCTGGCGGGCTGCTGCCTGCAAGCTATCACGCCGGCGTTGCCGTTCCGGCTCGGCGCTGGCGCAGTAGTCTCGAATGCGCTGAACCAGCTCAGTGTCGGTGTAGTACAGGCAGTCCTCGGGCAGCAGCTCATCCGCGCCCTCCCAACGATGTGAGAACACCATGCATCCCGAAGCCATCGCCTCGATCGACGCCACCTGCAATCCTTCGGAATAGCTGTTAGAGACAAAGATATCGATGTTGCGATACCACGCGGCAGGATCGGTGACGTTGCCGTAGAAAACAACTTTATCCTGGATACCCAACCCGCGCACCAGACTATGCAGCGCGGCGTAATAATCCTTGAACCTCGGCTTCGGACCGCCGCCGATGTGCAGCCGCACGCCCGGCTCGTGCCGGGTCAGTTCAGAAAAGGCCAGGATCAACTCGTACACGCGCTTGCGCGGCACCAGATGGCACAGCGTGCCAATGTCGGCGCCAAACTTGCGCGGGCCGGGGTGGAACTGGTCGAGCGAGACCGCCTCGTAGATCACTTCCGTTTTGGCTGCATGGGCCGGAAAGCGCATGTTGAACTCGCGCTGTTTGGCCTTGCTGACCAGGATGACTTTGTCGACTACATCCCAGTTGATCCGGTCGGCCCAGGTGTACAACTCGTAACGGTGAATGCGGGTGATGATGCCGCAGGACTTGGGCAAATTGCTGGCCGCAGCCAGGAAGTCGCTGCCCCATTCGAAAAACGCCACATCATTGGCCCGCAGAAACGCCTGCAAGTCGCGCCGGAACAGAAAGTCGTTGACGCGCCGGCCGATGACAGGCGCCTTGATCTGCCTGGGCTTGAACAGGCTGATCTCATGGCGCTCCTTCAGGTCTTCATAGATCTCCGTGAAGAAGCTCCATGTGTCTTTGATTGCGATTCCAAGTTTCATCCCGATGCCTTTTGTGAGAGTCAATCCACGAATAGCCGGTGCCACAGTTCAATGGTCAACAGTGCGCCCAACTTGACGGCGTGCTTTGCGCCGGCCATTTGTTCGTCAACCAGCCGGCGCACGGTGGCCGGGTTGAAGATGTCGCGCTGCATCGCGCGTTCGCTCAGCAACAGCCCCTCGACCCAGGGCCGCAGAACCGTGCGCAGCCAGTGGTTGTAGTTGGCGTAGGGTCGGCGCTTTGGCTCATCGATCCAAGTCAACCCTACCCCGCGTAGTCGCCAGCGAATCTGTTGATCCAGGCGAATGAGCACGTCGCGCGCACAGGGTAGCATCGGCAAGCCGGTGTCTGTGTAGGGCACCCTGGCCAGGCGCGGGAATGCCTGCACAAACGCTCTTTTGATCAGGTGACGTTCATACAACAGACCGGGCGGGACGCGCAACGTGAAGTCGATCAGGTCATTGTCGCAGAACGGCATGCGCGCCACAGCCTGACTGCGCACAACCTCCACGCCGTTGAGGGTCATGCGCGGCACGCGCTGGCGCAGGTCAAAGTACAGCCGCTGCTGGGCCAGCTGGGGCGCCGGGCATTCCTGCAGCGCAGCGCGATAGCTGTCCCACACGCCAGAGCCGATCTGCTGGGCAAACGCCGGCGTGAACAAATCGTCGTGTTCGTCCAGCTTAAACGCCAGCAGATTGCGCTCGTCATGCGCCGCGTAATGCGCCTGCGCGATCTGCTCGCGCGCGCAGTTGGCCCAGTGATTGCGAGTCAGCCCATAACCCATCATCGCGTCGCCCATGAAGCCTTTATAGATGGCCTTGGCATACTCCGTCTGCGCATCAAGCGTCGCCAATGCGTGCAGGTTGACGACACTGCCCATGCCATCGGTCAGGCGCACACTTTTCTCGGCCAGGGCAAGCAGGTAATCGGGCTTCAACTCGAAGAAATGGTTCTCGGCGCCGGCAATCGCCGACACTTCACGCGCGTATCGCGCATCGTCACAGCCGGGCACGCCCCACGTGAAGGAATACAGCTTGCCTTTGACGGCTTCGCTCAAGAAGGCCAGAAGCACGCGCGAGTCGAGGCCGCCGCTGAGCAGCACGCCGGTGGGCAGGCTGTCGCGCGCCTGCCGCTTCACGGCCTGTCGCAACAGATGAAGCAACTCTTCCACATAGTCTGCTTCGCTGCGGAAGGCGTGATGTTCAGCGTAGCGCAAATCCCAGTAACGGCGGACATTCAGCCGGCCCTCCTGAAAGGTGAGCACTGACGATCCCGGCAACAGCCGCACGTCGGCCAAGAAGGTGCGATCGCCCAGCGCGTGCTGGAATGTCAGGAACTGAGCGATGGCAACCGGATCGATTTGCCGCGACACAGCCGGATCAGCCAGCACTGCGCGCGCACCGCCGCCGAAGATCAGGCCGTCTCCGCGACGGGCGTAGTACACCGGCACAAGCCCGATGCGGTCGTTGACCACAACCAGCTTGCGCGCCGGCCCGTCCCAGATGGCCGCTGCAAACGCGCCGTTCAATGCGCAGGCAAAGTCCTCGCCGCGCGCCTCGTACAGACGCAGCAGGCACTCGGGATCGTTGGCCGGGCCGGGCTGCTGTTGCGCGCGCTGCAACTGCGCCGCATCCTCATAGCCATAGACCTCGCCTTCCATGACGATGCAGCGCGTGCGGTCCGCATTCCAGATCGGCTGAGGCTGACGCTTGAGCAGATCAAGACCAACCCGCCCCAGCCCAAAGCCGGCCCCGACATGTGTTTCGACGATGTGCCAGTGCTCATCCTGCAAGGCGCGAGCCATGGCCGCGAGGTATGCAGCCGGCTCTCCAGCATGCACGTGGCCGGCAAAACCAATCAAACCCGGCATGACGTGTTCACCATCCT
>DAOUDB010000117.1:0-1807 GCA_034431495.1 Thermoflexales bacterium
CGATGGTATCCGGCCTGATTGCCGTCTTCATCACCGCTGACGACATCGCGCGCTTTGTGCCGCGCAACAAAATCCTGGCGACGGTGATGGGCGCGCTGCTGGGGATGGTCTTTCCGGTCTGCGAGTGCGGCGTGGTGCCGGTGGTGCGCCGGCTGTATCAGAAGGGATTCCCCATCTCAGCCGGCGTCGCGTTTCTATTGGGCGGACCGGTGCTCAACCCGATCGTGATTGCCAGCACCTACGCCGCGTTCGGGATCGGGCCGATTTTCTGGTCGCGCATCGGCTTCACTTTCCTCATTGCGGTGGGGGTGGGCATGGTGTTTCTGGCGCAGCCGAACGTCGTCAAGGTGCTGCGCCCGCTGACAGTGGCGTCGATGGCAGCCGGCGGCGCAGATCGTGGCGTCGATCTCATCTCTGTGAGCGAAATCCAGGTCGAGACATTCGCGCGCAAATTGCGGCGGGCGTTTGGCGTCGCGGCCGACGAATTTTTCGACATGGGCCGCTATCTGATTGCTGGGGCGCTGATTGCCACCACGTTGCAGACGTTTGTGCCGCAGTCTGCGCTGGTGGCAATTGGCGCCGGGCCGGCCACGTCGGTGCTCGCATTGAGCGCGCTGGCCTTTGTGCTGTCGGTGTGCAGCACGGTCGATGCGTTCCTGGCGTTGTCGTTCGTCAACACGTTCACCACCGGCGCCATCGTGGCTTTCCTGGTCTTCGGGCCGATGGTGGACATCAAAAGCTCACTGATGTTTCTGGGTGTTTTTCGCCGGCGCGTGGTGGCGTATTTAATCCTGCTGCCACTCCTGGCCGGTCTGGCCGTGGGCCTGTTCGTCAACTTCAACCTGGCATGGTGAGCGGCGAGGGGGAGAAGTCGTCAGTCGTCAGTAGCCAGTAGACGGAATACGCAACACGCAATACGTGCCACGCGATGCGCAATCCAAAATCCGAAATCCAAAATCCAAAATCTAAAATCCAGAATCCGGCTGTTCAGACATTCCTGAAGGCGGTGTTGCTGGCCGGCCTAGCTTTCATGCTCTACAGCAAGTTCAGCAGCGGCGCGCTCGCCTTCTACATTAACCAGCGCTTTGCCTGGCTGGTGTTCGTGGGCGTGTTGATCCTTGCGGTGCTGGCGCTGACGACGGTGTACAGGCTGATGGAGCAACGCGCGGCCACCGAGCAAGGGAGCGCCGGTCGTGGTCACCGCCTGTCGTGGTGGGCTGTGATTCTGGTGTCGATTCCCATTCTGATGGGCGTGCTCATCCCAGCCCGGCCATTGGGCGCCAGCGCCATCGCCAGCCGGGGCATCGGGCTGAGCGCGCCCGGCGTCGCCGGCGGTAATGCCATCGTAGCCCAGCGTGTCGCCACGGGGCCAAAAAACATTCTCGACTGGCTGCGCGAGTTTTCACGCCAGGCCGACCCGGCAGCGTTTGCCGGCCAAACAGTCGATGTGATCGGCTTCGTGTACCGCGACCCGCGCAACACCGACAATCAATTCTGGGTATCGCGCTTCACAGTCAGTTGCTGCGTGGCCGATGCCGCCGCCATCGGCCTGCTGGTTCAGTCAGCGCAGGCGAGCAACCTGACGAACGATAGCTGGGTGCGCGTGACTGGCCGGATCAGCGTGGGCGAGTTTGCCGGAGAACGCCTGCCCGTTATTTTGCCCGATACAATCGAGCCGACCGAGCAGCCAGAACATCCCTATCTGTACCCGTAAGTCCATCAGTCACAAGTTAAGGTCCGCATGTATCTGTCAAGGGCATCTTCGGGCGGTTCAGGGCGCTTGGGTTTGGGCTTGCGCTGGCGCTTG
>DAOUDB010000118.1:0-9452 GCA_034431495.1 Thermoflexales bacterium
GCCTCGCGCAACAAGGCCATCTTTACTGCCGGGCTGCCGCGCGTGCCCTCGACGATTGCCCCCGCATGGCCAAAACGCATCCCCTGCATCCGGTCAGCAAAGCGGCCAGCCACGAACGCCACGATCTTCAGCCGGCTTGGCTGTTGGCGCAGGCGCTCGGCCAGTTGCTCCTCCATCACGCCGCCCGGCTCGCAGAACAACACCAGCGCCTGCGTCTGCGGATCTGCCTCATACAGCGGCAGCAAATCCAGCGTCGTCGATCCAATGATCGGATCGCCGCCGATGCTGACGCACGTGCTCTGTCCGATGCCGGCCTGCGTGAGCAGATTGGCAATCTCGGTCATCATGCCGCCGCTGCGCGAGATGACGCCCACCGGCCCCGGCTGATACGCCAGCCGCGCCGCGTCGGCCGAGCCACCACACATACCCACGCGCGTTTGCCCCGGCGTGATGACGCCCAGACTGTTCGGGCCGATCACCCGCGCACCGGCCTGTTCCGCGCGCTCGAGCACAGCCACCGTGTCGCGGCGCGGAATGCGCTCGGTCACGATGACCAGCAGCTTCAACCCGTTCTCCAGCGCTTCCCAGGCCGCGTCACGCACGTAGGGGGCCGGCGTCGAGATGATGGTGGCATCGCACGGTTGCGCGCGCACCGCCTGCGCCACGCTGTCGAAGACCGGCACGCCGTGCACGCTCTGTCCGCCCTTGCCCGGCGTCACGCCGGCCACGATGCGCGCGCCATACTGAATCGACTCGCGCGTGAACGCCACCGCCTCGCGGCCGGTGATGCCCTGCACCAGAATGCGCGTGTGCGCATCGGCTAGGATTGCCACCGGATCGCCTCCACCACCTGATCGAGGGTCACAGTGCGGTCATAGCACCTGATCCCGTAGTGTTCGAGAATGGCCCGGCCCTCCGCTTCCCACGAGCCGGGGATGCGAAAAGCGGCAATCACTTCTGCCGGCGTCAGGCCCAGCTCGACCGCGCCTTTGATCACGCCGCGCGCCACCAGATCGACGCGCGTGTTGCTGACCACATTCATCACCACGGCCAGCCGTTTCACGCCGGGCCGGCTCAGGATCAACTTCGTCAACTCCTTCACTTTCCACACGCTGGGGTTGCCGCCGATCTCGCAATAGTTGGCCGGCTTCAGACCGGCATCGAGCATGGCATCCATGATCGTCAGACTGGCTCCCCCACCGCCAATGAGCAGCCCCAGGTCGCCATCGAATGGCACAAGCCGGCCGGCCACGCCGCGATGGTCAGCGCTGTCGATCTCGGCTGCGCGCCGCTCGAACTCACTGCGTCGGTCGGCTTCCTGGCGGCTGGCCGGCAAACGCGCCAGCACGTCGGCCTGACGATACGCCGCATCGTCATCCAGTTCCAGGTGCACATCGGCCACGTGCCACTGCCCCTCTGCGTTGAGGACAAGCGGGTTGACTTCGAGCAGCAGCGCGTCCCACTGCGCGAACTGCGCGATGAGCCGGTTGATGACGCCTGCGAGGCGCAGGAGCGTCTGGCCGGCAAAGCCCAGCGCCCCGGCCACTTCACGCCCGATGTAGTCCGGGACAGGTTGCGTGTGCAGGATCGAGACTGGGCGCTGTGTCAGGTTGTGTCCGGACTCGACATCGATGCCGCCGGCCCGCGACGCCAGCACAATCGCCCGACGCGCGCGCGCATCGTAAGTCACACCCACAAACACTTCTTCGCAGATGTCCAGTCGCGTTTCGACCAGCACGCGCTCGACCATATAACCAAGCAGGGGCCGGCCCAGCAGTTCGCCGGCAATAGCCGACGCTTCTTCGGGCGAGTGAGCAAAGCGCACGCCGCCGGCTTTCATGCGGCCGCCGGATGGAATCTGGGCCTTGAGAACGACCGGCTGCCCGATCTGGCGCGCCGCAAGTCTGGCCTCTGCGGGCGTGGTCGCCACGTGGCCGGCCGGCGCGCGCAGACCGCCGGCCGCCAGCAACGCCTTGGCCTCATACTCCAGCACTTTCATGGGCGCTCACACCCTCGCCAGCGCGTCAGGCAAAGATATCGGTATGCAGCTCTTCGAGCGCGGGATACGGACTGTCGATGGCAAAGGCCACCGCCTCGTCGATGGTCTGCTTGGCGTCCTGCTCGAGTTGAGCGGCCTGCGCTTCGGTGAGAATGCCGCGCTCGATCAAGGTTTGCCGGAAGCGCGGGATGGGGTCGGTCAGCTTCCAGCGATCGGCCTTCTCGGCGCCGGCGCCGCCGGCCGCCACGGCGCTGTGGCGCGACCAGCGCACCGTTTTGGCCTCGAACAACGTGGGGCCGTCGCCGCGCCGGGCGCGGTCAACTGCGACACAGGCCGCCTCATACACGGCGTAGAAATCACGCCCATCGACCGTCACGCCGGGCAGGCCAAAGCCCTGCGCGCGCATGGCGATGTCCGGCACACTGATGGACTCGCTGACATGTGTGGAGATGGCAAACTCGTTGTTCTCCACCACCAGCACCAGCGGCAGTTTCCACAGCGTGGCCATATTGAGCGTTTCGTAGAACACACCCTCGCACGAAGCGCCGTCGCCAAAGAAGCACACCGTCACCGCGCCGGTGTTGTCGAGTTGCTGCGCCAGCGCAACACCGCCGGCAATGGGGATGTGGCCGGCTACGATCGCGTTGCAGCCCAGAAAGCCGACATCGACCTGGCTCATGTGCATCGAGCCGCCCTTGCCTTTGCACATGCCGGTTGCCTTGCCCAGCAGTTCGGCCATCATTGCTTTGGGATCAGCGCCTTTGGCAATGGCCGCGCCGTGGCCGCGATACGTCGCCAACACGAGATCTGTCGGCTCGAGGGCCGCGCACACGCCCAGCGCCGTGGCCTCCTGCGCGATATAGGGATGCGTCGAGCCGCGATAGCGCGCTTCGCCATACAAACGAATCGCCGCCTCTTCAAAATAGCGGATGAGCCACATGCGGCGCATCGCTTCGATCTGCTGTTGTGTGGTTAGGGTCATGGAATCCAATCTCGCATTTGCTGACGCAGGGCAGCGCCCCGCGACGCCTGACACGCGCGCTTCTGCGCGTGTGAACGCGCAATCACCGGCAGGCCAGACAGACCGTGACGATATCGGCCACGTCGGGCAGCGTCGCCTTCTCCAACGCCTGACTGGCGGCGATGGGCACATCGGCGGCTGCCACGCGCGCCGGCGGGGCATCGAGCCAGTCGAAGCCGTGTTCGATGACCTGCTGGATGATCTCCGCGCCGGCGCCGCCCGTCTTGTGCGCCGCGTGCGCGACAACGAGATGGCCGGTCTTCTTCACCGAATTGACGATGGTCTCGATGTCCAACGGTGCCAACGAGCGCGGGTCGATCACTTCGACATCGACGCCCTGGCCGGCCAGTTGTTCGGCTGCCTTCAACGCTTTAGGGACCATCAATCCCAACGCCACCAGCGTCACATCTTTGCCGGCGCGCTTTACCTCGGCCGCGCCAAACGGAATGGTGTATTCCTCATCCGGGATGTGGCCTTTGGATGCGTACAGGCTGATGCTTTCGGCGAACACCACCGGGTTGGGGTCGCGGATGGCCGTCTTGATCAACCCTTTGGCGTCGTAGGGTGTCGAGGGCATCACCACTTTCAGGCCGGGCACATGCATCAGCCATGCCTCCAGGCTTTGCGAGTGCTGCGTGCCAAACCCCAGTCCCGATGCGATGGGCGTGCGCACCACCAGCGGCACCGACACCTGCCCGCCCCAGAAGAAACGCAGCTTGGGGGCCTGATTGGTGATCGGGTCCATAGCGAATGTGGTGAAGTCCATGAATTCGAGTTCAGCAATGACAGGCCGGCCGGAGATGGCCAGCCCGATGGCGAAGCCGACGATGGCCGCCTCGTTCAGCGGGCAATCGCGCACGCGCGCGCCGCCAAACTCATCGTGCAGCCCGCGCGTCACGCCGAACACGCCGCCATACTTGCCGACATCCTCGCCCATCACCATGAGCTTGGGATCGCGGCGCATTTCCTCGCGTATGCCTTCGTTGATGGCCTGTGCGTAAGTGAGTTCGCGCATGATGTTGATCGTGACCCTGCCGGGGTCAACTCCTCCTCTGAAGAACAACGAACAGCCGGCCCGTCCGCGCGTTGTGAAACCTGCGGATGGGTAGTGATGCGCCCATCAGGCGTTGAACGACTGGACGATCAGATCGCGCATCATGATCGTCTCGGACAAAGTGTCCACGTCGTTCAGATTGAGCCAGTCCTGCCAGACGTACTCGACGCCCACCCAGCCGGGATAATCGACCTGTTTCATGGCGCGCACCACGCGGGCATAGTCGATCACATTTTGCTTGAACGAGGCCTGCACCCGGCCCTTGCACGCGCCGCGCGCGTGGAAGTGGGAGGCGTGTTTCAGCAGGGGTTCCACCTCGTCGTCCGAAAAGCCCTGCGAAGCGAAGTGCGTGTAGTCGAGGGTCAGCGTCAGGCCGGGGGTGGCGTCGAGCAGTTGCAGCGCCTTCTGCGGCGTGGGGACGATGGAGCCGAAATGCGCCTCGACCGAGTACACCATGCCGGCCTGTTTGGCTTGCTCGACGCGCCAGGCCAGTTCCTCGGCGCTGCGCTGAAGCGACGTTTCATAGGGCACGCCGTCCCACTCCACGCCGGGCAGGCCGGTCAGATGCGTGGCGTTGCAGCGCAGCGCGAATTCCAACATGCGCAGAAACAGCTCGCGGCCTTTGGCGCGCTCGGCGGGATCGGGGTGATTGGCCGCCATCTGCTCAAAACTAGGGGCCTGGAAAAAGATGTCGGCGAACTCCAGGCCGGCGTCCGCGACTTTCTGCGACAGCGCGCGGGCCGAGGCCGCCAGATGTGGCATCACGTGGCTGGGCTGGAGTTGCGAGCGATCCTCGAACAGCCCGATGTCCACGCCGCGAAAACCGAGCAGCGCAATCAGTTTGAAAGCCTGCTCCTGACTGAGCAACGGAAAGGTAAAGTCGGCGCACGCAAGCTTCAGTTCCACAAGACACCTCCTGACACGGTTTGCCCTGACTGCGCGCCGGCGCGCGCGAGTCACGCCGTTCACTCCTTCAAATACGCGCCATACGGATCGACCGCGCCCAACAGTTGCAATCGCACGGGGTCGCCGCTGGCTTTGGCCTCGGCAATCAGGCGCGGCGACGGCTCATAGCCCTGCCAGACCTTCATCCACACGTGGCCGTAGTTGTAGATCAACACCTTGCGCGGCTGGTCGCTTTCGTTGTTCACCGCGCAGTGATATACACGGCCATTGAAGAGATAAGCCGTGCCGGCCTTACCAATCATCTGCACTGCGCCGGGCATTTCTTTGGGATCGGACACTTCTGGGAAGCGAAAGTCCATCGGCAGCCGGTGCGAGCCGGGCACCATGGCCGTGCCGCCGCTGTTGGCGTTCACGTCGGTCAGCAACCAGAACACCTTGACCATCATCACCGACAGCGGGTGATATACGCCACGCAAGCCAACATCGTGATGCCAGCCGGCATGTGTGCGCGGCGTGCGCGGCGGGGTGATGTAATACGAGTTGTCGATCATCGACACATCGTCGCCCACGATCTCGCGCACAATCGGGAAAACGCGCGGATGCCACATCAACCGCAACAGCGTGTCGTCATAGTTGATGGGAGCGATCACCTCCTCCAGCTCCGGCTTGCGGATGCCGGGGAGGGCCGGGTCTGCGCGCCAGACCTGCTCCACGCGGTCGGCGGCGGCGCGCACCTCGCGCAATTCGTCGGGGGTCAGGGCATTCTCGATCACCAGAAAGCCATTCGTCTCGAAAGCGATTCGCTGAGCGTCTGTCATCACTCGCACAGGCATCTTTTCCCTCACATCACATGGATACAACGCTGGCAGACCATAGCACGCCAGAGCGGGACTTGTCAATGCAAGGCAAATCCGACCTGGTAGCCGGCCCGTATGCGCCGAGGTACAAAAACTGTATACGCGCAGTAACCGGATGCGCGGTTATAGTCCTGAGACATGCAAAACAACTCGCCCGATTACGAATATCACGGCCTGCTGGCCTCGACGTGGGATGTCTGGCGCGACGACACGGCCAACTGGGCCGATCGCGCCTTGTTTCTGGATGTGATCCGGCGCTACGGCCAGCCGGCGCTCGACGTGGGCTGCGCCACAGGCCGGCTGGTGCTCGACTATCTGGCGCAGGGCATCGACTGCGACGGCGTGGATCTTTCGCCGGAGATGCTGGATATCACCCGCGACAAAGCCCGCGCACGCGGCCTATCGCCCAACCTGTACCAGCAGCGCATGGAGGCGCTCGACCTGCCGCGCGCCTATCGCGTCATTCTGGTGCCGTCCAGTTCGTTTCAACTGCTCACCGACGAAGCTGCCGCTCAGGAGGCCATGCGTCGCTTTTATCACCATCTGCTGCCGGGCGGCGCGTTGATCATGCCCTTCTTCCTGCCCTGGCAGCCCGGCTGGCCGCTGGAGTCTGACTGGGCGCTGCTGTTTGAAAAGACCAGACCCGACGACGGCTTGACTGTGCGCCGGTGGAGCTATGAGCGGTATGACAGCGAGGCCCGGCTATGGCATTCAAAAGACCGCTTCGAGGTGCTGCGCGACGGCGCGGACGGTGTCCGTGAAATTGTCTACACCGAACATCACGAGCGCTCGCCGGCCGGCCGCTGGTATACCCAGGCACAGGCTGCGGCGCTCTACGAAGCAGCCGGCTTCACCCGCATTCGCGTGACCAGCGAGTTCACCCCCTTGCCGGCCAAAGAGACCGACACTCTCTTCTGCGTGACCGGCGAACGCGCCGCCTAGCGGGCCGCATCAACAAGCCGGCCCGCGCAGCATCGTTTCATGCTGCGCGGGCCGGCGCGCTGCGCGACACAGCGCAAAGGATCACTCAGCAAAGCCATTCATCGCCACGATGACGCTGTGCCAATAGGCCGGCGCCTGCCCCCTCTGGCCGATGAGCAGGATGGCCTCCCCTCGCCCATCGCTGCCCCAGCCCGTGACCAACACCGCTTGCGCCAACCTGACATCCGGCGCAAGCATGTCGGGCAACTCAAAGCCCGGTCGGCTGAAGGACTGTTCAAACGTCAATGGCGCGCGCGCGCCCAGGTGGGTGCGGCGCAGTTCGTCGACCGCTTTGGCCGGCTTCAACGTGACGCCCTCTGACCGCCAGTAACCGATGATGAACGGATCGCCCATCAACGATTGCAGCGCGGCAAAGTCCCGGCTTGCCAATGCCTGTTCCAGCCGGGCCACAAGGTCGGCTGCCCCGTCTGCCTGTCCACTGCGCCGCTCGCGCATGATCTGCTCGAACATTTCCAGCGTCATGGGGGCCAGCGAGCCGGCGATGTCCACCGTTTCGGTCAGTCCGAACGAGGCGGACACAGCGTAATGTGTGCCGTCCTCGACCCACATCACCACGAAACCCTCGGCAAGGTTGTAGGCTGCGCCGTCCGTCCCGCGCAGCGTCACCGGCGTGGCCGGCGCATCAGGCCAGGGCAAGGCATCGCGCGCGCCGCGCACCTCGACCCAGCGCAATTGCGGATTGGCCGGGTCTTCGGCGCGCGCGCGGAAGCTGCGGTCGCCGGCCTCGGCAGCGTCAGGATTCCAGTCCAGCCCTTCCGGCAACACCAGCGGCAGCGCATAGCGCGCCTGGCCGGCGCTCAGGTCAGGCTGCTGCTCACGCGCTTCGCCGATCAGACCTTCCGCAAACGCGCGAATGGCGCTTTGCTCTGCCTCAGTGGCTGCGCGCGCGCCGCGCCCGCCAAAGACAATCTGCGTCACCACCTCTTTGTCCGTCACCGTCAGATCGAACAGGCTCAGCTCGTCAATCCAGCGATACAGTTGATCCAGTCCGCTGGGATTGAGAAACAGGGCCTGCCCGGGCGCATTGGCGGCGCACGGATTGACATACACCTGACCCGTCATCTCCACACTCACGCACATGGCCGTGCGGTCGGGCGTTGCTTCCTGCCGCAGCGCGATCGCTGTGACCCACGACGCGCCGGCCCGCCCGCTGCGCGCCTCCAGCGCCATCAGGCGCGCCAGCTCGGCAATGGCGCGCTGGTCGGCCGGCGTGGGCATCTCCGCGCCGCGGCCGGTGAAGACCAGCGTTTGCCCAGCGGTCATCGCGCCATCAGCCTTGAACGTGGCAAAGCGCGCCACATGCTGATCGAGCAGCCGGCGATTCGCCGCGTTGGCGAAATGCCCGACCATCAACGGGCCGCCGCAATCGCCAAAAGCAACCGCCTGAGTCCCAATCTCGGCGGCCAGGCAACCGCCCTCCACTTCGAGGGCTGCGCCGCTCCACGAGATAATGGTCTCGCCGATATCGGCCGGCGGCGCTTCGACCAGACGATAGCGCCCCGCCTCTGCATCGGTGCGGAAGGTGTAACGCTGCCCTGTGACCACGAAAGTCATCTCCCAGCCGGGCGTGATCGCCTGCGCGCACGACTCGTAGGGGTATCCCGCGCCAAAGCAGGCATCGGGCCAATCGACCTGGCGCACCTCAACCGGCAGGATGCCGGCAGCCGGCTCGCCAAACCAGGCGCGCATCAACATCTGCATGACCTGCACAGCCAACGGCTCCCCGGCCTGCTCCGCCGCCGGCGCGGGGGTCACAGTGGGCGCGTCGGCCGGCCGGCTCACCATGGATGGCCGGCACGCCATCAACGCCAGCGCCGCCATCAACAAAGACACACGTTTGAATCGCAACATCATCTTCACTCCTTGCGCCGCCGGAAAGCCAGGGCGCAGCCGGGTCAGCTTCTCACAGACGCTGCGCGATGTCCATGTACAGCGCCCATACAGGCTCCAGTACAATCCTTGCCCGTGAGCGGTTTTGGGCAGTGGTTGAAGGAGCGGCGCAGGGCAGCGGACCTGACACAAGCTGAACTGGCCGAGCGGGTCGGGTGCTCGCCGATCATGATCGCCAAGATCGAAGCGGGCGAGCGGCGTCCCTCCAAACAGATCGCCGGGCTATTGGCCCAGAGCCTCAACATTTCATCTGCGCAGATCGAGACATTCATCGCCTTTGCGCGCGGCCAGACAAACATCGCGCCGGCGCCCGACCCCGCCCCAACGCCGGCCAGCGCGTTCGGCGGGCTGCCGGCCACTGCGCTGGTCGGCCGGCTGATCGGACGCGACCGCGAGATGCAGCAACTGGCCGAATATCTGCGCGACGCGCAGACGCGCCTGGTCACGCTCACCGGGCCGGGCGGTGTGGGCAAGACGCAGTTGGCCGTGCACGCAGCGCACGCCGCACGCGCGCGTTTCGAGCGGGGCGTGTGCTTCGTCGATGCTTCGACCTGTTTGAACGCAGACGACCTCTCGCGCGCAATGGCGCGCGCGCTGCGCGTGAACGAAGGCCCCGACGATGCCATTTTGCCCGCCATCGTGGCCTGTCTGACGCGCCTGAACCTGTTGCTGGCGCTCGACAACCTCGAGCAGGTAGACGGCGCCGGCAAGCTGGTTGCCGAG
>DAOUDB010000119.1:0-5666 GCA_034431495.1 Thermoflexales bacterium
ATTTGCTCAGGTGTGTATCTCTTCATCTTGTCTTCGCTCCCAATTCTGGCGCGAAGACTTTCATTCCGCTTGGCTACAATTTTCGGCTCAGATCAGTTGACCCTTCGCAAGGTAGCAAGTCAGGTTAACTATGTCTCCACGAAATGGGGTACGGTCCAATATGTCCCTTGCGCAGGGTGCGGGGAATGAGCCGTGCAGGATTCGAACCTGCGACACAAGGATTAAAAGTCCTCTGCTCTACCAAGCTGAGCTAACGGCCCTCTTGCGGCTTCGGCGATAGCGCGCCGATGCCGCCTGATTATAACGCGGGTTTCACGCTTCTGGCGCGGCAGGGAACGCAATCATGCCCACCGTGCCCGGCCCGAGGTGCGCCGCCACCGAGATCGACAGATTTGTCATGATGAGGTCTTTGCAGTTGAGCGCAGCCTGCACCCGCTCTTTGAGCATCTGACCCACTTCCGGCGCGCGGGCATGCACCACCGCGACGTTGACCAGTTGCTCGCCCAGCCGCTGGCGCATCGCGTCCACGATGTAAGCCATCGCCCGCTGTTGCGTGCGCACGCGGTCGGCCAGCTCCATCGCGCCCTCGCGCACGTTGATGATCGGCTTGATGTTCAAGAGCGACACGACCGCCGCCTGCAATGCCTTCACGCGCCCACTCAGCCGGGCGTACTCCAGCGTGTCGAGCATGAACATGATGTTCGTGTTGCGGCGGATGAAGTCCAGGCGGTCGAGGATGCCCTGCAACGGCGTGCCCAGTCGCTCCAGAATGCGCGCTTCGCGGCACATGTAGGCCAGGCCGGCCGAACCGGACCACGAGTCGAACGCGACAACGGGAATCTCGCCCTCTAAAGCCTGCGCAGCGATGCGCGCCGAGGCGAATGTGCCCGATAGCTTGCTCGACAGGTTGATAGAGAGGATGGTGTCGCCGGCTTTGGCGATGCGACGAAACACCTCGATGAACTGTTCCGGCGATGGCGTGGCCGTCTTGGGAATGACCCTGTTCTCGTCGACGTAGCGGTAGAAATCCTCGTCAGACAGATTGACGCCTTGCAGGAAAGTCTGCTCGCCGATGTGGATCACGATCGGCACGACCTGAAGGTCATAGGCGCTCATCCACTCCGGCGGCATGTCGCCAGATCCGTCCATCACGATGTGCAGCATGTCATTTCTCCAATCGCAATGCGCGATCTTCAGTTTCAAAGAGTATACCTGCGCGGATAGAGCGCGTGGATGTGTATGGTCGGATCAGGCAGCCGCCCAGTTTGCCCCATTTGACGCTGCGCATGGATAGATGTTGGGTGTGCGGCTCGTCCGGCGCGGATACTCGACGGCGATTCTGTCGGCCAGGGCGGCTGCTGCGTTGTCATTCACCAGTGCGATGGCGCAGCCGCCGAAACCGGCGCCCGTCATGCGCGCACCATGCACGCCCGGCGCGCCACGCGCAATGTCCACCACCGCGTCCAGTTCCGCGCTGCTCACTTCGTAGAGATCGCGCAGGCTGTCGTGCGATTGGTTCATCAGCGCGCCGAAGGTGGACAGGTCGTTGCGTCGCAGCGCAGCCACGGCGTCGAGCACGCGCTGATTCTCGTGAATGACATGCGCGCAGCGCCGGGCAACCACGGCGGGCAATTCATCGCGCTGGCGCTCAAACGCTTGCACGCTCACATCGCGCAGGCTGCGCGCGCCCAACAGACGCGCGCCCTCTTCGCATTCGCGCCGGCGCTGGTTATACGCGCTCCCGGCCAGCGTGCGCGGCGCGGTCGTGTCCACCACCAGCACGGTCACGCCGGCGGGCAGCGGGGCCAGCTCATACTCCAGCGAACGGCAGTCGATCAACAGGGCGTGGCCGGCTTTGCCCAGCGACGAAATGAACTGATCCATGATGCCGCAGTTGACGCCGACGAATTCGTTCTCGGCGCGCTGGGACAACTGAGCGGCTCGCACACCGTCGATCGATTGGCCGGATGCCGCAGAGAAGGCCATCACAGTCGCCATCTCGGTCGCGGCCGAAGAGGACAGGCCACTGGCGATCGGCACATCGCCGCTCACCACCCCGTCGAATCCGCACAGGGCCAGCCCGTCGTTTTGAAGCATCACCGCGACGCCGCGCATATAGTTGCTCCATGGCGCTGCCGGGTCCGGCCTGATTGCGTCCAGTGGAAACGTCGATTCTTGCTCGAAGTCGGCGGAATATAGCCGCACAATGCCGTCTTGCCGGGGAGCGCCGACGATCGTCACGTCCCGGTCAATTGCCATCGGCAGAACGAATCCCTCGTTGTAATCGGTGTGCTCGCCGATCAGATTCACCCGTCCCGGCGCACGGGCGACAAACGTAGCAGCATGGGCATAGCGCGAGCGAAACAGGGTTATCAGGTCGGATTGCTTCATAGGAGAGGAAGTGTAAAAAGAAATGTGGTTGAGGGCAAGGGTCATCAATCCCGCAGCAGGCCCAAAGATACGTAGGCGATGATCATGCCGATCAAGACCATGCCGAATCCATAGATGCGATACATTCGCCGGGCGAATCTCTCACCACGCTTTTGAACCAACAGCTTCCCAAACGGGTCATATCGCACCAGCTCATCCAGAGGACGCCGGAGGGCCGCAAAGCCGTTTACAAGCAAGATCACCGCGCAGATCAGACCGATAATGCCGCCAATCATGTTAATAAGTCGGGTCACCACCAGCTGGATATTCCAGCAAGCATAATATATGTGGCCAGCTATCCACCGGGCAGATTATAGGGCTGGCTACGGGAATCGCCAATCCGGGAGAGCGTGGCGATTTATGTCTGCTGATTTGCATTGCAGCCAATTATGGAGTACTATGCAGAAAATCGGCGCTTTACATTCACGTCTATGCACTGGGAAAGGCTTTCCGAGGACGTCTACGTTTTTACCAGCGATCGTTATGCGCAGGTGACGGCCAGCTTGATCGTGTCCGGCACTGTGGGCGTCATGATCGATGCGCTACCCTTCCCCGAAGAGACGGGCCAGATCGCCCTATTTGCGCGCCGTCGTTGCCCAGACGGCGTGCGTTATGTTATATACACGCAGCACCAGGCAGACCACACGTATGGGGCTTTTCTTTTTCCCAAGGCGGAAGTGATTGCGCACGCTGCCTGTCGCGAGATTCTTATCGAGAAAGGGTACAAGGCCCTCGAAACGGCCCAACAACAAAGCCGCGAGCTTGAGATCGTCCGGCTGCGACTGCCGACCATCACGGTCACCAGCGGCGTGTTTGCCCTCAAGCTGCCCGGCAAAACGCTGGAGGTCTTCCCTTCACCCGGTCATACTGTCGATTCTGTGTCGGTTATTCTGCAGGAAGAGAAAATCTTGTTCGCCGGCGACACGATCATGGCGATTCCGACCATCGGCGACGGCGATATCGACCAGCTTCGCGCCTCCATTGAAACCGTGGCCGCCATGCCGCTTGAAAGCATTGTGCAGGGACATGGCGAGATCATCCTGCGCGGCGAGATCAAAGACAACATCCGGCGCAGTCTCAATTACCTCGAAAACTTGCAGACCAAAGTGCAGAAGCTCGTTGAGGCCGGCGGCACGCGCGAAGAGGCTCGTCGCATCACGCTCGAATCGTGCGGTCTGCAACGCGTGCTGTTGAGCGGTGTCGTCACCCAGTTGCACCAGGCCAATGTGATGGCGCTGTATAACCGGCTGACGGCTGCGCTGAGGTCCACCGAGCCACCGGCGCCCGTTGCGGCAGTTCAGACAACAAGCCGGCGCGCTAGCGTCCGTCCTGGCGCCAATGCAACCAAAGCCGGCAAGGCTGCTCCGAAAAAGCCCGCGAGCCCGGCACAACCCAAACCGGCTGCGCCCAAAAAGCCGCGCGCCAAAGCCGCGACACAGGCAAAGCCCAAAAAGGCCGCGCCGACGAAGAGGCGCCGTGACGCATGAGCGTCTTTCAGGCAGCGCTGATTGCGTTGTGTTACGCCTTCTCCCAGTCCGCCTTTAACGCTGGATTGGGAGGCTACATCCTCTCGCAGCCGCTCGTCGCGGGAACGATTGTCGGCCTGTTGTTGGGCGATCCGCTGGCCGGGGCCGCGCTGGGCGGCACACTGAATCTGAGCACGCTCGCATTGAGCCAGCTGCGGCTGCGCTTCGGGCCGGACATCGCCCTGGCCGGCTACGTGGGCATCCCCATCCTGTTGTTGAACGGCATCACCGTGGACAACCCGCAGGCGCTGGCCATCTTTGGCGCGCTGGCTGTGTTCAGCACGCTGCTGGTGTTCATGCGCGGCGTCTTCAACAGCGTGCTGGCCCACTGGGCAGACTATTTCGCCGAGCGCGGCGATACGACTCTGGTTGCTTTTATCAACGTTGGCCCCTCTCAGGTGTGGGTGTTTGTTGTCACGTTCATTCCCGCTTTCGTGCTGCTGCGGTTCGACTTGCAGACCCTGGTCAACGTCACAGGCGCGCTGCCGCTGTGGGTGCAAACCGCCCTGCGCCTGAGCCAGTACCTGTTGGCGGCTTTGGGCATTGCCATGAGCGCGCGCGTGCTCGTGCAGGGAAGCAGCGCCGCCTATTTTCTTCTGGGCTGGCTTGCGGCGCATGCCTTCGGGCCGGCGCCGCTCACCTTGCTGGGCGCCAGCATTGCCACCATTCACGCCTTTGTAGCGCGCAAACGCATGGAGCCGGCCCACGACACGCTGGTGGCTGACGCGCTGCCCTCAGATCAGGCCGAATCAGACACAGCTCGCGGCCCCTCGCCGCTCACCCCCGGCGATTTGCGCGTGTCGTTCATCCTGTGGGTGTTCTTCCACAACGCCGCGCTCAACTTCGAGCGTTTCCAGAACATCGGGCTTGCCACGGCGCTGGCCCCTATCGCGCGCAAATTGTATGCCACAGTAGACGAGCGCGCGGCCTGTCTGCGCCGGCACCTCCCCTTTTTCAGCACCGAGTTCTCGCTGGGGGCGGCTGCGGTGGGGGCGTCGGTCGCGCTTGAAGAGCGGCGGGCGCTGGGTGACACGATCAACGAAGCCGAGTTTGTGGGCGCGAAGACCGGCGCAATGGCGGCGCTCGGCGTCACCGGCGATGCGCTGGTGCAAGGCGCCCTGACGGCTTTTGCCGTTGCCGTGGGCGCCAGTCTGGCCCGGCAGCAAAACCTGCTTGGGCCGTTCCTGTTTGTGGTGTTCGAGGCGGCGGTAGTGCTGTCCATCGCGTGGGCCAGCTTCCAGTTCGGGTATACCCAACTGCGGCGGGTGGCGGCCTGGGCGCGCGCAAACGACTGGCTGCGGGCCGGCCTGTTTGGCGCGGTGCGCTTAGGCGCCTTCGTGCTGGGCGGGTTGCTGCTCACGTATGCGCCGCTGCACCTGCCGGGCGGGGCGATCATCGAGATCGACGGCGCTCAGATTGCGCTGCAATCTGCCGTGCTGGACCGCATCATGCCGAACATGATCCCGCTGCTGGTCGTCGTCGGCCTGTGGTGGTTGTTGCGCTATCGCAACACCGGCCCCATGGTGCTGCTGGGCGCGCTGATCGCGCTGGCTTTTGCCGCGTGCGGCGCGCTCAGTCTGGCAGGCTGGCTGTGACGCGCGCATCGACCCGGGGACACACCGGCCAGGACTACCGCACCACCTACACCGATCTCCTCGAAGCGCTCAGCCAGCCGGACTGCGCAGTGTGCCGGCTGGTCAATCAGGCCGT
>DAOUDB010000120.1:0-11894 GCA_034431495.1 Thermoflexales bacterium
ACCGGGCAGCCTCAATCCGGCCGGCAAGACGCCGGCCAACGTGTTCTATCTAGCGCACCTGGGCGACGCCGAGCGCCAGTTTTTCGTGACACTGCTGCTGTCGCAACTGGTGCTGTGGATGCGCTCGCACACCGGCACATCGACGCTGCGCTGTCTGGTGTATTTCGACGAGGTGTTCGGCTATCTACCGCCCTCGCGCAACCCGCCCACCAAAACGCCGCTGATGACCCTGATCAAGCAAGGGCGGGCAGCAGGACTGGGCGTGTTTATGGCCACGCAGAACCCAGCCGACCTGGATTACAAAGCGCTGTCGAACATCGGCGCGTGGTTCATTGGCCGGCTGCGCACCGAGCGCGACCGGGCGCGCGCTCTGGAAGGACTGGAGACCGCCGGCATCGGTTTCGACCGCGAAACATTCGAAGGGCCGCTGCGCGTGTTGCCGCCGCGCACGTTCCTGGTGCAGACCGCCAGCAGCGAGCCGCGCTTTCTGCGCACGCGCTGGGCGATGAGTTTCCTGCGCGGGCCGTTGACGCGCGAGCAACTGCGCCAGCTCAGGCCGGCAGTCGCCACGCCGGACCACGCACCCACCGGCCTCGCCGTCGGCACGGCTGCGGCCGAGATAGCGGTCCGCCAATCTCCATTGGAAATGGGCGAGGCGCGCTCGACCACCACGGGCCGGCCCGCGCTGCCGCCCGACGTGCGCGAAGTGTTTTTGCCCGCCAGCAACGGGGCATCCACGGCAATCGTCTATCGCCCGTTTCTGCTGGCCAGCGCCAGCGTGCGCTTTGCGGACCGAACCAGTGGGGTAACAAGCAACCAGCGTTACACATGGCTGTTGCCGCTGCGCGAGTTGCTGCCAACGCCTGATTTCGCGCAGGCGCAGACCGTTTCAGGCTTCAACATCAACGACTTGGCGCGCGCGCCCCTGCCCGGCGCGCGGTTCGCGGCGTTGCCGCCCGGCCTGACCAGCCGGTGGATGAAACAGGCCGAGCGGGCGCTGATCGAGCACATCTACCGGCATGCGGTGATCCACGTGTGGTTCAACCGCGCGCTGCGGATGTATGGCCGGCCGGATGAAGACCAGCGCGCCTTTCGCCAGCGCTGCGAGAGCGCAGCCAAAGCCAGGCGCGACGCCGACGCAACCAAAGTCCACAACCAGTTCGAGCGGCGCATCGCCACACTTCAGGACCGGCTGGCGCGCGAGCAACGCGAGTTGACGATGGACCGCGCCGAACTCGACGCGCGCAAACGCGAGGAGCTGCTGACCAATGTTGAGTCGGTGTTCAACTTTGTGATCGGCCGCAACAAGCGCAGCACCGGACGGGCCGTGTCGTGGGGCGCCTGGAAAAGGCGGGCCACCCTGGCTGCCGAGGAAGAAGTGAAAGAGTCGGAGGACGTGATCGCCAAACTGACAGCCGACCTGGAGCGCGTCGCGGCCGAATACAAGTCGGCACTGGAGGCGCTCAACAACCAGTGGCTGGCAGCCTTGAACGATATGTCACAGGCCCCGGTTTCACCGCGCAAGAGCGACATTTTTGTTGATCTGATTGCGCTGGCATGGCAGCCAGGCCATGAGGAGCCATAGACGAACGAGCCATGCGGATCACGTTCTACTACCGACCCAGGTGCGGACTGTGCGAAGAGATCGAGTGGCCACTCGCACAACTGGCAGCAGCGCACAACGCGCAGATTGTGCGCGTCAACATCGACGAAGACCGCGCGGCCCTGCGCCAATACTGGGACAAGATTCCCGTGATCGAGATCGAGGGCGGATCGACGTTGACAGCGCCGATTGATCCACAGACGCTGGCGGCGGCCCTGGCGCGATCAGTTACAATCAAGACAGGCGAATCGCCCCCGTAGTTCAATCGGATAGAACACCGCCGTCCTAAGGCGGGTGTTGTGGGTTCGAGTCCTGCCGGGGGTACTCGATGCCGGCCCTGAAGATCCTGTGACTTTGGGGCCGGCGTTTTTGGCAATCGTAGAATTCGACGCATGGCTGACACGAACATCACCGCAATCCTCGATCGCCAACGCGCTTTCTATGACTCCGGCCAGACCCGCCCGGTCGAATTCCGACTCCGGCAACTGCGCACGCTGGAGCAAGCCATGCGCGGCAACGAGCGCGCCATCCTTGCGGCGTTGCAGGCCGACTTGCGCAAATCCGACGTGGAAGGGTTTGCAACCGAAGTTGGCGTGGCGCTTGAAGACCTGAAGCACATCCGCAGACGCCTCAGAGGCTGGGCCAGGCCCCGACGCGTGCCGGCGCACTGGGTGCAATGGCCGGGGTCGGCCTGGATCTACCCAGAACCATACGGGATCACCCTCATCATCGGGCCGTGGAATTTCCCCTTCCTGCTGATCGTTGCGCCGCTGTTCGGCGCAATTGCCGCCGGCAACTGCGCAGTGCTCAAACCGTCCGAGGTTGCCCCGAACACTTCCCATCTGCTGGCGCGGTTGATCGCCGATACATTTGACCCTGGCCACATCACGGTGATCGAGGGCGACGCGCAGACCGCCCAGGCCCTGCTGACACATCGATTCGACTACATCTTCTACACCGGCGGCGCGACGGTTGGCAAACTGATCTTGCAGGCGGCCGCGCAGCATCTGACGCCGGCGACACTGGAGCTGGGCGGCAAAAGCCCGGCGATCATCGACGCCGATGTAGATCTGAAGACGGCGGCCCAGCGCATCGTCTGGGGCAAGTTCACCAACGCCGGCCAGATCTGCATCACACCGGACTACGCCCTGGTGGACCGGCGCGTCAAGGCCGACTTCATCGCTCTCGCCCGGGCCGCCATCCGCGAATTTTTCGGCGACGACCCGCAGCGCAGCCCAGACTATGGGCGGATCATCAACGATTGCCACTTCGATCGGCTGCGCGCGCTGCTGGCGCACGGCAACATCGTTCATGGAGGCCAAACGGATGCCACAGACCGCTACATTGCGCCGACGCTGATCGACACGCCGGTGTTGGACAGCCCCTTGATGCAGGAAGAGATTTTCGGGCCACTGTTGCCGATCGTCATGTATGACAGCCTCGACGACGCCATTCAGTTTCTGAACGCGCGCCCCAAGCCGCTGGCCCTGTATTTCTTCTCTCGAAGCGTGGTAAATCAGGAACGCGTCCTGAGCAAGACATCGTCTGGCGGCGTGTGCATCAATGATGTGATGCTGCACTATGCCAACTCCGCCCTGCCATTCGGCGGCGTGGGCGCCAGCGGCATGGGCAAGTACCACGGGCGCTATAGCTTCGACACGTTCACCCATCCGAAGGCTGTGCTGAAGAAGCCGTTCTGGCTGGATATCCGGCAACGCTACATGCCCTACTCGGACACGCTGCTGCAGTTGTTGCGCCGGCTGGTGTGACATCGATTTTGGATTTGCGATTTTGGATTTTTGATTGACCGTATCGAGCGATTTACGATTGTGTGATTGACAATTGACAACTGACAATCGGGCAACCGCCTTCTGTCGTCTGGCACCTCTCATCTGTTGTCTGTCATCTGTTGTCTGTCGTCTGTTGTCTGATATACACTGTCCGTCGGAGATTCACGGATGCAGTCCTTAGCAACCCCTACCCACACAAGTGAGAAAGTCCCTCTCGTGACCAAACTGGCCTTTGGTGCCGGCGATGTTGGCCCGGCAGTTGCCACGGCCATCATGTCGTTTTTCCTGCTGTACTTTTTGACCGCTGTGGCACGCGTGCCGCCGGCGGCAGCCGGCCTGATTTTGCTGCTCAACAAGATCTGGGATTCGATCAATGACCCACTAGTGGGGATGATCTCGGATCGCGTGGGCACGCGCTGGGGCCGGCGCCGGCCGTGGTTTCTGCTCGGCGCAGTGCCGTTTGGACTGACCTTCTTGCTGCTGTTCCTGGTGCCGCCGTTGGGCGACGCCGGCAAGTTTGTGTACTACCTGGTTGTGTCGCTGGCGCTCGATCTGGCCTTCACCGTGGTCAATGTGCCCTACACCGCATTGACGGCGGAACTGACGCGCGACTACGACGAGCGCACCAGCCTGAATCAGTATCGCTTCGCTTTCTCCATCGGCAGCGGGTTGATCGCCGCTGTCGCGCACCCCATCATCGTGAACGCCATTCAGCCAGCCGCCGGCCTGCAAACGGCTTACGCTGTGTCGGCCCGAGTGTGGGCTGTCGTGGCAACCGTGCCGTTCTTCTTCGCCTTCTGGGGGACATATGAGCGCCACACCGCGGAGGAAGAAGCGCCCATGCCGTTCATCGAGGCGTTGCGCTTCACCTTCGCCAACCGCGCCTTTCGCTATGTCACCGGCATCTATCTTGCGTCGTGGCTGGTGGTGCAAACCGTCTCGACCATCGTGGTGTATTACCTCACCTACTGGCTGCGCCAGCCCGACCTGACCCCGCTGGTGATCCTGGCCGTGCAAGGCAGCGCGCTGGTGTGGCTGTTCATCTGGACGCGCGTGAGCCGGCAAGTGGGCAAGAAAGGCGTGTATTTCCGGGGCATGGGCTTTTGGATCGCGGTGTCGTTCGCGCTGTTTGCGGTGCAACCCGACTGGCCGGCGTGGATCATCATTGCGCTGGGCGCGCTGGCCGGCGTCGGCGTGGCGACGGCGTATCTGGTGCCGTGGGCCATGTTGCCCGATGTGATCGAACTGGATGAGTTGCAGACCGGCCGCCGGCGCGAGGGCGCATTCTACGGCTTCTTCGTCCTGCTGCAAAAGCTGGGGTTGGCCGTCGGCCTGTTTCTGGTCAGCCAGGTGCTGGCATGGGCCGGCTACATCACGCCGCCGGCAAACGCCACAACGCCCATCATCCAACCCGACAGCGCCCTGCTGGCCATTCGCTGGATGATCGGGCCTGTGCCGGCGATCGTGCTGCTCATCGGTATGGGACTGGTGTGGCGTTTCCCCATCACCAAAGCCCAGCACGAACAAACCCTTGCGGAATTGCAGAAGCGCCGCGAGCGCGGTGCTTGAAGATGATGGCCGGCAAGTTGGTCGGTGAGCTTGTCGAACCGACCGACCGGCCCGCACATTCAACCGAATCCATTCTCAAACGGAGATGACCCCCATGGAACTGACTGGACGAGAACGCATCGAGAACATTCTGCGCCGCAAGCCGGTTGACCGCATCGGCCTGTTCGAGCATTTCTGGAGTGACACGCACGCCGCCTGGACACAACAGGGTCACTTGAAGGCCGACGAGCCATTCTCCGATCACTTTGGCTTCGACCTCGAACTGGCCTGGCCGTTCGACATGGTGGCCGATCTGGATTTCGTGCCCGAAGTGCTGGAAGAGACCGAGGAAACCCGGCTGGTGCGCAACGGCAACTACGCCGTGATGCGCACGCACAAGCTGCACGATTCGACACCGGAGCACATCGATTTTCTGGTCAAGGATCGAACGAACTGGGAAGCCCACATCAAGCCGAAGCTGAAGGCCGAGCGCCGGCGCATCAAGTTCGAGGACTATCGCGCGATCAAAGAGCGGGCGCGCCGCGCCAATCGCTTCTTCGCCTGGTCCGGCGTCAACGTATTCGAGATTCTCAAAGATGTCACCGGCCACCAGTGGATGTTGATCGGCATGGCCGAGGACCCCGACTGGGTGCGCGACATGGCGATGACCTACGCGCAGCTGAACGTGGACTTGCAGGAAATGCTGTTCGCGGAAGAAGGACTGCCCGACGGCGTCTGGTACTACGAAGACATGGGCTTCAAGCAGCGCCCGTTCATGTCGCCGGCCATGTATCACGAGATCATCGAGCCGGCCCATAAGCTAACCATCGACTTCGCCAAAAGCAAAGGGCTGCCGGTCATCATGCACTCGTGCGGCTACGTGGCGCCGCTGCTGCCGGGCATGTTGCGCGCCGGCATCGACATGTTGCAGGTGATCGAAGTCAAGGCCGGCATGGATCTGCTCAAGCTGCACCGCGAGTACGGCGACCGGCTATCCTTCATGGGCGGCATCGACGTGCGCGCTCTGTACACCAACGATCGCAGTGTGATCGACGCCGAGCTGGAAGCCAAAATCCCGGTTGTCAAACAGGGCTACGGCTATGTGCTGCACAGCGACCACTCCATCCCCAACACGGTTTACTACGACACCTATCGCTACTTCATCCAAAAGGGGCTAAGCCTGGGAACTTACTAGCCGACCGAGGCACGGGGCGTCTAGTTTGCCTTTCTGTGCGAAATCTTAACGGAATCTCATGGCTATTATGACAAATTTCGATAGAAAAAGACAGCGTGACCAGCGACTAATGTATTGGACATTGGCAGATTCGCACGAGGCGAATGGACCACTGGGCTGAGAGCAGACGTGCGAAGTTGAACTCTCAGCGAGAGCGACACACAAACGACATGAGATGTGAGACAGCGATGGGCGAGTTAGGTGGGCAACATGTGAGCCAGCAGTTGCTGATTGCTCCACCCGCGTCGCGCCTGGTCGGCCACGAGATGCCAACGCTGCTGCTCGGCGATCGCGTCGTGAAAGGACAGTTGGGGCCGGTCGGGCCGTTGCAGCCAGGCTTCGGCGATGCGCACACGGATGAAGGCATAGGCGGCGAAGACGAGGGCGAACCAACGCAGCACCGCTTCGAGCGAGCGCAGACGGAAGTCGGCCAGACCGAGCCGTTCTTTGAGCAGGAAGTTGTCGGTTTCGGCTTGCCAACGCCAGGCGTAGGAGCGCAGGACGCCCTGCGCGCGCAAACGCAGATCGCTGGTGACGAAGCAGGCAACCGGCCCTTTGCGCGGGCTTCGTTTGGAGAAGACGGCGCCCACCGGTTGGGGGACGCCGCGCAGCCGACCGGTGGTGTACCGGGTGTGATAGGTATGGCTGCCCTTGGTGTTGTTGACCGTCACGCGCTTGATGCGCTGACGCGACAATGCACGCCAGTACGTCGACACATACGAACCCGACAGCGTTCGATTGCTCTTGACAGCACAGATGAAGTGCCAGCCCCGCTGCCGCACGTCGTTCAGCAACTCGGCGCTGGCATACCACGAGTCGAACAGGACATACACCTGCTGGCCGGAGGGCCGGTGCGACGCAATCTCGTCCAGCATCTCGATGACCAGGCTGATGAGCTTGCGATAGGTCAGCCGACTGCTCCCCGTGCGTGTGCGATTGAGGCGTTTGACCTGTTTCCTGGACAGGTACAGCCGCCAAGTCAGCGGAAAGCTCAGCCCGTTCACCTGAGCGCTGACTGTCACATAGCGCGCCGCGTTGGTGTAGCCCTTGGACTGGCGACGCTGTTTGACATGATCGTGATGGAAAGTGACGGCTTCCAAAGCCCGCGTCCCCACATCCTTGACCGCCAGCGAGTCGTCCACGCTCAGAAACACCGGCGACCGAGCCGCCGCGCCGGTCTGCACCCCCCGCGCCAGCGTCGCCATCTGGGTCATCAACACCGCCCGGCGCACGTCCACGGGACACCACCCGCTCTGCCGGAAGAAGTCCGCCAGGGCAAAATGGTCGGCGTGCGGCAGGCGCAACATGGCCGTCAAGGTGGTCAGCGTCTTGTGCTTGCTCCCGCACACCAGCAAGGCGCCTACCACGTTCAACGCAAGGCGTTGTTGCGGCTCGCTCAACTGGATGAGCAACAGCATCAAGAAGGCACACAGCGGCTCAAAGTGGTGAATAATCAGGCTAGGCATGGCTTGCGCTCCGACTCAAGTGTGATAACTCAAGTCTAGGCGCAGTCATGCCTTTTTTGCCAATGTCCAGTAAGTGAGCATAAGGTCCGCTCTTGCTGGCTTACTGGTCACACCGAAGTTTGCGTGAACACGGCCATGTTCGTGCGCCGAGGGCGCGAGTGCGACGCTATCGCGCTGCCGGCATTGCCGACCATTCTGTGGAGTCGGTTTTCACAGGGAGGCAGACATGAAAACAAGACGACTTGCCCGGATTCTGACGGCGTTGATGGTGGTTGCCACTACTCAGAACAGCCTGCGCGCACAGTCACAGGCCGGCCAGGATGAGATGATGCCCGCGGCTCAAGAGACCGTTGCGGTGTCATCTCTCGTTGGGCAGTTTGGGGTGATCTGGGGCGATGATGCAGGCAGCACGCGCAGCGAAGAAACCTACTGGCTGTTTCGGGAAACCGATCAACCTGCGCAATTGACAATCGAGGCAGCGCTGTTGGAAGAGGCCGGCGGCGCACTCGCGCTCAATGGCAAACAGGTGATTGTCGAGGTCACTCCAGCGGCTTTGCCCCAGGGCGCGGCGGCAGAATCACTCTCCCCGCGATGGATGGTCAAGTCGATTCGCCTGACTGGCGCATCCCGCGTGCCGCCAGACGCTGCGTCACCGAATCCATCCCCCTTCACACTTCAGTCTTCTCAGGACGTGCATGGGCCGCAAGCGTGGCTATCCATCTTGTGCAAGTTCAAGGATATTGCGGCCGAGCCAAAGCCACTGTCCTATTTTGGCGACATGTACAGCAATGCCTATCCCGCGCTGGGGCATTACTGGCGAGAGTTGTCCTACGACACCATCAATCTGACAGGCAGTGGGGCAGTCGGCTGGTTCACGCTCCCCCAACCCTACAGCTATTACGTGTATGACAGCAATGGCGATGGGACGCTCGATCTGGATTTCGGGCGAGCAGTTGAGGATTGCACGAGCGTCGTCGACGCGTTTGTTTTCTTTCCCAGCTACACCGGCATCAACCTCATCTTCAATGAGTCGCTGGGATGTTGCGCCTGGGGCGGCAGTTGGACGCTCGCTCTCGATGATGTGCAGCGCACCTACAGCATGACCTGGCTGCCGCCGTGGGCTTTCTCGAACATTGCAGCAGTCGAGCATGAGATGGGGCACGGTTTCGGGCTGCCGCACTCATCCGGCGAGTATGGCCAGGTATATGACAACGAATGGGATGTGATGAGCGCCTGGAGCAGTGGTTGTGGGCGCGGCGGGAACCATGCCACGTTCGGCTGCCTGGGCCAGCACACCATCGCCGCGTACAAGGATCATCTGGGCTGGATTCCACCAGAGCGCCGGCTGGACATGGAGTGGAACAGCGCAGTAACGGTCACGCTGGAACGGTTGGCGCAACCGTCGGCAAACAACAATCCATTGCTGGTGACCGCCCCGATCACCGAGGCGGCCAATGCCCCCTCCGTGTACACCCTGGAGGCGCGCCAGCGCATCGGGCACGACAGCTATCTGCCCGGCGACGCGATCATCATTCACAAAGCGTACAGCAACTACGCGTATGTGGTGGACGTGGACGGCAACGGCAACACCGGCGACGCCGGCGCGATGTGGACCGTCGGCGAGACGTTCGCGCGCGATAACATTCGCGTATCTGTGCTGGCGGCAACCTCAACCGGCTATGTGGTGTCGGTGCAGGCAGGGCAGCCCGTGCCGCGCCACACGCTGACCGGCACAGTCACCGCCACCGGCAGCGGCCAACCCATTCAGGCCCGCCTGCGCGTCAGCTATTCCGACATCGCGCCGGCGCAGGTGATCACCAGCAGCGCCACTACCGGCATGTACAGCCTAACCGTGCGCGAGGGCGTGACGTACACGATCGAAGCGGTCGCGCCGGGCTATCAAACCACCCGCACCGCGTTCGTCGCACCGAACGCCGATACACAGGTTGATCTGGTCATGCAGCCGGCGGATTGTCTGGCGCACCCCTCGGCATGCAGTCGGCTCTCCTTCGCGCCGCTCGCGCTCCTGGACTGGAATCGCAGCATGGTCAGCAAACCCATAATCGCCGGCTCAGTGGCCTACGTGGCGGATGCAAACGGCATCCTGGTGCTCGATGTGTCGCAGCCGGCGGCGATTCGCCAGGTCAACAAGGTATTCTTCTCCGATCTGATGCACGAATACGTCAACGGCATGGTGATAGCCGGCGCGTTGCGCGACCGGCTGATCGTCGTCAGCAACACCGCCAACGGCCCGAAACTGCGCCTGTTCTCGCTAGAAGACCCACACCGGCCCATCCACCGCCAGACGCTAATCGTGCCGGGCGCATACGACTATCCCATTGCCTACGGCGATTACGTGTATGTCAGCGACTACAACACCGGCTGGCGGGTGATTTCAACAACCCGCCAGAGCATGGCCGTCGTCGGCCCCGTTCTGAGCAACCTGAAGACGGTGACCACACGCGACGCGGTAGTGATGGGAGATGCGCTGTTTGCGCGCTACGGCTCCACCGGTATAACGGCTCTCTCGCTGGCCGCGCCGCTGGCCCCTGTCGTTCACAGCCAGGTTATCGTGCCCTTGGAGGTCAACTATTCCCATGCTCAGGATGGTTACCTGTATCTGTATGGGCGCACCTACGACGCAAACGGTTCGAGTGTGGTAGTCCTGCAACCAATTCAGATCACGCCCGGCCCGATGCTCACTGCTAGGACGCCCATCACCTCGCCCGGCGGAGACGACATATGGGATTATGGGATAGCCGGCCGGCCGGGGGCGCTCTTCACGTTTTCCTCGAACGGAGCGAGCGCAGTCTTGAGCGTCTTCTCGCTGACCAACCCGGCCCAACCCGCATTGTTGGGCGCGTCAGCGGTGGATTGTTCTACATCCTCGATCATCTGCGAACTGGTTGCCGCGACAGACTCGCATGTGTTTCTGAGCGATGGCTTCCAGTTCATGTCGGTCGATGTCACCGCCCCCGCGCATCCGCAAGCACTACCATCCTACGACACAGGCGCCGTGAGCACTTGGCTGCCCGATCTGGCGCGCGATGGGCGACAGGCTTACGCACTGCATCAGGTTAGCGCCATACGCGCCTTCAGCCTGGATGAGAACATCCTGCCCCGACCCGGTGGACTGATCGCGCCCGGCTCTTACCTCCGAGGCCTGGTCGGCCAGTCCCGGCCCGACGGCTCGACCCGCCTCTACGTCATCAGCAGCGTCGATGACTATACCCACACGCTGGTGCACGCGCTCGACATGCGCGGCAACGAGATTGTGCGCCGCAGCAGCATCGTTATTCAGTCGCCGGCCTCGTTGTGCCGGCTTGCCCTGCAGCCGGTAGGAAACCTGCTCTATGCAGTGGGCGTGTGCAACAACGGCCCGCACTACAACTATCTGGACAAGGCATACGTGCTGTCGTTCGCGGATTTCAACGCGCCGGTGGAAATTGCTGCGCACCCCGTCAGCGGCCAGATGCTGGTTGCCCAGGCCGGCCCCCGCGTGTACACCGCCTACTACGGCTACGGCTGCGTGGACGCAAAACTGCACGCCCTCGACCTGTCCGATCCAATGCACCCGATCAGTTCAACTCTGTGGCTGGATGGCGAGTGCGCCAACACGGGCTTCGCCAGAGAGGGCTGGCTGTACATGCCCCGGTGGTCCTACACCGACAACGATTACGTGTTGAGCGTCTTTGACGCGCGCGATTCATCCGCGTTGCGCCAGACCGATTCACGCTTCGCACCGGTGGCCCGTCTGACGCCGCTGGGCGAATATGGACTTGCGGAAGATCGCGCCTTTTCGCTGGCCTATCCGCCCAATCCCATTCCCGTGCCTGTCACCCAACCGCTGCCACCACCGGATGTGGGGACCTGGGACACCACCGACATCTACTACCAGGACGACTATGTGTATGTTGGTCTGACCTTAGCGCGCCCACAGGTGTACGCCCTGAATGTCGCCACAGATTTCAGGCCCAGCCCGCCGGCGAGACTGCAATCCGCCAGCCAGCGCACCACCATCGACTTTCCTCCGGGCGCATTTGTCGCACCGACCGAGTTGCGCTATCAGCCCGGCTTGCCCTTTAGCACAGGCAATCTGCTCGGCATAGGTCGCTTCTTCACCCTGACCTTCGACGCCGAACTGCAACAGCCTCTCTCCTTCACCCTCTCCTACAGCCAAGCCGATCTTGGGCCGGTGATCGAAGATACGTTGGGGTTGTATCACTGGAGCGGCCTGCGCTGGGAGCGTGTGC
>DAOUDB010000121.1:0-3713 GCA_034431495.1 Thermoflexales bacterium
TCCACGCGGCCAATTCCGCCGCCACGCTGGCCCTGCCCGAAACGCGCCTGAACATGACGCGGGTGGGACTGGCGCTGTATGGATTGTCGCCCTTTGGCGCGGATCAGACAGACCTGCCAGAGGCGATCGGGCGCCTGCGGCCGGCGCTGGCCTGGAAGACCACCATCTCACAGGTGAAAACACTGCCCGACGGCGCGCCGGTCTCTTACGGGGCAACCTACCGCTGCCAGGGCGAGCGGCGCATCGCCGTGATCCCGGTGGGCTATGCCGATGGCTTTCGTCGCGCGCCACAGCATTTTGGCGAGGTGCTGGTGCGCGGCCAGCGCGCGCCAATCGTGGGCCGGGTGTGCATGGATCAAACCATGATCGACGTGACCGACATTCCCGGCGTGCGTATGGGCGACGAAGTCGTGTTGATCGGCCGGCAAGGTCACGAGCGCATCACGGCAGAGGATGTGGCTGCCCGCCTGGGCACGATCAACTATGAAGTGGTATCGGCGATTCTGCCGCGCGTGCCGCGCGTGACGTGATGGGTGCGTGTTGCGTAGTGCGTATCTCAGCCAGACCGGCGCTCGAATCGCCAGAGTGTCGCGCCGTTTGGCGGGGCTGTGGCATTCCCGATGGCGGTGTGAAACGTGAAGCGGTAGAGATACCACGGCGGCGGGCCGGCGCTGGGAGCGCTGTACGGGCCGGTGAAAGCGTCGCCCTCCACCTGCACCGGCCAGCCCCCCTCGCGGCAGTGCGCAGCCACCCGCTCCAGAGTCTGCGCATCGGTGACCCTGAGCGCTTCGCCCTCGAGCACGAGATCAATCGTTGCCAGTTTAACGGCAATGGTGCAAGCAGGATTGGCGGCCAGATTGCGCGATTTGCGCGTCCCCGGCCCGCTTGTGAAGTAAATGTCGCCGTCAAGCCAGACAGCGCCGATGCCGGCGGCGTGCGGGCGACCGTCGGGGCGCACCGTGCCCAGGAAAGCGGTGTGCGGCAGAAAGATATCGGCTGTCAGCAACTCATGTGGCCGGCTCCACGGCAACGGAGGGTTGCCGTAGATGTCCAGGTTGCGGGTCTCAAGCGGCATACGGTCGGCCATCAACAGTTCTCCTTTCGCATTCACGAGGTTCAGGCATACACACCCCGATAGCGCTCTGGCAGCATAGCAGCAATGACGCGCATGATGTGGTCGGTGTCGGCGTCGAGTTGCGCTGCGCGGGCTTCACCCGGCGGCAGGTGGATCAATTCACCCACCCGCAAATACACATCTGTCCGGCGCAGACGCCGCCAGTTCGGCCCGATCTGCTCCACACCCCACAACGCCACCGGCAGAATCGGCACGCCGGCCTTGCGCGCCAGGTAAGCCACGCCAGGCCGGCCCTGAATCAGCCCGCCGGTGCGGCTGCGCGTGCCCTCTGGCGACATGCCGATTACGCCCCCGCACTGCAAGACCTCCACACACTTGCGCAGCGCAACGCGATCCACCTCGCCGCGTCTGACCCAGATCGCACCCATCAAGTTGAACAGCACCAGAATGGGCGGCACTTTGCGCCACTTGTCGGCGGCCAGCACCGTCATGCGCACGCTGAGCGGGGAAACGGCAAAGATCAGCGGCGGGTCCCAACTGGTCAAATGATTGGTAGCCAGAATGTAAGGGGGCGGCTGATCGAGCAAATCGGCGCGATCCACATGCACGCGCGCGACGGCATGAATCAGCAGCCGGGCGCAGCCATGAGCAAACTGGTAGAACATACAGGCGTCATCCTGAGTGGGCGACATTCTAACGCGAGCAGCGCAGCGCAAGCCGGCGCGCTATACTCGCCGCGCATGATGCGCGCGCAATCTCCTGTCGCCACCCCTGGCCCACCGCGCCGTATGCTGGTGATTGCCAACCCGAAATCGGGCGCCCAGCAGGCAGTGCAGATCGTCAAGCGTCTGGTCGAGTTGTCGGCAGCCGGCCAACATGAGCTGGTCGTGCGCTACACCTCGCCCGACTCGTCTGCGGCCGAACTGGCGCGTGACGCAAACCGGTTTGATCGGGTGATTGCTGTGGGTGGAGATGGCACCGTGACCCAGATCATGGGCGGCATGATCGGGGTCAGGACACCGTTGGCGATCATGCCGGGCGGCACAGGCAATGTGCTGATAACCGCGCTGGGCCTCAGCAGAGATTGGCAACAAGCCTGCCTGGACGCGCTGAATCCGGCATGCGAGAGCCGGCCGGTCGATCTGGGCGTGCTGGACGAGCGGTTTTATTTTGCGTTGCGCTTCAGCGCCGGCTACGAAGCGCAGGTCACGCGGGACACGACACGCGAACTGAAAACGCGATTTGGCAAACTGGCCTATGCCTGGCACGCGCTGCGCCACGCCCTGCGTCTTCAAGTCGCGCGCTATCGCTTCCGGGTGGATGGGGGCCGGCCATTCCGATTCCGCGCCGAGTCTGTCTGGGTGGCCAACACAGGGGCGCTGGGCGTGCTGGGTCTGGAGCTGAACCCATTGATCCGGCTCGACGACGGGCAGCTCGACCTGTGCATCTTTCACGTCAGCGCGCTGCGCAATCTGCGCCATCTGTTGCGGTGGGCGCTTGGCGACAGGCGAGGCGCGACACTCTACAACGACTGGTTGCCGCCGGCAGTCCTGAAGCACATCGTGGTCAAGGATCGCGTCTCGATCTCGGCCTCTCCGCCGCAGCCGGTGCAGATCGACGGCGACACCGTATCCATGACTCCCTGCGTCATCCGAGTTGTGCCCCGCGCAGTGACCGTGTGCGTCCGCCATCCCCAATCCAAAATCTGAAATCCAAAATCCAAAATTCAGGATGCGTTATCCAATTCCTGCCCAGGAAATCGCCGTCGAAACTGTGGTGGTCAACTCGCGCTTCATTTGCACGATTGGTGAAGCGCGCTCTGTCGATGAGGCGATGGCGTTCATTCGGCGCGTGAAGGAGCGCCACAGCACGGCCAGCGCGCACGCCTATGCTTTCCGCGTGGGGTACGGCGCAAGCGTGATCGACGGCTGCAACGACGGCGGCGAACCCAGCGGCACCGCCGGCAAACCGATGCTGGCTGTGTTACAGGGCAGCGGGCTGGGCGATGTCGTGGCAGTGGTGTCGCGTTGGTTTGGCGGGACGAAGCTGGGCACAGGCGGACTGGTGCGCGCCTTCAGTGGCGCGCTCAAGGCTGCGCTGGAAGTGTTGCCACGGTCTGAGCGCGTCGAGCGCAAAACATTTCTGCTCGAACTCCCCTATCCGCTCTTCGAGCGCGCGCGGTTGCTGGTGGCCGCGCATCACGGCACAATCGCCGGCGAAGAGTTCGGGGCCAATGTGCTGCTGACGCTGGTGTTCGCCGTGGATGACATCGCACCGTTTGAACAGGCGCTGCGCGAACTCAGCGCCGGCCGGCTGGAACTGGCGCCGGTCGAGTGAGCGCCCGACATTACAATTCCTGAGCATACCTGGGCGCGAAAAGCCAGACTTGGAGAAACAACATGAGCACTGGACACACCACCCAAACAATGCGCGCCGCGCGGCTGTATGGCAAGCTGGATGTGCGCGTGGAGCAGACCCGCTGGCCGGCCATCGAAAAGCCCGACGACGTGCTGATCCACATCAGCCACACCGGTATCTGCGGCTCGGAGCTGCACGCTATCGAAGGCTACGAGCTTTCCAAAGGCGCGCTGGGCGGGGCGCTGGCGCCATCCAACCTGGGGCATGAATACGCCGGCGT
>DAOUDB010000122.1:0-1934 GCA_034431495.1 Thermoflexales bacterium
CGAGCGGCGCGTTTGGTTTCCGCGACCAGTTGCAGGATGCGCTGGCGTTGACCTACGCGGCGCCGGATGCCATGCGCGAGTACATTCTGAACGCGGCCCGGCACCAGATCGAACCCTGCATCCCTTCAGACTGGCCGGGCTACGAGATCACCTATTGCCACAGCCGCAGCCTGGCCGGCGACACGACCTATCACATCGTGGTGCGCAATGCGGACGGGGCAGGGCGCGGCGTGCGCCGGCTGACCCTGGATGGCCGCGCGCTGCCGGGCAACCTGATTCCGCTGGCGCAGGACGGGCACAGCCACGAGGTTGACGTGGAACTGGGCGGCGGGTGATAAGATCGCCGGGTGCTTCCATCAACTCGAGTGCCACAGAGTGGCGTGACATTCGCCCCCAGCGCTCTGTGGGCCGTGATTTCCTTCGCGGAGGTGGGCCATGTGGCAAGGTCTGCGCCTGCCGGCTGAACGCGCCGGCGCCGATCCCGCGTTCTCGGCTTCTCTGCGCAACCAGATCGAAACGGCGCTGCGCATCCTGATCGTGCTGGCCGGCCTGGTCGTTGCGGCGTGGTATGTCATCGCGCACCTCTCCACGTGGTGGGCGTTGCTGTCGACGAGCACGCTGGCGTTGTTTGGCATGACCGGCCTGAGCGTGCTGGCGCTGTGGCTGTTGCCGAAGCACTTGCCGGCCGCCCTGTGGGTGTGGCTGGCCGGCAGCGCCGGCATGGTCATGTCGATTGCGCTGGCGCTGCAACAACCCTGGGCGCTGGCGCTGTGCGCGCTGGTCCCCATGCTGGCCACCGCGTTGATCGGCCCGCGCGCCGGCGTGTTGGCGCAGGCCGGCATCACCGGCGCGCTGCTCTGGTTGTCGCAACAGCCGGCCATGCCCGAACACACCGCGCCGTTGTGCGGCATCGTCATCGTGGCCGGGGCGATCGGAGGTATGGCCGGCTGGGTGGTCACGCGTCCGCTCGGCGCGCTGGTCGATTGGACGCACTGGAGCCTGTCGCAGGCGCAGAAGGAAATGGACGATGCGCGGCAGCGCAAGATGGAGTTGCAGCAGGCGCAACAGGACCTGGTGCAGGCCAACCAGCAACTGGCCCGCCTGACGGATCGGCTGAAGGCGCTGACCGCGGCGGCAGAAGAAGCGCGCCGGGCGAAGGAAGAGTTTGTGAGCAACGTCAGCCACGAACTGCGCACGCCGCTGAACATGATCATCGGCTTCAGCGAGATGATTACCCAAGCCCCGCACGCATACCGGGTCAGACTGCCGCCGGCCCTGCTGGCCGACATCGCCGCCATTCAACGCAACAGCCAGCATCTGGCCCGGCTAGTGGACGATGTGCTGGACTTGAGCCAGATGGAAGCCGGGCGCATGACGTTGAGCCGCGAGTGGATCGCGTTGCCCGATGTCGTCGCCGAAGCGGTGACCGCCGTGGGCGCGCTGTACGCATCGAAGGGGTTGTATCTGGAGACTTTCTGCGCGCCGGATCTGCCGCGCGCGCATTGCGATGTCACCCGCGTGCGACAGGTGCTGCTCAATCTGTTGAGCAATGCTGGTCGCTTTACGGAGCAGGGCGGGGTGCGCGTGCGCGTCTGGCGCGAGGGTGACGCGCTGATCGTGAGCGTGGCCGACACGGGGCCGGGCATCGCGCCCGAAGACCAGCGCCGCATTTTCGAGCCATTCCAGCAACTCGACAGCTCGATCCGGCGCAAACATGGCGGCAGCGGTCTGGGCCTGACGATCAGCAGGCGCTTCGTCGAGATGCATGGCGGCCGCCTGTGGCTCGATAGCGAAGTCGGCCGGGGCACGACGTTCTACTTCAGTCTGCCCATCGACACGAGCCGCATGGTGGACGCGCTGGCCGGGAGCAACGATGCGCGACGATGGTTCAGCCCGCACCAGCATCACGAGCCGCGCGCGTGGCAGGCGCGCGC
>DAOUDB010000123.1:0-23573 GCA_034431495.1 Thermoflexales bacterium
AAGATTGCGCAGGCGCTCGAACTCGGTTACCTCTGCCGGCGTATATGCCGGCGCAGGGAGAGAGAGCGTATCCACGCCGGCGCGCAATGACACCCCAGCCCAGTCTGCCGTGTCGAATCCCAGCACCATCAGCAGCGGCAGAGGCCGGCCAAATGCTTCGATGATCCGGCCCGCGCGCTGAGCAAACAGCACCGCTTCGCTGCGCGGGGCGGCGGCAAACATCACTGCGTCGCAGGCTGTCTCGGCCTGCACGGCCAGATGCGCCACTTCGTTCGCGCTCAGGCGCGCGCCATAGCAATTGGCTATAGCGCGAATAGCCGCCACGACATCTGCGGTCGAAGATCCCAGCCCGCGGCCGGCCGGAATGTTGCTATCGATCTCCAGCCGGCCGCCACAGGCCAGCCCAAAAGACTGCAAGGTTAAGACAGCGGCGCGACGCGCTTTGTCTTTTTGCGGTGGGACAACTTCCAGCGCGCCATCGGGCGCATCATGTGGCGTGAAGCGCGCTTTCGACCAGAACAGCGGGCAGGGCAATGTCAGCAAGCCACGCACAAATGGCGTCGCACACCTGACATGCGGCGCATGAAACAATCCCTGCACGATTTCTCCGTGATGGCCGGCGCAGAAGCCATACCCAACAGGGCGGGTGACAGGCGCGCAGCTCAGGCGACCCATAGCTGTCGGACGGCTGCCACCAGTCGGGCGTTCTCTTCTGGTCGGCGCGTGGCGATGCGCACACAGTCCGGCAAACCAAACGAGGCGCAATCGCGCACTTGCAGGCCGCGCTGCAACAACGCGCGGCGGAATCGCGCGCCGTCGCCCACTTGCGCCAGGAAGAAATGGGTGGAGGATGTCCACACGCGCAGGCCGGCCTGCCTCAAATCACGCTGGAATCCGGGGGTGATATCGGCCAGTTGGGCCAGCGCATCCGTCACATGCGCTTCGTCGGCCAGTGCTGCCAGGCCGGCCACCTGCGCTGCCGCGTTTACGCTCCAGGGAGGTTGTGTCGCAGCCAGCGCGTGAATGACTTCGGCGCGCCCCACGGCATATCCCAGTCGCAGGCCGGCCAGGGCGTAATCTTTCGTCATCGAGCGCAGGATGAGCAGATTGGGCGGTAGCGTGGATACATCCAGACACCGATCCGGCTGCCCAAACACAAAGCGGCGGTAGGCTTCGTCCACAACAAACAGGGTCGTGGCGTGGCGCGCGGCCAGATCGTTCAGCGCGGTGTCGGGCACAAAAATGCCGGTGGGATTATTCGGGTTACACCAGAACAGCACTGCCGGCTGATGAACACCCAGCGCGCGCTCAATCTCCTCGATAGCAATCTCGAAATTGCGCGCCGGTGTGGCCACCTGTGCCTGCGTCGCTGCGCCCATCAGGCGAGCCGCGTGCGCGTATTCGCCGAAGGTCGGCCCAACGATCAAGGCTGTGCGCTGCGGGTTCAACCAGGCCAGCGCCACCAGCCAGATCAACTCTGACGCGCCGTTGCCGATGAGGATGTTGTCAATCGAAAGGCCATGTCGCGCAGCCAACGCGCGACGCAATGCCAGACATGCGCGATCAGGGTAACGCTCTGGCACAACTGAGCGCAGGGCCTCGATCACGCGCGGCGAAGGCCCGAACGGATTGCTGTTTACACTGAAGTCGATCACATCCTGCGGGCGCAAGCCGGCGCGCTCCAGCTCGCCAAAATCCAGTGCGCCATGCGCCACCTCGGGCAGGGCGGCGATCTCTGGCCGGGCTTCAGGCAGACATGCAGCGGAAGCAGAGGGGCGCGCGCTCAACGCTTGTTCTCCATCAGCCGGCGCGCCGGCGCAATCAACCCGCCACACACAAGCACAGCCAACCAGGCAGCGATTTTCATGACGCGAATCGCGCGCGCGACATCGCGCGGCGTGGGCCGGCGCAGACCGGCGCCCAGCCGATAATGCGCGACCTTCTCCAGTTCAACGCCGAGCAGGCCGGCCATCATGCTCATAGGGTGTCCGGCGTTCGGGCTGGCAGTCAGCGTCGCATCGCGCCGCCACACACGCCAACCCTGTCGCAGATCGCAACCGCTCAGACCGCCGGCCAGCCACAATAGCGCTGCTGAAAGACGCGCCGGCGCAAGGTTAAGCGCGTCATCCAGGCGGGCGGGAATTTTGCCCAACCATTCCCGTTCAGGGTCACGATAGCCGAGCATGGCGTCGGCGGTGTTGGCAAAGCGATACGCCCACGCTGCCGGCAAACCGCCCCAGGCGTAATAGCATAGCGGCGCAACCACGCTATCGCACAGATTTTCTGCCACCGATTCGATAACTGCTGAACAGACCTGCGCTTCGCTCAATGCGCGGGTATCGCGGCTGACCAGATGCCAGGCCAGACGCCGGCGCGCCTCTTCCAATCCATCGGTTTGTTGCAGGGCTGCCAGCACTGCTTCGGCGGCACGCGCCAGACCGCGCGCGGAGAAAGCCAGTTTCAACAACCATGCTTCAGCGACGAGGCCGACCAGCGGCCAGCCAGTTTTGGAGAGGCGGCAACACAGGCGCGTCATTGCGCTGCCGGCGGCGGCTGTGGCAACCAGGCCGGCTGCTGAGAGCGCGCCGCCGTAGATAAACGGGCCGGCGCGTCCGGCCCGCGGCGCACGGCTGCGGGCAGCGCCAATCCCACGGCCTATCCAGGCCACAGGATGCCAGACATTCGATGGGTCGCCCGGCCACACATCCAGCAGCGCAGCCAGCAACATTACCAACGGCGTGCGAACAATGAACGGCAGGAGAGAGTCAGGGGCACTCGATGGCATGAGCAATCACCACACCTTTGAGAGGCTGAGAGAGATCACACAGTCTGTCGCAATCAGCCGTATCTGCATGGAGCTGCCAGCCTGCCCACAATCGGTTGGAAGTAAGATGCCGGTCATGTCACCCATCAGGCGCTCATGGTTTCAGGAGCAACGTGCCATCGGCCTGTTGTTGGGCGTCTTCACGTTGCCAGATCAGCGGGTGGTATGCGCCGTTCAACCACAACGGAATGAAGTCGTCGTAGTGAGGATGAAAGGTGTGTCCACTTTGGCCGGTGGGATGGATGGCGACTGAACGACGCAGGTCGGCGAGATCAATGACCAGGCGCACCGAGGGGCCGGATAAAACAGCGAAAGACTCGCTCCGGCCACCGGTGTTGTTGACCGCTGCGGACGCGCCATCGACCGGGTACGGGCCGCGATTGAAAAGCGCTTCGATCGATGAAATGCCACTGCGCCCCAGCGTCTGGTTGGGGAAGGTCACGGTGTGGGCATTGCCCCATTGCCACTGTTCGGGGCGCTCGCCAAAACGTTCACCCAGGCGCCGGGCTGTCTGTTGCAAAGCGCGCGTCAGAATCTGGGCGCGGTTTTCCTGCTGGGGAGTATTCACATCATCCCACCAGGGCGCTGCCGGGTCTGCCAGCGCATTGCGCACGGCCAGACGGGTTTCAGTCAACACACCGATGACTTCGCCGGCCAACGCTTCGCCCACCTCGTCATCGAAGAGGGCATGCGCGAGCTGCGTCCAGAACGTCTCGAAGATCAGGGCAGCGGATGAGTCGCGCCGCGAGACGCGGTCCCATTCGCGCAGCCGACGCAACAGATCGGCAGCCTGCGGATCATCCGACGTGAAACTGTCCAGTAACGGCAAAATGTCATCGGCGAACACAGAGCGGGCGTCGTTTTGAATGCGCTGCATGTCTTCAAGCGACAGGGCCGGCTTTTCATTCAGCAGTTGCAGAATACGCCGGGCGCGAAAGCCGCGATCCCAGTCGCTGCCCAGGAGATGTGGGTAACGCTGCGGGTCGATCACAGCATTGTTAGCGGTGACAATGACGCCCTCTGGCGGGTTAAAGACAAAGGGCAACTCGTCAAAGGGGATTTCACCAGTCCATTCGTATTCGCCGGTCCAACCGGGCGCCGGCATGCGTCCATCGCCGGCCGCGCGAATCGGAATGCGCCCCGGCATCTGGTAGCCGATGTTGCCATCTACATCGGCGTAAACAAAGTTTTGTGAAGGCGCGTCCCAGAAGCGCAGGGCTTCGCGGAACTGTTGCCAGTTGGTCGCGCGGTTGAGGCGCAGCACGCTGGCCAGGATTGAACCGGGCTGGAGGGCGGTCCAGCGCAGCGCCATGGGCGGCTCGTCTTTGAGCGCGTCCATCACGTCATTAAGGATCGGCCCGTGGCGGGTGACGCGCACGCGCAACACAATCGGCTCCGACTGGCCGGCCACGGCGATGCGTTCTTCGATGATCTGGGCCGGCTCGAAGTGCCCCTGGAATTCGAATTCGTCGGGGTTGTTCGGGTTGGGGCGCTCGATGAACAGGTCTTGCACATCGGGGCCGACATTGGTCACGCCCCACGCAATGCGACCGTTGTGGCCGATGATGACGCCGGGCACGCCGACGAATGACACGCCCACCACATCATAGGGACACTGTGCGCTTAGCACACGACAGTGCAGGCCAACCTGATGCCAGATCGAGGGCATTTGAATGGCCAGATGCGGGTCGTTGGCAAGCAACGGCTTGCCGGTGACCGAACGCGCGCCAGAGACCACCCAGTTGTTGCTGCCGATATCGCTGTCTTTGCGCAGGCCGATTGCTTCGGCAGCGCGCCGGGTCGTTTGCAGTAAAGCCAGTGCGCTGTCTGCGGAAAGCGTCACGTCGGATGTCGCAGCCGGAGGCAACGCGCCGCCCGCCGGCGTGTTGACAATGAAAGGCGCGTCGGGTGGATAGGGCGGCACGATTGCATCCATCAGCGCCGGGCCGCCGCGCTGCATCAGCGCCATGCGCGCCAGCTCCGCTTCCATGTTGCCGCCCAGGTTATAAGCCATCGCTTTGCCCCAGGTAAGCGAGTTTGCCGGCGTCCAGGGTTCAGGCTGCCAGCGCCGGCCAATCAAGCCCAGCACACGAAATTCCAACCCAAGTCGATCGGCATTGTTCAGTGCATAAGCGTTCACGCCTGCCGCGTAGCGTTCCAGCGTCTGGCGCAGCTCTGGGTCGAGTTGGGCAACTTCCTGCGCAACAGTGCGATGCCAGCCCAGTGTGCGGATGAAGCGATCCTGCGCCAAGGCGCTGGGGCCAAACAACTCGGCCAGCCGGCCCTGGCCGATGCGTCGCCAGAACTCCATCTGAAAGAAACGATCCTGGGCATGCACAAAGCCCTGCGCAAAAAACAAATCTTCGGGCGTATCGGCGTAAATATGCGGCACGCCAAAGCGATCGCGGATAACTTCAACGCTGCCATTGAGGCCGTTCATCCGCAGCTCCCCGGCAACTTGAGGGAAAGGCTGACGCACCCACACAACGCCTGTGCCCGCCACCACGACGACCAGGACAACAATCAAGCTGACAACACCCAAAACCAGGCGACGGATGATTCTTCTCATAGGGCACAAAATGGTAACCGATTGTCGTTGAACTTGCCAACTGACATCGTTCGTGTTTTCTGTTTGTCAGTGCCAGGCGCAGGACGCGCTGAACACCTTGACAAATCTTCAGCAGTCGGCTAGTGGTTGCCGGGTTGGCACGCAAGGTTTTGCTCGAAAAGGGCGTGGAGGGTTATCTTGGGCGAACGTGGACAGTTGTATAACAGAGCCGGCGCTGGCACAGCAAAGGGAGCAATCGTGTTGCTGATCGGCATGGCGCTCGCTGCAATCAGCACAGGTCTGCTTATCGGGCGCGCGGCACATGCCGCGCCCCAGACACCGCAAGCAGACGTGATCGTATATCAGGACGCGCTGGCCGCCGGCTGGAGCAACTGGTCGTGGAATACCACCGTCAACTTTGCCAATACGTCGCCGGTGCGCAGCGGGACAAACTCGATCGCGGTGGATTACACGGCCGGCTGGGCCGGCCTGTCGCTGCGCACAGACACACCGCTCGATGCCAGCGTGTATCCCACGCTGACCTTCTGGGTTCACGGCGGCAGCGGCGCCCATAAGCTGCTGCGGGTGTTCATCCAGGAGACAGACAGTGGCCCGGCCGGCTCCACCTTTGACATCACAGCAACGGTCGGCGTGTGGACGCCGATCACGATCACTGTGGCTCAGCTTGGCAACCCATCACAGATCGCGCGCATCAACGTGACAGACCGCACGGGGAGTGACCAGGCCGTGTTCTATGTGGACGACATACGCCTTCTGAGCGGGACACCGCCGCCGCCACCGGCGCCCTTTGCGGCAACCATCCGGATTCAGGCAAGCGGGCCGATCACACCCTTTGAGCCAGACCTGCTGGGCAGCAACTTGCCGGCCTGGCTGGGGCCGACGCGCTTGGAAGACGCTACCTTCCGCGCGCGCACGGCGGCGTCTGGGCTGACGCTGCTGCGCATGCCGGGCGGCAGTTGGAGCAACGCCTATGGCTGGTTGAGCTGTGAGAAAGGCAGCGATCAACCCGGCGCGTACCCATGCTACTGGACATGGGCCGCGCGCCCCACCGACTTTATCAACTTCCTCAAAGCAACCGGCCTGCGGGGCATGTGGATTGTCAACCCGAATGCCACATCGAAGGAAGCGGCAGCGGCTGTCGCTTTCTTCAACGGCCACATCACCGACACGCGCGTGATCGGCGTGGACATCCAGGGGACGAATTGGTACACGGTCGGCCACTGGGCACAGTTGCGCGCAGCCGGCGGCAACCCGGAGCCGCCGGGCATCAAGTACTGGGAATTCGGCAACGAGATGTACGCCAGCAAATCCAGCACGGCTTCGCCAAGCAGCAGCGGGCTGTGTCAGAGCTGGGCCTGGGAAGACACCTGGACATGCGATGGATTCGAATACGTGAACGGTGTGGGCAGCGGGAGCAGTCGGAAAGAGGGGTATCTGGAATTTCGCCAGGCGATGCAGGCAGTTGACCCCACCATCTTGTTGGCGGCTGTGGGCTTTGAATATCCGGGCACGCCGAGCGACGGCCAGGCGCAATGGCAAACTTATGCCGGCTGGGGCAGCCGGGTGATTTCGGCAGCCGGCGCGGCGTTGGACATGTATGCCATTCATCCATACCCCTTCTTCAACTTGCCGTCGGCGCAGGAGGTCCTGCGCAACCCTCACACACACTGGCCCGATATCATGCATGGATTGCGTGCCGCATTCAACGCCTATGCCGGGGGGCGACAGGCGCCGGTTGCTGCGACCGAGTTCAACCTGGTGTCGGTGCAAGACCAGGACAACAACCAGTGGATGACACGCGCCCTCAACATGCTGTTCCTGGCCGACTCGATCGGCCAGGCTGCGCAACAAGGGGTAACGCTGATGGCGCAGTGGGACCTGGCGAATGGGCGCGCATCGAACGGCACCGAATACGGCTTGATGCACGAGGACAACGGCTACTACCGCGCGCCGCAGTACTACGTGTATCCGCTGTGGGCGCGCTTCGGCAATCAAATGACGCCGGTAACGACGACGGCGTATGTGACGAGTCAGCTCAGCGTGTATGCCGGGCGCGTGAACAGCGCCACGGTGTCGCTGCTGGCGATCAACAAGACCGGCTCGGTAGTGACCACAACGATCCATGTGGCCGGCTTTGGCCCACTGACTGACGGGTCGGTGTGGTGGGCGGCAGCCGCCAGTCTGACGGCGCAATCGGTCACCTACAACGGCGTCGCCACGCCTTCCGACGGCCTGACCGAGACGCCCATTTCCTTTGGCGCCTCTGACAGCAACGTGACGCGCGTGTTGCCGCCCTATTCGGTCAGTTTGCTACACTTGCGCCAGATGCCGGCAAATGTTCAAGCGCGCGTGTGGTTGCCTGTCATCACTCGTTAAGGCAAGAAGATCATGACTACCGCTCCTATGTCCGCCGTGATTGTCGGCGCCGGCCACCGCGCGCTGACCTATGCCTCCTATGCCCACCATCGACCCGACCGGCTGCGCATCGTCGGCGTGGCCGATCCCAACCCGACGCGCCGGGCCATTGCCGCTGCTCAGCACAATATCCCGCCGGAACGCCAGTTCGAGTCGGCCGAGCAACTGACAGCCGCGCCGCGTTTCGCCGACGCAGCCATCAACGGCACGATGGATCAGCAGCACGTGCCGACGTCGCTGCCCCTGCTCGAAGCCGGCTATGACCTGTTGTTGGAAAAACCGATCGCCACCAGCGAAGCCGAGTTGATGCGCCTGGTCGACGCGCAGGATCGGCACGGCCGCAAGATCATGATCTGCCACGTGCTGCGCTACGCGCCGTTCTACGTGGCGATCCGCAAACGACTGTTGAGCGGGGAGATCGGCGACATCCTCAACATTCAGATCAACGAACACGTCAGCTACCACCACATGGCGGTCGGCTTTGTGCGCGGCAAGTGGCGCAACAAAGCTGAGTGTGGCTCGTCGATGCTGCTGGCCAAATGCTGCCACGACCTGGACCTGCTGGCCTGGATGAAGAGCGGCGTGGCGCCGGCGCGCGTGTCGAGTTTTGGCTCGAACACGCAGTTTCACGCCGAACGCGCGCCGGCCGGCGCGGGCACGCGCTGTCTGCTCGACTGCCCCATCGAGCCGGAGTGCCTGTACTCGGCGCAAAAACACTACGTCGATCATCCGCAACGCTGGAACTTCTACGTATGGGGCGCCTACGAGAGCGCCGAGGACCCGTCGGCAGCAGGGCTGACCCGCGAGCAGATGATCGCCTCGCTCAGGACAGACAACCCCTATGGCCGATGCGTCTGGAAGTGCGACAACGATGTCGTCGATCACCAGTCGGTGATGGTTGAGTTCGAGGACGGCTGCACGGCGACACACAACATGATCGGCGGCGCAGCGCGGGCGCGCCGCAGCATTCACATCGTGGGAACAACCGGCGAGATCCAGGGCGAGTTGGACGACCAGCGATTCGTAGTGCGTCGCATCGACCCCCGGCCGGGGCGCGAGCACAGCGAGGAGATTGTGGACACCGGAACGCCCGAGGACGCCAGCGGCGCATTCGGCGGGCATGGCGGCGGCGACCTGCGGCTGGTGGACGACTTCGTCAGTTTCATCCTCAGCGAACAGCCGTCCATTTCGTGCACCAGCTTGGAGGATTCAGTGCGCGGGCATCTGATCGGCTACAGGGCGGATCAGGCCATGCAAGCCGGACAGGTCATCGAGATTTCCCGCGCGTAAAGAGCGTCACAACGCGCTTTCAACCTGATTATCAGAATCGCTCGCGCTGGCGGCGTTGTCTGCGCGCGACCACTTCACGTGCCGGAAAGTGACAAAGCGGTTGACGAAGAAGTTCCACATCATCACGATCACGGCGGCAATGGCTTTGGTCAGGTTCAGGCCAATGACATGACTGTTGAACAACGCCTCGATCGGCCGCTCGAACAGGAACAGGATCAGCTCGTTGATGCCTAATCCGACCGCGTTGACGATGAGAAAGGTGGGGAAGTGTCGCCAGAACGATGCGCGCGATTCAGGATAGACCCACAGAATATTCCAGACAAAGTTGTTGGTGGCCGCCAGCACGAACGCAACGGCAATGGCGAGGGCAGACGACACGCCGAAGCCATACACGAGGATGTTGAGCATCGCATAGTCGACAATCAACCCCGATATGCCGACGATGGCGAACTTGACGAAGCGCTTGACTTCGTATTTATTGCGACGGGCCATCGCATACAGCCGGTTGCGCGACGCAGCGTCGGGGTCATGAAAAAACAGGAAGACAACCAACCAGACACTGGCGCGCCAGACCCATTCGCGCATCGCCTTGAAGCGAACCCTGAAGGTGACAAAGCCGGATTGCATACCCACCGCAAGTAGTCGATCAGATCAAAGAGCGTAGTGGCGCGTATTGCGTGGTGCGTATTGCGTATTGCGTCAGGGCTGTGTGTTGTGGTTCGCGCCGGCGTATTGCTCGAACCACGCCACGATGCGGCGCAATCGCTCGACGCGGTGTTTCGGCTCGCCGCTGCGCGACAGCTCGTGGCCCTCGCGCGGCCAACGCACCAGCTCGACCGGCTTCTTGAGGTACTTCAGCGCCTGGAATAACTGCTCGGCCTGCTCGATCGGCACACGAAAATCCAGCTCGCTGTGTTCCAGCAGGAGCGGCGTCTGCATTTGTGGCGCGTAGGCCAGCGGCGACTGGCGCCACAGAAATTCCACATCGTCAAACGGCGTCGTGTCGAAGTGCCAGTCGGTAAAGTAGGCGATGTCGCACGTGCCGCGCATCGAGATCAGGTTGTACACGCCGCGTTGGGCGACGGCAGCGACAAACCGGTTGTCGTGGCCGATGATCCAGGCTGTCATATATCCGCCGTAGCTGCCGCCGGTCACAACCAGGCGCTGCGGGTCGGCGACACCTTTGGCCAGCAACGCATCGACGCCTTTCAAAATGTCGCGCATTGGGCCATCGCCCCAGTCGCGGTGATTGCCGGACAGGAATGCTTCGCCATAGCCATCTGCGCCGCGCGGGTTGCAGAAGAACACCACGTAGCCGCGCTGGGCCAGCAGTTGCCACTCGTGCCACATGCTGCGGGTGCTGGCCGACCACATCGCCGCCGGCCCACCGTGAATCTCGACTGCCAGCGGCCACGGCCGCGAGGAATCATAGCCGGGTGGTGTGATCAGCCAGCCCTGAATCTCGTAGCCTTCCGACTCGTAGCGCATTTCCTCGGTCGGACACACCGCGTGCTCGGCCAGGAACTTCGCATTCGGTTGATACAACAGGCGCACTGTTCCATCGGCCTCGCGCAAATACAGCGCAGAGGGATCGGTGGGCGTGCTGGCAGCATAAACGATGCGCCCATCGGCTGCCAGGTCGAACGCGCTGATCTCCTGCGTGGCGTCGGTCAACTGTTCGATCTTGCCATCGGCGATGCAAACGCGATACAGGTTGACTGCGCCGTCGGCGATGAGGGTGAAATAGACGAAGGCGCTGTCTTTGCTCCATTTCCACTGGCCGATGCTGCGATCGAGGCCGGCAGTCAGATCGCGGATGTCGCCGCCGCCGGCCGGCATGATGGCCAGCGTGGCGTTGCGATACAGTGAGCGGTCCTCGTTCACCCGCGCAAAAGCCAGCCATTGCCCATCGGGCGAGGCCTCGGGCGCAAATGCCGTGTGGCCGGCGCCGGTGAGGCGTTCGATGGCCGGCCTTTCAGCGCCGGTCAGGGCAGGCAGGCGGACAATATCGGTATAGAACTCCAGCACGCCGCTGTCTGGGTCGCGGGTGACGGCGGTGTAGAGGGACTGGCCGTCGGGCGACCATTTTGGCTGCTCGAAGTTCAGGTCGCCGTCGGTCAGCCGGCGCGGTTTGGTTTTCACCGGCTCGCCAAAGTCAGCTGGCGCGTCGGCGACATACACATGCAACCAGCGATCGCGCATGTACTCTGTGCCGGTGCGATACGGGTAACGGCGCAGCACATAGGGATCGAAGCGCTGCTCATCCTCATGGTCGCGCTGCTCCTTCTCTCGTTTGACTTCCCAGGCGTCTTTGGCCGGCTCGTCGTCCGGCTCGGGCTGCGCAGCCTTCTCGTCCTCTTTGGCACGCTCGTCGGCGCGCGCCAGGGCTGTGAAAGCTATCCGGCTCCCATCGGGGGACCACTCGAACGCGTGGACGCCATTGGTGTGAGAGGCAATGACATGCGCCTCGCCACCGGCGACCGGCATGGCGTAGAGTTTGGATTCGCCGTCGCGGCCGGAGATGAACCCCAACCGCGCGCCGTCAGCCGTCCAGCGTGGCGCAGTGTCCTTCTGGCCGCTGGTGAAGGGCCGGGCCAGCATATCCGATCCGGTGTCCTTGATCCAGATGTTGCGGATGTACTTGTTGCCGGCGCGATCGATGCTCTGACGCACAAAGGCAACCCGGCTGCCATCCGGCGACAACCGAACATCCTCTACGGTGATGAGATCGTAGAGGCTCTCTTCAGTGATGGGTTTCATGATCGAGGAGTCGATATCAGTGGCTGCAACCCTTGCAGCCGCCACAACCGCCGCTGCAACCGCACGACCTGCCGCTGGCCGGAGTAGAAAGGTCGCCGGTCGATGCGTCGCCCCGATTGTGCGCGAAAGAGGAAATCTTCTTCCTTGCCTTGTGACTGTGGCATGCGGGACATTCGACTGTCACCACCGTGTTGCCACTGCGCACCAGTTTCTCAAACCTCTCGCCGCACTTGTTGCATTCGAACTCGAAGATAGGCATGCCGTGTCAGTCCTCCAGCCTGGCAAATGTACTGTATTTTACGCCCGCGCCCCGGCTTGTTTTTCCATAGTTGAAAACGCGCTCCCGTACGCCGCCGGGTAGAATAACGCGCGCTCCGTGATGGCAGCCAGGCGCAAGCAAACCGTCTCAGGAGAAGGTCTAGCCCGGCCATATCACGACACGCAAGGTGAACGACATGCCGAAATTCGATTACGCGCGAGCAGAATCAATCGCAGAAGCCGTCGCGCTGCTGAGCGACCCTCTCTTCGTCAGCCGGCCATTGGCCGGCGGCACCGACCTGATGGTGCAGACGCGCCACGACACGCCGGCCTTCCAACTCCAACGGCTGGTGGATGTCAGCCGCATCCCGGAGATGAAGATCATCGAGCAGCGCGGCGACGAGATTTACATCGGCGCGGCCGTCACCTACACCGAGATCATGGAAAGCCCGCTGCTGTGTGACCAGGCCGCCTGCCTGGTCGAAGCCTCGCGGCTGGTGGGCGGGCCGGCCATCGCCAACGCCGGCACCCTGGGCGGCAACGTCGGCAACGCCGCCGCCTGCGCCGACGGCACGCCCCCACTGGTGTGCCTGGACGCCATCGCCCATCTGCGCAGCATGGCCGGCCGGCGCGCTGCGCCCGTCGCCGAACTGATCACCGGCCCGCACAAAACATCGCTTCAGCGCGGCGAACTGATCACGCACTTCACCTTCCCCGTCATGCCGGCCGGCGTGCGCTCGGTGTTCCTGAAGCTGGGCCGGCGCAACGCGCAGGCCATCTCGCGGCTGAACGTGGCAGCAGCCGGCGCGCTGGGCCGGGATGGGCGCATCACCTTTGCCCGCCTCGTGCCCGGCTCGGCGCTGCCCCGCCTGCGCCGCTTCACCGAAGTCGAGACCCTGCTGATCGGGCAGCCACCCACCGACGCCTTGTTCGAGCAAGCCGGCGACGAAGCCAGCCGTGTCATGGTCGAGAGCACCGGCCGGCGCTGGTCCACCGAATACAAGGAGATCGCCCTGCGCGGCCTGGTTGCGCGCGCGCTGCGCGCCGTATTTTTGAACCCGGAGAACTGACCCATGTTGATTGAGATGACCCTGAACGGCAAGGCGGTGGCCGTTGACGCACCGCCCGACATTTCCCTGCTCGATCTGCTGCGCGATTACCTGAACCTGACCGGCACAAAGGAAGGCTGCGCCGTCGGCGAGTGCGGCGCGTGCGCCGTCATCATGGATGGCCGGCTGGTCAACAGCTGCCTGGTGCTGGCCCCGCAAGCGCACGGCAGCGAGATTCTCACCATCGAGGGCATTCACGCGCCCGATGGCGGGCCGAATGACTTGCAGCAGAACTTTATTGAGTATGGCGCGGTGCAGTGCGGCATCTGCATCCCCGGCATGATTATGGCCGGCGAGGCGCTGTTGATGCGCAATCCGCAACCGACACGGGCCGAGATTCGCCGTGCCCTGGCCGGCAACCTGTGCCGCTGCACCGGCTATCAGCAAATCGTGGACGCGATTGAGGCGACAGCCAAAGGAAGGCAGGCAAAGTCATGAGCCATTTCACACAACCCCTCGAGCATGTGGGTCAGCCGGCGCGGCGCGTGGACGCGCTGGACAAGGTGATGGGCCGTGCCAAATACATTGCGGATTACAGGCTGCCGGGCATGTTGCACGCGCGCTGTCTGCGCAGCACGCTGCCCCATGCGCGCATCGTCCGGCTGGATGTTGCGCCGGCGCTACAGGTGCCAGGCGTGCGCGCCGTCATCACCAGCGAAGACTTCGTCGATCATGGCCTGTACGGGTTTCCGGTCAAAGACAAGTACATGCTGGCGTATCAGAAGGTGCGCTATGTCGGCGAGCCGATCGCCGCTGTGGCCGCCGACACGCCGCAGGCGGCGCTGGCCGGCGTTCAGGCCATCATCTGCGAGCTGGAGCCGCTGCCAGCCCTGTTCGACGCCGAGCGCGCGCTCGACCCGGACGCGCCGCAGGTCGGGCCGGATCGCACCGACGGCCGTCACCCCAACCAGAAGAGCGATCACATGCTGGTGTGCAAGGGCGACGCTGAAGCCGAGCTGGCGCAGTGTCCCATCGTCCTCGACCGGCGCTACTTCACCGACTGGCAGGAACACGCCTACATCGAGCCAGAGGGCGTCCTCGCCATTCCAACGCCCGAGGGCGGCGTCGTGGTGTACGCGCCCAATCAAAGCCCATTCATCAACCAGGGCAACCTGGCCATGACACTGGGCCTGCCGCACAACCTGACGCGCGTCATTCAGCCCACCGTGGGCGGGTCGTTCGGCGGCAAGGACGACATCATCTATGAAAGCTCGGCGCAGGCAGCCAAACTCGCGCTCATCACAGGCCGACCGGTGCGGATGGTGTTCTCGCGCGAGGAGAGCCTGGTGGCCAGCTACAAGCGCGACGCCATGCACATGCACATCCGCCTGGGAGCCGATCCCGACGGCACATTGCGCGCCTGCTGGTTCCGCGGCATCATGGATTCCGGCGCGTACGCTTCCGAGACGCCCTTCGCCGCATGGCGCGCCAGCATCCACGCCATGGGCGCGTATCGCTACAACGCCTGCGACGTGGACGTGTTCTGCGTGTACACCAACAACGGCTACGCCGGCGCATTTCGCGGCTTCGGCAATCCAGAGGTGTGCTTTGCTGTCGAACAAACGGTGGACGAGCTGGCCGAGATGCTCGGCATGGACCCGATCGAGTTGCGCCTGAAGAACTGCCTGCGCCTGGGCGACGACACCGCGCACGGCCAGAAGCTGGACGAGTCGATGGGCCTGATCGAGTGCATCAACACGGTGCGCCGGCTGAGCGACTGGGATCGCAAGCGCGCCGATTACAGCCGGCAACCCTCTGGCGACAAACGGCGCGGAATCGGCATGGCGATCATGTATCACGGCATGTCCCTCGGCGCAGAGGGCGCCGACTACGCCAGCGCCACGACCAGCGTGCTGCCGGATTACTCGATCGACCTCACCTCCGGCCTAACCGACTACGGCACCGGCTCGCGCACTGTGTTCACCCTCATCGCCGCCGAAGAGCTGGGGGTGCGGCCGGAACGCATCCGCATCCAGCGCCCCGACACCAACACCGCCATCGAATCCGGCCCCACCGTCGCCAGCCGCACCACCGTGTTGGGCGGCAATGCCATGCGCGCCGCTGCGCGCAACCTGCGCCAGACGCTCGACATGGCCGCCACCGACCTGCTGAGATGCGATCCGCAGCAGTTGATCCGCGTCGGCGAGGCTTACGTCGGGCCGGATGAGGAAGCCGTGGCGTGGGAGAAGATCGTCGATCATGCGCGCGAGATGGGATTGATCCTCTCGTCGCATGGCAAGTGGTCGGCCCCGAAGATCGAGTGGGATCATCATCATGGACACGGCACGCCGTATATGGCCTACGTGTACGGCGCGCAGGTCGCCGAGGTCGAAGTCGATCTGCGCACCGGCAACACCCAGGTGCTGCACCTGTGGGCCGTGCACGACATTGGCAAGACCATCTTCCCACAGGGCGCGTACGGCCAGCTCTACGGCGGCATCACGCAGGGGCTGGGTTACGCACTGACCGAGCAGATCACCTACCGCGACGGGTACATTCAGGAGACCAACTTCGAGTCATACCTGATCCCGACCTCGGTGGATGTGCCGGAGATCACGGCGCAGTTTGTCGAAGCGCCGTATTCGTATGGGCCATATGGCGCGAAGAACATCGCCGAACCGTCACTCGTGCCGACCGCGCCGGCCATCGCCAACGCAATCGCCCATGCCACAGGCCGGCGCGTGCGCGAGTTGCCGATGAACCTGGAGCGCGTGCTGCTGGGGCATGACCTGCACGCGCCGGCGTCCACAAAGCCGGCCACATCCGGTCTGACGATGGCGATGCGCTCGATGCCACAACCGGCGGCGCGCGCCTATGTCTGACGCACCCGGCGCTGCCGCGCGGCTTCGTAGATCAACAGCGCCGCCGCAATAGACACGTTGAGCGAGTTGACCCGGCCTGTCATCGGGATGCGGGCCTGCATGTCGGCCTGATCGAGCCACAGCCGGGTCAACCCTGTGTTCTCCGCGCCGACCACAACCGCGAGCGGGCCGCTGAGGTCGAGCCGGTCAAAGTCCTGTGTGGCCGCCGGCGTGGCAGCCACAATCGCAATGCCGCGCTGCTTGAGCCAGGCGATGGTTTCATCGCTGCCGGCTTCGGCTACCGGCACGCTGAACAGCGCGCCTTTGCTCGAGCGCACGACGTTGGGATTGCCGAGGTCGGTGTTAGGGTCGCAGGAGATGAGCGCGTCGAGGCCGGCAGCGTCGGCGGTGCGCAGCATAGCGCCCAGGTTGCCGGGCTTCTCGACCGCCTCGGCCACCAGCAGCAGCGGGCGGGCGCTCAGGGTCAGATCGACCAGCCCGCGCCGCAGCAGCGGGAACACCGCCAGCCAACCGTCCGGCCCGTCGCGGTAGGCAACCTTGTCAAAGACGCGCTCGCTCAACTCGATCAACTCAGCGCCGGCCTCCTGCGCTTGCGCCAAAAGGCGCGTCTGCGCCGGGTCGCGCATCAGCGCCGGGCAGTGGTACAACCCGACCGGGCGCGCGCCACACGCCAGCGCCAACGCCAACTCGTCATAGCCCTCGACGAGCATCTGGCCGGCCTGTTCGCGTTCGCGCCTGTCCCGCAACGCCAACAGATGCTTGACGCGCGGATTGTGGATGCTGGTGATGAGCGTCATGGTGCAAATCTCTAAGTCGGGTGCATTTTCCGGCAGGGGCAATCCGCCGATTTGCGCGACGGATGAATCCGTGGGCAACATGCCCTGGCAAAGAAATGCACCTCACTGAGTCGGGCAGTATAACCGTCATGTATAATCTGTTGGTATTTCGACGATTCGTCGTATTTTGATCCAGTTTGTATTCAATTTGGGCGCGATTTCTATTTGGGTGTTTGGGTTGGACTTGGTTTGGCTTGAGATGCCGGCGCACACTCATGGGGCAGTTCGATGGCTCCTCCGGGGAGTGAGGCTTGGTGTGCGGAGCTCTGGTCAGATTCCCGTCATCACAAACGTCATCACCAAAGTGAATTTCAACGCGCCCGCCCACAACCAAATCTATGCCAAGCAAGACTACGCGGACCCCGTCCGAGCGGACCCAGTCCGACAAGTCGCCGGCGCGCGCCAGCGACAAAGCCGCCCCCTCCACATCCGAGACCACCACACGAACGACGCGCTCAAGCTCTCGGCAGAGGGCGTCACCAAGGCCGAAAGTCACCACACCGGCCAAGCCGGCCCCAGCAGACCGCAGGCGCAAGACCAAGCCGGCCGAAGCCACCGTCGCTGACACGCCGCCAGAAGGGACGTGGTATCGCATCGACCTGCATATGCACACGCCGGGGTCGGCGGATTACGAGCAGGCCGGCGTAACCTGCCTCGACATTCTTCAGCAGGCCGAGCGGCGCGGCCTGGACATCATCGCCTTCACCGACCACAACACGGCCAACGGCTATCGCCAGATGATGCGCGAAATCGCCGACTTGGAGCTGCTGGAAAAGCTGAAGCGCATCCAGCCGGACGAGCTGGGCCGGCTGCTCGAATACCGGCGCCTGTTGAAAAAGATTCTGGTGCTGCCCGGCTTCGAGTTCACGAGCACTTTCGGCTTCCACATCCTGGGCATCTTCCCGCCAGAGAAGCCGTTGCGCGACATCGAGTACCTGCTGTACGAGATGCACGTGCCGGGCGACGTGCTGGACAAGGGATTGACCGAGGCCGGCGCAACCAGCGACGTATTGACGGCCTACAGGCTGATCGACGAAGCCGGCGGCCTCGCCATCGCCGCTCATGCCAACTCCTCCAGCGGCGTGCTCTTGCGCGGCGTGAATATCGGCGGCCAGACCCGCATCGCTTTCACGCAGGACACCCATCTGGCCGCGGTGGAACTGACCGACCTGAACAAGGGCCGGCGCTCGATGGCCTACTGGCTGAGCGGAACCAAAGCCGAATACCCGCGCCGCATGCACCTGATCCAGGGCAGCGACGCGCACCGGCTGACGGTGTCGGCAACAGACGCGCGCCGGCTGGGCGTGGGCGATCGCACCTCAGAAGTGCTGTTGCCCGAACGAAGCTTTGCCGCCTTGCGCGCGCTGTTCCTCAGTCAGGACTTCCACCGCGTGCGCCAGTCGCGCGGGCCGCTGACTTTGAGTGTCGATCCAATCCAGGACATCCGCGCACAGGAAGCGAGTGCGACGCTGGCGTTCCATCCCTCACTGCCCAGGCGCAGCGTCAACCGGTTCGAGGAGATCGTGCGCGACGCAGCGGCCATGGCGAACGGCGAAGGCGGCGTGATCCTCATCGGCTGCGAACCCGGCATGAACAAGAAGCCGAAGGGCGTGCCCTCGGCCGACGAGACAGCGCGCAAGCTGGCCGAGGTATTGCGTGAGCAGGTGAAGCCGGAGTTGCAGCCGGCGATTGTCGCGCAGACCATCGACGACGCGCAAATCATCCGGGTCACTGTGCCGCGCACCGAGCACGCGCCGTACGCCGTGAACGACAGCCACTTCTACGTGCGGGACGGCGCAGAAACGCGCATCGCCACCCGGGATGAGATCGTCGCCATTACCAAACGGTCGCTGGAAGCGGCAGCGCAGGCATCTCAAGCCGCCCAGACGGCGCAGGCACAGCGCCATCGGGACCGGGGCGGGAGCAACCGGGGGCAGGCGCCGGCACAACGCCCAGATCACGGCCAGCGACCCGATCAGCGTCAGCCACAACCACAGCAGCCGGGGCAGCAACGCCAAAGCGGGCAGAGTCAGCAACAGCCGGCCGGCCAGCGGCAACATCCGCCACAGCCTCAACAGAGACAGGCGCCGCAACAGCAACCACAGGCGCAACCGGCGCAGCAGCCGGCGCACCAGCGGGCACAACCGCAGAGCCAGCCACACCCTGACCGCCGCCAGAGTCATACCCGCCCGCAACAGCCGGCGGATCGCGCACAGGCCGAGACAATACCGCAGGCAACAACGCCACCACCCGCCCCGCCTCAGAACAAGGAGCCGGTCGCGCCGGCCAATGGCGCGCAGGTAGCGGAAGCGCCGGTGACCGGCGGGCCGGCCACAGCGGCTGCAACGCCGACAGCGCCGCCTCTCATCGAGGGGATGCCCAGATCGGGCGTGCAGATCGCCTCCGTTGAGGAACGCGAGGGGATTCGGTATTACACGGTGCGCGATCTGCGCAACAACAGTCTGGTGCGCAACGTGACCATCAAGAGCGCGCGCGACCTATGGCACTACGCCATCGTGGCCTACAACACCAATGCCTACAACATTGACACCGTTGCGTGGAAAGACAGCGTCGAAGGCCAGCAACGCGCCGTGCTCAGCCGGGCGTTCCGCGCCGGCAAGATGCGCTACGACCTCGCGCTGAAGAGCAGCGACGGGACGTCCTACATCTTTTATGGCGTGGCCGAAGACGGCATGGACGCGGCCTGGAAGCAGTTGATTGCCGAGGATCAGACTCCCGCGCCACAGCCGGCCGTTGCCGGCGCGGTGCCAGAGGGCGACGGCACGCCAGCCTAGTCCGCCTGTAAGCGAATCGCTCAGAAACCCGGCCTCTCACAAAAGGCCGGGTTTCTGTCAAAATGGAGCCTATCATGGAACTGAACAAAAAGATCGTCCTGGTCGTGGGCGGCGCTGCCGGTATCGGCCAAGCGACCGCCGAGGTGTGCGCCGCGCGCGGCGCGACGGTCATCGTGGCCGACTACAACGAGGAGGCCGGCGCAGCTGTCGCCGATGGCATTTGCGCTCGTGGACAGTCAGCGATTTTCATTCCGGTCAACGTGACCGACGAAGCATCGGTTTCCCGCCTGTATGAACAGATCGGTTCACAGCACGGCCGGCTCGACGCGCTGGTGCAGTGCGCCGGCGTGTTGAAGGGCGCCTTCGTGCCGGTCGAGGAATTTCCCCTCGACGTGTTCCGCAACGTGGTCGAGGTGAACATGGTCGGCAGCTTTCTGTGCAGCAAACACGCCGTGCCGCTGATGAAGCAGAACGGCAAAGGTGTGATCGTGCTGGTGTCGTCGGGGGCAGCTCAGGGTGGCAGCTCGTCGGTGGCATATGGGTCGAGCAAAGGCGGCGTGTCCAGCATGGGCATCACGCTGGCCGGCAAGCTCGCACCAGACAATATCCGCGTCAACGTTGTCCACCCCGGCGAGATCCGCACGGCGATGAAGCTGTCGGTGATTGCTGCCGAGGCCGAGTTGAAGGGAAGTTCGCCGGACGCGGCAGTGGCGCAGGCCAACGCCGGGTCGCGGCTGGGCGAGCCAGAGGGCATGGGTAAAATTCTGGCCTGGCTGGTAAGCGACGACGCCGACTATGTGCGCGGCTTCATCCACACGCGATAGTTCTGGTTAACCACTAAGAAGCAATGCGCACGAAGAAAAGGGCGGCAGTGAAATGGAACTGAAGGGCAAAGTGGTGTTGATCACGGGCGGGGCAACCGGCATCGGACGCGCAGCAGCCGAGGTGTGCGCCGCGCGCGGGGCGCAGGTCATCGTGGCAGACTTCAACGAGCAGGAGGGCGCGGCGGTAGCGGAGGCGATTCACGGCCTGTTTGTGCCAGTGAACGTCGCCGACGAGGCATCGGTCAAGCAAGTGTTCGAGCAGGTCGGCGCGCGCTATGGCCGGCTTGACGCGTTGATCACCGCCGCCGGCGTTCTGAAGGGCGCATATGTGCCGGTGGAAGAATTCCCGCTGAACATCTACCGGCAGGTCGTGGATGTGAACCTGGTGGGCAGTTTCCTGTGCGCCCGGTCTGCCGTGCCATTGATGAAGAAAGCCGGACGTGGCGTGATCGTGCTGATCTCCTCGATTGCCGCCACCGGCGTCAGTTCGTCCGTGGCATATGGATCGAGCAAGGGCGGCGTGAGCAGCCTCGGCATCACGTTGGCCGGCAAGCTCGCGCCCGACAACATCCGCGTCAACGTCGTCCATCCCGGCGGCATCAAGACAAACATGAAGCTGTCGGTGATCGCGCAGGAAGCAGAACTGAAAGGGCAGTCAGGAGAGCAGGCATGGGCCAGCGCGGCTGCCGGCGCCGATCTGGGCGAGCCGGAAGGCGTCGGCAAAATTCTGGCCTGGCTGGTCAGCGACGACGCCGACTACGTGCGCGGCTTTCTGCACACACGCTGATACGCTTTGAACGAACCACAAGGAACCGAAGAACTCAAAGAGAAGGTTGGATAAAGCTGCCTCAACGCTCTTTGATTCTTCTTGGTTCGATTTCTGTAAACGAACCACAAAGAGACGAAGAACACTAAGAGGGTCAGGACCAGCTTTCCTTCGTGACCTTCGGTTTTTCGTGGTTCCGTTCTCATCGCAGAGATTTCGCGGATAATTCGACCCATGGCACAACGACGAAGCGATCAAACGTCAAACGATCCAAAGGTCGGCAAGCACAAACCCGATGCGCCGCGTCCGAGCGACGCACTCACCAGAGAACAACTGCTCGCCATGTACGAGCGGATGAAGCTCATCCGGGCGTTCGAAGAAGCGGTGGTGCAGCTCTACACTGGCGGCGAAGTGCGCGGCTCATTCCATCCGAGCATCGGCCAGGAGGCGACGGCAGTCGGCGGATGTTTTGCCCTGGCGCCGGAAGACTATATGACCTGCACCTATCGCGGCCACAATGCGTGCATTGCCAAAGGCATCGACGTGAACGCGGCAATGGCCGAAATGCTGGGAAAACGCACCGGCATCAGCAAGGGCAAGGGCGGCAGCATGCACTGGACTGACCCCTCGATCGGGCTGTTGGGCGAGAACGCCATCGTAGGGGCCGGCGTGCCAATCGCGGCCGGCGCTGCCTTCACCGCCCAGCTTGACAACAGCGGTCGCGTGGCGCTCACCTACTTTGGCGACGGCGCGATCAACCAGGGCATGTTTCTGGAGACGCTCAACATCGCCCAACTGTGGAAGCTGCCGCTCATCCTGGTGTGCGAAAACAATCTGTACGCCGAAATGACCCCGCTGGTCGACTCGAACCCGCACCAGTCGATTGCCGAGCGAGCAAGCGGTTTTGCCATGCGCGCGGTGACGGTGGATGGCAACGACGCGCTGGTCATGTACGACGCGGTGGCCGAAGCGCGCAAGCGTGCTTTGGCCGGCGAAGGGCCGACCTTCATCGAAGCCCTGACCTACCGGCATCTGGGCCACATGATCGGCGACCCGGAGACGTATCGCACCAAAGAGGAAGTGGCCGAGTGGAAGAAGCGCGACCCGATCCTGCGCCTGCGCGAACACCTGGCCGGCAAGCACGGCACGAGCGACGATGAGTTCGCTGCGATCGATCGGCGCGTCGCGCAGCGCATTGCGGACGCTGTCGCCTTCGCCAAACAATCGCCGGCGCCGGCAGCCGAGGAAGTGTGGGACGACGTGTGGGCGTAGAAATTGACGATTGACGATTGTTGATTGAGCATGAATCGGTGAGCGGCGCGATACCGAGCCGGCGCAGGCCGGCTGTGCTGCGCGTTGCGCGCGGTTTCCAACCGCTGCGCTCGGCTGCTGACCCGGCTATAATGAAAATCCGTCCCGCATGCGCGGGGCGACATACCATCCGGTCACTTGTGGCGCGGAGAGAGCGAGGAAAGAGGCATGTCAGGGCATAGTAAGTGGGCAACCATCAAGCGCCAGAAGGGCGCAAACGACGCCAAGCGCGGGGCCATGTTCACCCGTCTGTTGCGCGAAATCACCGTGGCGGCAAAGGAAGGCGGCGGCGATTTGGCGGCCAACTTCCGGCTGCGGCTGGCGGTCGACAAAGCGCGCGCGGCGAACATGCCGAAGGACAACATCGAGCGCGCCATCGCCCGCGCCACCGGCCAGGGTGGCGAAGGCGAGGTGTTTGAAGAGTTGATGTACGAGGGCTATGGGCCGCACAAGGTGCCCATGATGATCAAGGTGCTCACCGACAACCGCAACCGCACGGTGGCCGAGATCCGCCGGGTGCTGGAGCGGGCCGGGGGCAGCCTGGGGTCGTCCGGCTCTGTGGCGTGGCAGTTCAACCGCCGCGGGTACATCGTCATCGAGCGCAACGAAAAGGTGAACCCCGACGAAGTGTTCGAGGTCGCCGTTGAAGCCGGCGCCGAGGATGTGGCCACCGGCGGCGATGTGATCGAGATTTACACCGATGTGGACAGCTTCCGCGCCGTCCGCGAGGCACTGGCCGCCAAGGGCTGGGAGATGACTACCAGCGAGATCTCCATGATTCCGACCTCGCAGACCAGCCTTAGCCCCGAGCAAACCCGACAGGTCATGCACGTCATCGAGACGCTCGAGGAGATGGACGACGTGCAGCAGGTCTACAGCAACCTCGAGATCACCGACGAGGCGCTCGAAGCAGCCTGACCGGCGCGCTGCACAGACTGGCAGCGCCACACGGATGCAGCCGCACGGATGAAACCGCGTGGTCACACTCGGAATT
>DAOUDB010000124.1:0-18890 GCA_034431495.1 Thermoflexales bacterium
GTGGGATTCGATGACTTGCCAGTGGCCAGTCATGTGTCGGTTCCGCTAACCACTGTGCTTCAGCCGCGCTACGATATTGGCTTTCGCGCCAGCCACCTGCTCATCGACAAAATCGTCGGTAGCGCCATTCGCAACGACAAACTGTCGCTGCTGGTGTCGTTGGTGGTGCGTCAATCCTGTGGCGCGCAACGCATTCACCAGCAGCGAATGGCCGCTCAATACAAATAACCGGAGGGCGCAATGCGCGGCACCCGCAGGTCACCGGACACGTATTCGAACACATCAACCATGGCCTCATAGGAACCGTCGCCCAGATCGCGCAGGATCCAGGTGCGGATATTCGGCAGCCGCACCATCTGCGGATTGTTGGGGTCGCGCTCCAGCGGTTTGGTGGCGACGCGTGTGGCACCGGGATAGGGATCGCTGTCGATGGGTCGTTGCTGGCCGGGGCGCAGCCGCGCGTTGGGCGGCAGATAGCTGTCGTAGACGATCTGCGCCACCAACTCGCCCTCGGCATTGTTTTGAATCAGCACGAAGCCGTCCTTCCAGCGCACATACATCTGAGTGAGTCGAACCCGGCTGCCTGCCGGGTGATACACGAACTGCCCAGACCAGGCCGGCCCTTCCGGGTTCTCCGCTTTGCTGATCTGGACACAATCGCCATCGTTCAGCATCTGCAACTCGGGTAGCGGCTGCATGCGTGTCATCAACCGCTCTGCGGCGACCATCGTGCATATTCCCGGTAGTTTCACCACCGTTGACTGCCAGCCGCAGGCGCGCCAGCCACCACGCCGGGCTGCCCGCGCCCCGGCTTCCAGCCGATTAAGGTCGCCCTGGTGCTTGATATCCGGCGCGTTGATCTGCGCTCTGGCGTAGCCGCCCTGCGCCATTTCCTCGTTTGCCATCGTGCCGCGCCAGAGATACACATAGCGCAACAGATGCTGGCCCGTCGGATCACGATCGTTGATATCGCGTTCCAGCGTCACCCATTGGTTCAGCACCAGACTGGCGTTAGCGCGCGCAGCCTGCGCGCCATAGCATTCGCCCAGCTCCGGCGCGTCGATGCCGGCATATTGCACCGTGAACGGCGCGCCGTTGATGGTGACCTCGATTGTGTCGCCGTCGATCACGCGCGTCACGTAGGCGTCCTGGCCGCCCAACAATGCCACGTCGGATGGCCGGCGCCCCTGTCCCTGGGCCGGCTGCGCCAGGCTGGCCGTCAGCAAGGCACAGCAAACCATCCCTATAGCCAAATATGCATTGCGTTTCATGGTGTGTCTCCCTTAAGCGCTCCTTATATGCTTCGCCATCCAGATCAGATGATATCCCGGCTGTAACCTGGCGAGAAACGGGAACTGACGCGACGCTATGACAGCATATCGCGCAGGCGGTCGGCCCAGGCCAGCAGGGCCATCCGGTCACTGTCTTTCAACAACGACACGGCCCGCGTCAACGCTGTCTGGGCGGCCGACCGCTCCCCGCGTTGCAGATGCAGTTCGGCCAGCCACAGTGCGGTTTGAATTTGCAGCGGCATGGCGTCCAGCCGTATGGCGGCGTCATCGGCTGCGCTCAACAATGCCAGGGCTGTATCGGGGTCGCCTTTGCCGCGCGCTGCCAGCCCCAGGTTGGCCTGATAGGTGGCGACCTGTCTGGCGTTGCCACGTTGTTCGGCCTCGGCCATGCCACGCCTGAACCAGGTCTCGGCCTCATCCCATTGCTTTTCGGCAAGCGCCAGTTCTCCGCGCGTGCTGTACAGCCATTGCCGGGGCGAGTCGAGCGCAAAAGTGTCGGCGAGCTGAAAGCCTGCGTCGAGGTGTTCGCGTGCTTCGTCGAGCTGGCCCGCCAGGATCAGCGCATAGGCGGCATTATTGCGCCCGATCAACTCCTGAAACGGGTTGCGTGCTTCGCGCGCGAGCCGGATGGTTTCTTCAAAATGTTGCACTGCGCCGTCGAAGTCGCCGCGCTGCAAACGCAGGTTGCCCATCTCGAAGGTGCTGCGCGCCGCGTTCCAGGACAGGTTGTTTTGCAGCGCGACACGGATGGACTCGCTCAGGCACTTTTCTGCTGCCTTCAGATCGCGCCCAACCAGCAGCTCGGCTGCGCCCAGCAGGAACTGGGCTTCGGCATAGGTTGACGGGTCGCGCGTGACATCGAGATAGCCCAGTCCGGTCTTGACCCAGTGTGTGATCCCGCGGCCCTGGCCGGCGGGCAAATAGCTGGCGGCCAGACCCAGGCAGGCCCGCGCCACACCCTGCCAGTTGCGCGCCGTCTGGTAATAAGTCAGGGCAGATTGAAAAGCGTCGCGCGCCTCTTCCAGTGCGCCCTGCCAGGCCAGCGCCTCGCCCAGTGTCATGAAGCGACGCGCGTCAGGCTCGAGCGCTAACGCCCGACGGGCAAAGCTGATGGCCTCGGTTGCTGCCGCCAGACTCAGGGCATGGACGGCGGCCTGGTCGAAGTATTCGGCGGCCTTGCGGGCGTCGCCGGCTTCGGCATAGTGGTGGGCGATGCGGCCGGCTACCGGCGCGGGTTGTTTCAGATTCGCCGCGAGAATCGCTTCGGCAGCGCGCCGGTGCAGAAATATGCGTCGCGCGCCGCTCAGTCCCTGGCGCACGACTGCTGCTACCAGCGGATGTGTGAACGTGTAACGCGCTCCGGCGCGTTCGATCAAAATGGATGCGTCCAACAATTTGTCCAGGGCGTCCAGCGTTTCCTGCTCGGCGCGGCCGCTGGCACGCCGCAACGCGGCAAAGTCAAAATCGGGTTCGAGCACCGCTGCGCTCTGCAACACCTGCTGCGCCGGCCCAGGCAGCCGATTCAAGCGGGCGCGAATGAGGTCGCCGAGTTCGGGCGGCGTTTCTTCGGGCGCGGCCTGGCACAACTCGATCAGAAAATAGGGATTGCCGCCGCTCTGAGTGTGGACGCGCTGGCCCAGAATGTCGCGCAGGCGCGCGTCTGCGATCAGGGCAGCCACGAGCTGGCCGGCCTCGCTGTCGTTCAGCCGGCTCACAGCAATCTTGTCGACAATGCCCTGTCTCCCCCACTCGGCGACCAGTCTGGCCAGGTCCGCGCCCGCGTCTTCCGGGCGATAGGCCAATACGATCAACACAGGGTGATTGTGCGCGCGGTTGAGCAAGTAGCTCAACCAGTCGAGTGTGGTGTGGTCGGCCCAGTGTGCGTCATCGATGATCAGGACAAGCGACGCACTGCTTACGCTCAACAGACACTGCGCCAGCGCTTCGAACAGGTGGCGGCGTTCCTCATCGGGCGGCAGGTTCGACGGTGGCGGCAGGTCGGGCAGGCTGGCGCGAATTTCCGGCAGCAGGCGGGCAATCTCCGCCAGCCACACCGGCGACACGGGCGAGTCCGGGGTAAACAATCGCTGAAAGCAGGTGCGCTGCCGCAGCAGGTCGGTCAGCGGCTGGAAAGGCAGCGTCTGGTTTGCATCGATGCAACGCGTGGCAAGCGCCAGCGCGACGCCATCCAGTGTGCCGGCCCATTCGCGCCACAGGCGGGTCTTGCCGATGCCCATCTCGCCGGTGAGGATTGCGACACGCGCGCGCCCCTCTTGCGCGGTGCGCAGCGCGTCGTGCAGCGCCGCGATCTCGGCCTGGCGCCCTACAAACGGCGCGGTGCGCGCCCGAACCGGTTCGCCGGCGCCAGCCTGCTGGCCGGCCTGAAGTGGCGCTACCAGCGGTGACAATGTCGCCGGGGCAATCTGGCCATTGTGAATTGCCAGGCGCAACGATTCTGTCTCGGGCAGAGGCTCTACACCCAATTCGCGGGCGAGCGTCTCGCTCAACACGTCGAACTGACGCAGTGCTTGGGGGCGCTGGCCCAGCCGGGCGTAGGCTTCCATCAACGCCCGATGCATGATTTCTTGCAGGTTATCCTGCGCCAGCGCGCGATGTGCCAGGTCAATGACACCTTGCCAGTTGCCGGCCGCGCGTTGGGCGTGGATGTGCAAAGCGATGGTGCGCAGGTAGAGTTGCAAGAGCCGATTGCGCTCAGCGGTCAGCCACATCTCGAAGTCCGGCGCGTCGGCGACATGCACGCCATCGAGAAACGGCCCGCGATACAGATCGAGCGCGGCGGGAGAGGGAGAGCCGGCCGCGCGCTCGAACTCGACCACATCGACCCAGACCGGTGACGCCACAGCCACCCGATCGCCGGCAGTGTCGATGGCGTCTTCGCCCAGTTGTCGGCGCAGTGCCCACAAGGTGTTGCGCAGGTTCTTGCGCGCGGCGTCGGGCGCGGATTCCGGCCACAGCAGGCCGAGCAGATGATCGCGCGTCTGAGGGGCGCGGCGGACAGCGAGATACGCCAGCAATCCCACCGCTTTGCCAGAAGCTAACTCAATAAACTGACCATCGCGGGTGATCTGCGGCCGGCCGAGGAGACGAATATGCAGCGAAGACACAGCCGACTATACCAAAGGGCAAGCCAGCGGCTTGCCCTGTCTGTGTCGGCGTGTCGGCGCAGTTTACTGTGCAATCGCTTCGGGCTGCTGGACGATGACGCGGAAGATGTCAGACTCGGTGATGATCCCGATCAGCTTGTCATTCTCCATCACCGGCAGCGCGCCGACTTCGTGCTCGAGCATCAGGTTGGCTGCGTCTCGAATCGTGGCGTTTGGCGACACGGTGACAACATCGCGCGCCATGATCTTGTCCACGGTGAGCTGCGCCAGCAGGTAGTTCAACTCGAAGATGCTGAGCGTTGTGGCTGGCGATGGCCCGGCTTCGCGCAGGTCGCTGAGGGTGACGATGCCGATTAGCCGGCCGTACTCGTCCACGACCGGCAGACGCCGGAAGTCACGTTCCTTCATCAGCTTGTGCGCTTCGGGCACGGTTGTCTTTGGGCCGACGGTGACAGGGTTAGGGGTCATCCAGTCACGAACGAGATTGCTGGGCATGGTGTCATCTCCTGGTGCGCTGATTATTGTCTTGACTGCAAGCGCGATGATGCGTCTGGGTTCAACCCATGCCGGACACTTTCTCCGGCTTGATTCGGTAGATCACGCGCTGTTCACCGGGCCGGCGGAACTGGTACTTCGGCGAGCCGGTGTACTTGAACGCCAGCCGGTCGATGCTCTCGTCGGCGCCCTGCTCGGTGATCTCGGCCACCCGGCCGCGAATCTCCACGTAGCGATAGGGATTGTCCGGGTCCTGGATTTCGATGGCGACGCGTCCATCCTTCTGCAAATTGCGATCCTTCTGCCGGCCGCGCGCGGTGTTGACGACAACGTACGCGCCGTCGAAATCCACCCACACCGGCGTGACCTGCGGGCTGCCGTCGGGCATCAACGTTGCCAGATGGGCAAATGCGCGCTTGTCGAACAGATCCCGGTATTTCTCCAGGGCAGATGTCTCTTGCATGGTTGCGTTCCTCCGTATCACATCTCAGGATATTGATTGGCCCTATCATACAGGTCTGCGCCCGGCGCAGCCGGGCAAAGGCAACGCTCATGAATTCTGTGCGACGCTGGATCAAATTTAACTGGTGGTACTACCGCCATCCCCCATGGGACACCGGCATATCTCCACCGGAGTTGTATGCTTTTTTGCGCCGGCATCCACCGGGCAGGGCGCTCGATCTCGGCTGCGGCACCGGCGTGAATCTTGTCACGCTGGCCCGGCATGGCTGGCGCGCCATCGGCGTGGACTATGCGTTGCCGGCTGTGTGGCGAGCCTGGCGCCGGCTGCGCCGCGAGCGTCTATCTGCCCGTGTCCGTGTGGGCGATGTGACGCGCCTGTCGTGGCTCGGTGGCCCTTTCGATCTTGTTCTCGATATCGGTTGTTTTCACAGCCTCAGCCGCGTGGGGCGTCTGGCTTATCTGTCGCATGTCGAACGCTTGCTCGTGCCGGGCGGGACGTGGTTGTTGTATGCGCATCTGGCCCCGCCATCCGAACCGGCCGGCCCAGATGGCCGGGGACTGGCACAAGATGAAATTGACGATCTATCGCGCCGGTTTTGTCTGAGGCTGCGCGAAGACGGCCTGGATCGCGATCGGCCTTCGGCCTGGTTCATGTTTGAGAAGCAACGCCATGATCTATGACATCACGCGCCCGCTGTTTGGCGGCACAGCCGTCTTTCCCGGCGATACGCCGGTTTCGCTGATCGAAACCCTCTCGCTGGCGCGCGGTGATTCGTGCACGGTCAGCGCGCTGACGATGAGCCTGCATGCCGGCACACACATCGACGCGCCACGCCACTATGCGATTGGCGCTCCCGGCATCGACGCGACGCGTCTGGATGTGTTGATCGGGCCGGCGCGCGTGGTAGACGCGCCGACCACCGGCCCCATCGCGCTGACTGTCGCACGCAGCTGGTCGCTGGACGGGGTGACTCGCCTGTTGGTGCGCACGCCGGCCAGCGACACGCCGCATGATGTGTTCGATCCCGACTTTGCCTGGTTCACGCGCGACGTGGCCGATTACCTGGGCCGGCGCGGGGTGCGCCTGCTGGGCACCGACGCGCCCTCTGTGGATGAGGCGACCAGCGCCGATCTGCCGGCGCACAAGATGTTCCTGCGTCACGCCATTGTGCTGATCGAGAATCTGTGCTTGCGCGACGTGCCGGCCGGCGACTATCACCTCATCGCGCTGCCCTTGAAGATCATCGATGGCGACGCGGGGCCGGCGCGCGTAGTTCTCATCCAATAGAAAATCCTCCCGCAGGGGTGAATCCTGCGGGAGGATGCGCCGGCATTTACACGTTGCGATACTCGCCCTCGACCACGCCTTCATCGGCAGGGCCGCTCTGTCCTGTGGGACGGGCGCTGCCGCCGCTGGCGCCATCTGTGCCATAGGCTGCCCCGCCCAGCTTCATCGTCACCTGTTGCAGCGACTCGGTGGCCTTGCGGATGCGATTCACATCGTCGGTCTTCAGCGCGTCGCGCAGGTCATTCATTGCGGCTTCCACTGTGCCTCGATCGGCGCTGCTGACCCGCTCGCCCAGATCCTTCAGCGATTTCTCGGCCTGGTACAGGGTCTGGTCGCCGACGTTGCGCGCTTCGACCAGCTCCTTGCGACGGGCGTCTTCAGCGGCGTGCTGTTGAGCCTCGCGCACCATGCGCTCCACGTCCTGTTTGTTCAGGTTGGTACTGGCGGTGATGCTGATGCGCTGCTCCTTGTTGGTTGCCTTGTCTTTGGCAGTCACATTCAAGATGCCGTTGGCGTCGATGTCAAAAGTCACTTCGATCTGCGGCATGCCGCGCGGCGCTGGCGGGATGCCCTCCAGTCGGAACTGGCCAAGCAACATGTTGTCGGCAGCCATCGGGCGCTCGCCCTGGAAGACCTTGATATCGACTGCGCTCTGGTTATCCTCGGCGGTGCTGAAGATCTCGCTCTTGCGCACCGGCACGGTGGTGTTGCGCGGGATCAGCACGGTCATCACGCCGCCCAGCGTTTCGACGCCCAGGCTGAGCGGGGTCACGTCGAGCAGCAGCACGTCTTTCACGTCGCCGGCCAGCACGCCGGCCTGAATGGCTGCGCCGACGGCCACCACCTCATCGGGGTTGACACTCTTGTTCGGCTCTTTGCCGCCGGTGAGTTCTTTGACCAGTCGCTGCGCCATCGGCATGCGCGTCGCGCCGCCCACCAGCACAACTTCATTGATCTGGCTGATGCCCAGTTTGGCGTCTTTCAGCGCCTGCTCAACCGGCCCGCGCAAGCGCGCCACCAGCGTCTCGCTCAGTTGCTCGAACTTCGCGCGCGTCAGTTTCATCAGCAGGTGCTTGGGGCCATTCTGGTCGGCGGTGATGTACGGCAGGTTGATCTCGGTCTCCATCAGTGAAGACAGCTCGATCTTGGCCTTTTCCGCCGCTTCCTTCAGCCGTTGCATGGCCTGTCGATCGCTGCGCAGATCGATACCCTGCTCTTTGCGGAACTCGTTGATCAGCCAGTCCACGATCACAGCGTCCCAGTCGTCGCCGCCCAGATGCGTGTCGCCACTGGTGGCTTTGACTTCGACCACGCCATCGCCCACTTCCAGGATGCTGACGTCGAAAGTGCCGCCACCCAAGTCGAACACCAGGATGGTTTCGTTGCTCTTCTTGTCGAGGCCATAGGCCAGCGCGGCCGCCGTTGGCTCGTTGATGATGCGCAGGACTTCAAGTCCGGCGATCTGGCCGGCATCTTTGGTCGCCTGGCGCTGGCTGTCGTTGAAGTACGCCGGCACGGTGATGACGGCCTTGGTCACCGGCTCACCCAGGTAGGCCTCGGCATCCGCCTTGAGCTTGCCCAGGATCATGGCGCTGATCTCCTGGGGCGTGTAGGTCTTGCCGGTGGCGGGGATCTTGACCCGCGCGTCATCGGCCGGGCCAGACACCACCTGGTACGGCACACGCTTGCGCTCGGTCTCGACCTCGCCGTAATGCCGCCCCATAAAACGCTTGATGGAGAACACCGTGTTCTCCGGGTTGACGATCGCCTGGCGCTTGGCCGGCTGGCCGACCAGCCGCTCACCGTTCTTGTTGAACGCCACGATCGAGGGCAGCAGGTTGCTGCCTTCGGATGTCGGGATCACCGTCGGGCTGCCGCCTTCGAGCACCGCCACGACGCTGTTGGTGGTTCCCAGGTCAATGCCTACAATTCTTGCCATTTGCTCCGCTCCTTGCGCCGGCCTGCCTGGCCGGCATGTTGATCGAATGAGTTCGTGATTCAGGCAGAACCATAGGCCGGCGGGGCTAAAGCAATGATGGCGCGGCGTTAGCGTTGTGTTAGAGGCGACGCGCCCTACAGCAGCCGGAGCGGGGGTATCGCGCATTCAACACACGCCAGTGCTGGCCGGCAGGAGCGACTAATGACCAACCTATTCACACTCTCGCAGCCGGCGCGGTGAGCGACGCGATCGCGCCATTGTGCACAGAGGAGACACGCGCATGAGAACAGTCAGACCGATCGCCGTCATCGTCTCTGTGGCCGTAATCGGAATCGCCCTCGCGCTTGCGGTGGCGCAGGAATGGCAGCGCCGGCCCGCCGTTGGCGTCGTGCGCTTCACAGCGCGAATGTGTGGGCTACTTGCGCATGCGCCCGCGCGACAACGCTGAACAACCTCGGCGCGTGGCAGACGCATTTCATCCCGCGCTACGACGCCGCGCCGCCGGTAGTGGCCGATGTGAGCGTGATCACGGGCGGAACCGGCCTGGGCAGTGCCGCGCTGCCCGCCGGCACAACGTGGATCAGTGTCACCGCGTCAGGCATCGGCAGTGGGTTGAGCAGGATGCGCCTGCGCGTTCAGTTGCCGGGCGATCAGGCCGGGGCGTGGTCGGCGTGGATTGGCTATGCCGGCCGGTTTCTGTGGCAACTGCCTGACGAGGTCGAGCCGGTGGAGATGTGCATCCAGACGCAGAACGGCGTGGGCTGGGAGTCAAACGAAGTGTGCCGGATCGTTGTCTGGTCGCCGCCGGATGTGTGGCAGCGCTTCCTGCCCCGCATGGCGCGATGAATCGACACCTGAACATCCCGGCCGGCAAACCCTGTTCCGCTCTGCGCCGCGCTCTCGGTGCGTGGTCACCGCCACGCAGAAAGCCGGCGCGCGTGGCGTGTCACGGGGTGACGCCGGCATCGACTGACACCGCCGGCACAATGAAATCCCGAATGATGTAGCGCGATGGCTTGAGCCGGTCGGCGCTGATCTGAGGATTGCCGGTCATCACCACCAGCAGATCGAGGTCTGGCACAACGTAGATGAACTGACCGCCCCAGCCGGCGGCGTAGAAGGCGTCGTGCCCGGCATCGCGGACAGAGTCCGCGTTCTCCACCCACCACAGAAAACCATAGGCTGGCGCATCGGGCGCGCGCGCCGCATCCTGGTTGCCATCACTTTGCCGGCTGGTCGAAGCGCGCCAATAGTCCAGCGGAATGATCTGTTTCCCATCCCACTGCCCGCGATTGAGGTACAGAAAACCAAACCTGGCCATGTCGCGCGTGGGCATGATCAGGCCGGAGTACGCCAGGCTGTTGCCTTGCGGGTCGGCTGGCCAGCGTCTGTTGGGGATGCCGATCGGCGCATACAGCTCCCGCGCCGCTGCGTCCCACATCGTCTCACCGGTCAGGCGGGTAAAGATGATCGACAGCAGCTGCGACGACGCACTGTTGTAGTTGAACTGCGCGCCGGGGTCGTGGTCGAGCGGCAAGCTCAGGATGGCCAGCGCCATGTCGCTTCCTTCAGACATGGGCAGATAAGCGTTCATCTCATCCCATCGAAAGCCGGCGGTCATGTTCAGCAAGTGCCGCACGCGTATATTCCGGACGCGCGGGTCCAGCTTCACCGTGCCGGTGAAGTATTCGGGCAGCAGTTCGCCCAACGTCTGATCGACGCTGGCAAGATGGCCGTCGCGCAGGGCGATGCCGATCATGGCCGAGGCAAAGCTCTTGGTGGCCGAGCGCAGGCCAAACGTCGCCGTTTCGTCGCTGCCCTGATAGTACTGCTCGAACACCACATACCCATGGCGCACGACCATCAGGCTGTACACATCCGGCAGATTGGCGCGGATCTCTGCGTCAGCCGCCATGAGCCGGATGGGGTCGATGCCGTGGTCTTCGGGCGGGGCTGTGCGCCAGCCGGCGGTGGGCCAATAGTCGCGCACAATCCCGGCTGGTGTTGGCGATGGCGCTGGTGTAGGAGTGGGTGGCGTTGGCGCGCCGACACAGCCGGCCAGCGCCGATGCAGCCAGAACACCGGCCAGACACTGGCAGATGGCTTCCGTTCTGAGGAACATGACATCCTCCGTTGCCGACGACTAACGCGTCGGCGTTGCGCGCATCCGGGGCGGGCCAGCCTGCCACCACGCCGGGAAGCGCACCGGCAGTGGTGGCGGCACATAGTCCGGCCTGAGGTAGTCCAGTTTGGCCTGCATACGCGCCGGCGCAAATCCAAACACGCGATGCACGCCGCCCGTCTCGGTGGTGCGATTGTGCGACAGCGACTCCATCTCCTGCTCGTCGAGCGCGCCCCGATAGCGGGCCAGGAAGCGCGCAGCCTGGCGCGTCAGACCGGTGGGCACACGCACCAGCCGGCGTCGCACACCCCGCGCGCTCAGCGTGCTCGCGGCGATATCGGCCAGCGTCAGCGCCTGCGGCCCGCCGATCGGCACCACCTGGCGGTAAGTAGCCCGTGTCGATAAGCAACGCTCCACGCATGCAGCCAGGTCCCCTACCCAGATGGGCTGTAATCGGGTAGCGCCACCGTGCGGCAGCGGCAACACAAATGGCAGCGCCGATGCCACTCCCGTGATCCATGACGTCAGCCAGTCGCCCGGCCCATACACCACCGCCGACTTGAGCACGGTGAAGTTCAGCCCGCTGGCGCGTGCGATCTCTTCGGCTTTGCCGATGGAGCGCAGGAAAGGATAGGGCGAGCGTGTCTCCGCGCCCAGACACGACACAGTGATTAGCCGAGTGGCCTGCGCTTGTTTCATTGCCTCGATCACGTTGCGTGCCCCGCCGACGTTCACATCGTCGAATGAGTCGGCGGGGGTCTCGCGCCGGATCGAAGCCAGGTGGATTACCGTATCGACTTCCTCCATTGCCTCGACCAGCGAGGCAAGATTGCGCGTGTCGCCGCCGACGATGGTCACCTTGCGTGGGGCCAGGTGCTCATGGTCCCAGTGCCACAGACATTTGACAGCATGGCCGGCGGCGGTGAGCCGCTCGACGACCGCTCGCCCGATACAGCCGGTTGCGCCTGTGACCAGAATCATGCTCTCACGGCCTCGTAACAGCCAGGATGATTGTGGCAATCAGGAGCGATATCTGCACGCCGGCGCTGCCGCCCCATGCCAGCCAGGCGGCCAGCCGGTCGCGCCGGTAAGCGAGCGTCCCGATGACCAGATTGATCACTGCCAGTGCCAGACCGATTACGGCCGGCCCGAAGATTTGGGTCGGGCTTCCCATTCGGTCTGGCGCGCCGGCAGCGTCGAAGTGCAACACGATCTGTTCGGGCAGGCTGGGGAATAGCGCAAAGCTGACCCCGAACACCAGCGCATTCAGCACGATCGGCAGCGCAATCAGCGCGAGGGTGGCCGGGCTTTTCCAGATCGGCCACGTCATCACCGCCGGGAACAACCGGGCCGGGCGCACGATTTGGGTGGGACCCATCTGGAAGCGGACGCGAAATGCGTCCACAAACGCCTGCGCATCCTGCGGCGATACAGCGTAGCCGGCTCCCTGCGTGACGATGATGATCTGATCTTCGACGGGCGCTGTGCTGAAGAAATCAATCCTGCCCAACGCAGGATGCGATCCACGCCCGATCCACCAGCCGGGCAGGGGCAGGCGCAGCAGCCGAACATCCGCCACGATGTCCGAGCCGGCGATGACGCGCTGCACATCGCCCATCGGAATGATCTGGCGGATTGGCCCCCAGCGAATGACAAAGGCGTTGCGGTCGATGGCGTAGCTGGTGTGGGTGAGCGCATAGGTGTGGTAGGCAGCCCAGCCGATGAAAGCGCTCAGCCCCAGCGCCAGCACAATCAGCGCAAACGTCAGCAACGACACAGGCAGCGCAATTGCCAGCAGCAGCAGGACGATCAACGCCAGCGCAGCGCCGCCGATGGCTGCTGCGCCCGATATCAGCGCCTGCCGGGAGTAGGTTGCGAAGATGACCATCAGCCTGCCTCAGACAGTTGGCCGCGTGATGAATCCGACGCGCCGGCAGTCGCCCACACTGCGTACAGCGGATCGCACTGAAACAGCCGCGCGCCGGGCGCGCTGCAATCGCGCATCGTGATCCGGGACCAGCCGCCTGACGCAGCAAAGTAGAGCGCGACCACTTGCAGGTGCTCCTCGTCGCCCGTTTCGAGCCACAGATTGACGGCTTTGGTTGGAAAGCAACGGTTGCTGAACGAGACGACGAACACCCCTCCGGGCTTCAGCACACGCCGCACCTCACGGAACACCTGGGCCGGCTTTTGCAGATATTGCACCGACACGGCGCAGCACGCGGCGTCGAACTCGGCGTCTTTATACGGCAGGGTCGGCCTCACATTCAGATCGTGAATCACGTAGTCTGTCAACTGCGGGTTGTCGGCCAGCTCGTCCTTGTTCATTCCCAGCCCGGATACCCGGCTGAAGCTCATATCGGGAGGCAGATGCGAGCGCCATGAACTCATCAGGTCGAGGATGGCGCCGCCCGGCGGCAGCAGTTCGCGGTACAGGGCAGTCAGCGCGTGGATGGCTTCTTCGTCGACGTGAACGACCTTGCGCACCTGGGCGTAGAACAGGTAATCGGGAGTGGGGTCCTGCTTGTCAAACAAGGCAGGATCCCACTCGGCGACATTGTCGGGCCTCAGTTCCATGAGTCGGAATGGTACACCGGATCGTCACAGCCCTGTCATTGTCTGAGCCGCGCCGCCCTGGGCTTTGCTGCGCTCGGCGGCTTCGAGAAACGCCACAATCTCGAAGGTTTCTTCGAGGGGGATGGGCGAAACGCCGGTGCGGAAGAACGCCATGATGCGCGTCAGCAGGGTGTAGTAGTAGGGCGGCGTGGCCCCGGCCAGCCCCAGGCGCGTGGCAGTGTTGGTGTGGACCACACAGCCAAAGTCGCCCCGCTCCAGCCGCATGCCGCGCATCACGCCGGCCCGCCCGTCGCGCCATTCGCCAACCGCCACATCGGCGTCGCGGGTCGTCACACAGCGCACGCGCACGCACCCGGCTCCCATGAAGGCAAACAGCATCTCGGCGCTGTGAATGCCGTACCAGTACAAGCCGGGGTAGTCTTCCAGAATCGGCGCCGGCCCAAACGCCTCACACGACTGCACTGCCTCTGCCGGGTCGGAGATCAGATCTGTGATGCCGGCGGCGTAGCGCAATGACGAGCACGACATCAGCGGCGTGTGGGTGCGCGCGGCAATGCGAATGATCTCGCGCGCGTCGTCGGTGGACGTGGCAAACGGCTTGTCGATGTAGACCGGCTTGCCCACCGCCGCGCGTCGGAACTGTTCCAGATGCTGCCGGCCATCCACACTTTCGAGCAGAATGGCATCGACCTGGGCTGCCAGCGTCTCGATGTCCTCCACCATCTGCACGCCGTGTTTGTCGCGCAGCGCTGCAGTGAAGCCGGCCACACGGCTGCGGCTGAGCGAGAACGCCTGCGAGCCGCCGGGCACGGCTGCCACGATGCGCCCACCCGGCACATGCCACGCCTGTTGCGGGTCGTGGAGAATTTCCGCAAATGCCGGGCAGTGCGATGTGTCCAGCCCGATCATGCCGATCTTGATGATGTCGCTCACGCCTGAACCTCCGATGGAAAACCACGAAATGCACCGAACACACAGCATAGTGTAGCCAAATCACAGCCACCACTTCCCCTTCCTTCTTCCTCCTTCCTCCTTCCTCCTTCTTCCTTTTCTTCCTTGCTCCTTGTTCAGTGCTATAGTCGCTCAGGAGGTCCTACCATGAGCAGCAAGGTCTTGTTATCCATCGACGGCGGCGGTATTCGCGGCATCATTCCCTTGTGCGCCTTGATCGAGCTGGAGCGCCAGACCGGCAAGCCGGCCCGCGAATCGATCTCGTTCGTCGCCGGCACCTCCACCGGCGCCATCATCGCCGCCGGCCTTGCCAGGGGCATACCCGCCGAGCAGATGCTCGATCTTTACCAGACCCTCGGCCCAAGAATTTTCCGCAAGGATGTGCCGGGCTGGATTTTCAGCCTGGGATCGTTCAAATACCGCAGCCGGCCGCTCTACGATCTGTTGGCCGAACAGGTGGGGCATTGCGCGCTCAACCAGTTGGAAATCGATGCGCTGATCACGGCCAAGCGCGTGTCCGATGGCCGGCCATTTTATTTTGTGCGCGACAACGATGTCAACGATCAGGTCACCGGCGCGCTGGATCTGGTGGATTGTGTGACGGCCTCTGCTGCGGCCCCGACCTACTTCGAACCGTGGGATGTGCCCGGCATCGGCCCGTGTGTCGATGGCGGCGTTGGTATCGCCGGCAATCCGGTCTATCAGATGTGTGTCGAGGCCTTTTACTACACGCCGGCGGAGTGCATCGTCGTCTCGCTGGGCACAGGTGTCTACGACGCCCGATTTTCGCCCAACAACCTGGTGGCCTGGGCAAACTGGGTGGTGGGCGAATTGCTGATGTCGCCGGCCGAACAACAGACCGAACTGGTGTTGCGCCACTTCCAGACGGCCGGCACGTACCGCATCAACCCATCGCTGCCACGCGACATCGGCCTGGACGGCATTAACGATATCGCCGAACTGATTCAGATTGGCCGGCAAGCGGCGGCGCAGATCAACTGGGCGGATATTCTGGCCGGCCGGCCTAACCTGACGCGCGTCTTCTCTGCCAGCGCGCTACGCCGTCGGCGCTAACGCTAAGTTGTCGCGCCGACCGGCGCTGTCAGACGCACCACCAGGTCGCACTGCCCGCGTGCCTGGCAGACAACTGCTTGCCCGGCGCGGGTGTGTTCCAGGCGCCAGTCTGCCGGTTGATCGTTCAACTGTACCCCGGCTATGTCGGCCCCGGCAGGGATCACGCACCCCACATCCAGTGTGTAAGTTGGGTCGCTGCATGTCACCTGCACGCGCAGGTCAGGGGCGCGCCGTTCGATGCGCAGATCGACACTCGCCTCTCCGAGGCGCATCTGGCGCAGCTCGGCCTGCGGCCAGGCGGTCGGCAGGTTGGCCGTCACGCGCAAGCGCCGCTCGGCCGCGCGCGGCGCAACCCCAAATACACCCTCCACAATCGGTGAGATGATGCCCACCGCCGACCACAGTTGCAAAAAGCACCACCGATCGGGCAGTGCTTCGCTGATGGCTCCCGGCATACGCACTGTCAGCGCCTCGGCCAGTTTGCGTGTGTAGCGCAATGCTTGTTCGAGCCGGCCATAGCGCGCCTCGGCCAGCGCCAGCAGGCCGGTGTTGATGCTCATCACGTCGCGCTGATCGGGATGCAACACCATGCCCCACTCGTCGCAGAACTCCGCCGACTCGATGCGCGCAAAGGCGCGCGCAGCCTGTTCGTCCGTCGCCAGGCCGGCCTCCAACGGGCACAGCACGATCCAATGGCGCAATAACCAGGGCAAATCGACATCGGCCGGCGCGTCGGCGTAGCGTTCGAGCCACGCGGCAAATCGCCGCGTCCCGGCTTCGACCTGCGCCAGTGCATCCCCCAGCCAGTGCTCTTCGCGGGCTACCTCAGCCAGTCTGTCCAGCGCAGCCTTCACTTCGTCCACGCTGGCGCGCACATCGGCAAACAGCCCCGCGCTGTCCAGCCACCACTCGCGCCGGATGCGCCCGGCCAGCTCGTCGGCCTTGCGTTGCAAGGTCGGGGCAATCGCCGGGTCGCCCACTGCCTGCGCCAGGTCGGCCAGCGCGAGTAGTGCTTCGCATGTGTAGGCCGCCACGTCGATGCACTCGAAGCCGGCGTGCATTTCCGGCGTCTCGATGATGCTGCGGCCCGCGCCGCACAAATCGCCATCCGGGTCGCATGTGCCCAGTGTGTAGTCGAGTAGAGCCTGTTTGCAGAAGGGATACAGTTCGCGCGCGAAGGCCGTGTCACCCGTCCACAGCCAGTATTGATGGACCGCGCGCACAAAGGCCGGCGACTCCACCAGATTGCCCGGGTTGAAGACCACGCCGGTGGTGGTCAGTTCGTGGATGACGCGCCCCGGCTGGTCTGGATTGGCGGCGATGCTGGCGCGGTGCAACAGGCGCAGGCTGTCCTGGGTCAGGCCGAACAGGCCGGCTTGCAACATGGGCAGGGCTGCGTAAGCGATGTCGATGCCAAACCACCAGGGATAAACCGGCAGGCCGGCCCCGACCGCGCGAAGGCCGTCCGCACGCCCTTGCCCTGGCACATCGCGCGCCAGCATCTGGCAGTTCAGCTTCGACCAGGCAAACGCCTGATTCAGCGCCTCGTCCGGCGAAACCAGCGCGCAGGTGTCGAGAATAGCCTGATAGCGACGCTGTTTTGCGTCAAACAGAACAGGGTGTTCGGCGCGCAATCGATCCAGCGTCGCCAGCGCGTCGCCGGCCGAGACGTGGCTGCCGGCGATGAAGAGCGTGATTTCTGCTGTGTCGCCTTCTGCGGCGTCAAGTGCCCAGCTCAGGCCGGCGGCGCTGCCCTGGCCGGCAGTCTGTTGCAGAGCAAGCTCGCGGGCGCCGATGTTCACGCGCGTTGGCGCTTGTGGCGCGCCAACTGCGGCGAACCACGGGTTATCGCGGTCGCGGAATAGCACGGCGCCATGCGCTGCGTCGAACAGGGCTTCGTCAGGTGCGTCGTGCCATCCGATGCGCTCGCCCAGCCAGGCCGGGCACAGGTCAGACACAAAGCAGGCGCGGAGCTGCATGCCGGCCGGCCACCGCCCGCTTGCCGTGATGCGCAGCGAGACCACCAGGGCCGGCAGGCCATCTGGGGCGAAGTCGCGGCGCCTGATCGTCAGGCCGGGGAAGCGATAATCGAACTCGGTAAAGCCGGGGGATACGCGGCAAGCATCGGCTTCGCACAGCCAGCGCGTGCTGCCAAAATCCGGGTGTTCCAGCCCCAGCCAAAAGCCATCCAACAGCTTGATCGGGTGCGCCCAGATGCCCCACATTTCGTTGGGCACATGGCCGCCCCACGAGTCGGGGAACAATCCGTTTTGCGAGCTGATGGCGTATAGTCGGTCGCCGGTGGTGGCAACCGGATCGGACAGATGAATTGTCTTGTGAAGGGTGTGACGCATGGCAAATCAGAGTCTGATCGTAGCAGAGGCGCGGGTGGTATAATCCTGTTGCAATTTTTTACAACAAGCCGTGTTGCTCGTGCCGGGATTCAGTGTGGGCATGAGCGACCTGGCGATTCCAGAACTGCACAAGGAGTATCAACATGCTCAGTAAACCCGTTAACATGCACATCCCCGATGGCTTTTTGTCGGTCGCCGTGTCGATCGTTTTGTGGCTGCTGTCGATCATGGCGGTTGGATATGCGCTCAAGCGTGTTGGCAAAGACATGGGTGAGCGGCAGGTCCCGCTGATGGGAGTACTGGCGGCCTGTATCTTTGCCGGCCAGATGTTGAACTTCGCCGTGACAGGTGGCACGTCGGGCCATTTGCTCGGCGCGGCGCTGGCGACGATTCTGCTGGGGCCGTGGGGGGCGATGCTGGCGATGACATGTGTGGTCAGTGTGCAGGCGCTGTTGTTCCAGGATGGCGGCCTGCTGGCGCTGGGTGGGAACATCTTCAACATGGCCGTGATCGGGGTGCTGGTGTCGTATGCGGTCTACCGCCTGTTCCAGCGCCTCAGCGCCGGTCGATCATGGGGCATTTTCGTCGGTGGATTTGTCGCGGCCTGGGCTTCGGTGTTTGTGGCGTCGCTGGCGGTGGCGTTGCAGTTGGCCGTCTCCGGCACGTCGCCTGCCAACGTGGCGCTGCCGGCGATGGGCGGTATTCATGCGCTGATCGGCATCGGCGAAGGCTTGATCACCGTCGGCGCACTGGCGTTTCTGTATGCCGCGCGGCGCGACCTGTTGCAGGCGGGCAGCGCCCGGCCGGCTCGCAGCGGCAACCTGGCCTGGGCGATTGGGCTGGTCATTGCGCTGGCCCTGGCCGTGCTGTCGCCGATCGCGTCCAGCAATCCCGACGGGTTGGAATGGGTGGCAGAGCAGACCGGTTTTCTGGAGGCCGCCCAAGACGCGGTGTTCACCATCATCCCCGACTACGTCATGCCTGGCGTGTCGGATGAGGCGCTGGCAACCATCATCGCCGGGGTGATCGGCACAGTGCTGGTCTTTGGCATTGCGCTGGGCGTGGCCTGGTCGCGCAGCCGCAACCGCCCTGTGAGCAGCAGTGACAGCGCGTAGGGCGTGGGGCGTGGGGCGTGTTGCGTAGTGCGTAGTGCGTGTTGCGTATTCCGTATTGCGCGCCCTGCCTTCTGTGCGCTGTGCTCTGTAGTCTGT
>DAOUDB010000125.1:0-3183 GCA_034431495.1 Thermoflexales bacterium
CACCCAGGGTTCGAATCCCTGTCTCCCCGCTCCAGCCGGGCAGGTGTTACATCCACAAACACCTGCCCGGCTTTCATTTTACCCTTAGCAGACGAAAGGTAACTGGCCAGAACTGGCCAAGCGATACCTACAGCCACGATTGTATCCGCGCGCCCGCCAGAGTCAAGAGGTGTCACTGCGTCACTGCGACGATACGCTAACTGCCACAGAAGGGCCGTTTTTCGCGTCTGGCGCGTTAGAACGGCTGCGCCTGCCTATAGCGGTCGTTTCGCTTTGCCAGCGTCATCCTGTGAAGCTGGGCACGATGCTGTTCCCATGCTGTTCTGAGTATGGGCCTTTTAGTGGCGCGGGTCAGCTCATGCCGGCGCTGGTTGTAACGTTTAACTGCCTCGCGCCTGGTTGCGCGACGTTCAACTGCAGGGCAGGCACGGCCAGCCGCCGCACCTTCGCCAACGTTTCCAGCGAGTGCAAGTAGCGCCGGTGCGCCGCGGTTAGCTTGCGCTCGTAGTAGTCGCCTTGGGGCAGGGTCACAGTCTCAGACATGGCTTGCGTGTATCTGTACTCCGCGATGCCATACCGCAGCCAGGCCAGCGCGCAGGCCTCGATTAGTAGCCGTTCCACGCCAGGTGCCCGGTCGTAGCCTAGCGACTGTTTGATTTCCTCCATGCCGCGGCGCATAGATTCGCGCATGCTTGCCTGTGTCGTGTTCTTGTCGATGATGGTGCGGGCCGCAATGTCCAACACGTCGCCGCTCACACGCCACAGAGTAGGAAACTGGTCAAACGTGCGCCGCAACGCCTCAAGGTCTGCCGGCGCGGGCTTGCCCTTGTCGATGCGCTTTATCAGCGCGATAGCGTTATCCACGTCTGCCTGAGTCGGTAGTGTGACACTTCCCCTAATTGTTTCGCCCATCTTCCCCACCTCGCCGGCGCGGTCGCCGCCATTGTCCACGATGGCAACGCAGGCCGGCCAGTAATAGCACGCCATCGGCCAGGATGCGCGCCCGCTTCATCGCTTCATCCGCCGCCCGGTCTGCATCCGTCGGGCGTCGTTCCTGTTGTTCGGCCTGCCGCTTCGCCCGCGCCGATTCGCGGGTTTCCTCATCTTGCGCCGCGGCCATGTCAGCCGAGATACCACCGCCCATATAGACACTCACGACGCGCGCGCCATTGCGCACCTTGCGGTAGTAGTAACGCTGGCCGCCTCTGGTTTCCCATGCCATCGGTTAGTTACTGTTCTTGTGCTACAAGTCGAACGATTCCCCGCTTGTGGTATCGGCCTGCTCCAGCTCGCCCCACCTGCCCGGCGCGTCTGACCGGGCAGGTCCGCTAGGTGTTACTTTCAGCCTCAAGCGAAAGGCTTGGCGCTCGCACTGAATCCTCGCCTCGCGCCGCCGTGCTGCTTCAGCGCCGCCTAGCGCCGCGCCAACCTCGCGCAGCCGTTTCTCGCTTGTAACCGCAGCCCACAATCCATCCTCCAACGGGGCCGCCAGACCGTGCGAGGCCAAACTCAACACATGGCGTTCGGTCGTGCGGACCGACCAACCGGCAGCGGTCGCAATCTCGTTCACGTTGCCGCTGCCCATTCGCACGAGGACATCGTAGGTCTGCCAGATGTTCCGGCCCAATGCCTGAAACTCGAAAGCATCGTGGGCCGTTGTGTCAAGAGTTCCACACTTACGCACATCTGGGGGGTTGTGCGTAAGTGTGGAACTCTGTGCAGAATCACCGAATGTCCACACCGCCGCCATGTCACGATAAGCGGACTTCGCCTGTCGCAACAGGCCAGCCTTGATTAGCCGCCTGTGCGCCCTAATCGTGGTCTTTACGCTTACTCTCGTTGCCGTCGCAATGTCCCTGGCGCTCATCTGCCATTCGGACACTCCGGCAGCCTCAGCCCGGTTACAGTGCGCAATCAGAACGCGTCGGGCCGATTCCTGAGCCATCCGACTGCCGCTGCCGGGCACAATCCAAGGCGTTGCCTGTGCCCATTCCCTAACTGCTTGCGCCCGCGCCCTTGCCAGCGCCACATCGGGCCGGTCATGGGATGTGAATGACTTCGCCCTCACCCACTCGGCAGCGAATCGTTTCTCGAAGTCGCGCTCCTGCGGGTCAAGGTGTTGGTCGTGCTGGCTCTTAACGTACACCGCTCGCGCCAGCTCCAACGACGCACCGGAGTTGGCCAGGCTGGCCAGCAGCGCCCGGTCAGCCTCAGACCGCGACGTGTAGCGGCTGAGCGTGGCTGGGTCCGCCCGGAGGATGCGCCGGGCCAGTCGTGGCAGGCTGATATGTCGCCGGTGTCGTGTGTCCGGCTCAGGCTCCAGCGCAGGCGTGGGGGCGGTTGCCAGGCCCGGCGCGCGGCTGCGCACGAGGGCAATTAGCTCAGGTGGGACCGGGGCCGGCTCTCGCTCACTCAACCACGTGTAGACCTTTCCGGACGGATGGACCGAGGGCGGCGCGAGCACGTATGCGCCTACGCCGCGCATGTCAACACCCGGCCAGGGCTTGCACGTCGGCAAGTCAACGCCGGCCACGGTTGCAAAGTATTTGTGCACGCCGCGTGAGGTTGAGACCGTCGCCGTGTCAGCAAGGCGCAGCCAGTCCAGGACTTCCAACACGGTCATATCGTCGATGTCCGCGATGCCCAGCATGTGCCCGGCAGCGATAGCAGGGTTCGCCGCCGGCCAGCGTGCCCACCATTCCCGAATCTGGCCGGGGTCGCAGCTCGCATCCTTGACTCCGTGCGCTGTGAGCGGGCGCTTATCCCGCTCGGCGCACGGCAGCACAGGCCAACCACGCGCGGCATAGGCCAACGCTGCGTCGAGTAGTCCGGCAGTCATCCGTCCATCTCGCCGCTGAACAGCGCGAGTTGTTCCGCCCGCGCTTCAGTCATCTGCCGCTGGCCGGGTTGCGTCCACCACGCGAGCGGCAGCGCAATCTGTGTGCCGTGGCCGCGTTGGATGAGAACGCCGTGTTTGTAGAAGCTCTCAACAGTCGCCTCGTACTTGATGCCGCGCTCGGTCTCGTTGACGATGACGCGCTTCACACCATCGCGCCGCAGGCTTTCCAAGATGCTCTTGTCAACTGCCCAGGACGGGGGCTGGCGCAGTTGATGAACCGATGCCCGGCGATTTGTTTGGTACGTGTCGCCGACGACTTGCCCGACGACGCGCCCGCCGTCGGT
>DAOUDB010000126.1:0-7268 GCA_034431495.1 Thermoflexales bacterium
TCGCCGATCGCAGCGTCCAGGTCTGTCAGCCACTGGCGATTCTCGGCGATCACCTGGGCATAGCGCGTGATCCAGGCCAGCACATCCTCACGCGTTAACCGTATCGAGTCCATGGTATATCCTCCAGAATAAGCGCACAGGTTGGGCCAGGGGAGTCTGTCATGCGCATCTCAGCATCCCCAGCGCAAGCCGGCCGTCTTGACCGGAGCATCCCACAGATTCAACAAATCGTCATCGAGTTTGAGCAGGGTGATCGAGCAACCGGCCATTTCCAGGCTGGTGATGTACGGACCGACCAGGTTGCGCGCCACGCTCAGCCCATGCTGTTCGGCAATCTGAAGCGCTTTGCGGTAGATGATATACAGCTCAATCAGCGGCGTGCCTCCCATACCATTGACGAACAACAGCACCCGATCGCCGCGCCGGAATGGGAGATCGTTCAGCACCGGTTCCATCAGCATTTCCACAATCTCATCTGCCGGCCGCAGCTTCATGCGCGCCCGGCCCGGCTCGCCATGAATGCCGATGCCGATTTCCATTTCATCCTCGGGCAGATCGAACGTTGGTCGGCCCACATGGGGCACAGCGCACGAGGTGAGCGCCATGCCCATACTGCGGGCGCTGTCCACGACGCGCCGGCATACCGCAGCCACCTCCGCAAGCGGCCGGCCCTGTTCGGCAGCCGCGCCGCACAGCTTCTCGGCCAGCACGGTGGCGCCCACACCACGCCGGCCGGCTGTGTACAGACTGTCTTTGACCGCCACATCATCCTGAATCACGACACTCTCGACTTCGATCCCTTCGGCGCGCGCAAGTTCAGCCGCCATGTCGAAGTTCATGATGTCGCCGGTGTAGTTCTTGACGATGTGCAGCACACCCGCGCCGCCGTCGATCGCGCGCGTTGCTTCCAGCATCTGATCTGGTGTGGGGCTGGTGAACACTGCGCCGGGGCAGGCCGCATCCAACATGCCGGGGCCGACAAATCCGCCGTGCATCGGCTCGTGACCGCTGCCGCCTCCTGAGAGGACGCCCACCTTGCCCTTCACCGGCGCATCGGCGCGCACGATATAGGTGGGATCGAAGTGCACCCGCAGGAGATCGGCGTGAGCTGCGGCAAACCCCTGCAACGATTCAGAAACGACCTGGTCAGGCTGGTTGATCAGTTTTTTCATGGGAGTATGCTCGTGTTTGGGAGCGATGATAATCCCCTTTGGAGACTGGCCTGATGAACACAAAAGAAGTTCGATGGGAACGCATGTTTGTCGATCAACTCGAAGCGGCATTTGCGGAGTGCCCGCTGGTGTATTTCACGTATGGGCTGTGCGAACCGCATGGCCCACAGTGCGCGCTGGGGCTGGATGCGCTCAAGGCGCACGCCATCGCCTGCGAAGCTGCGCGCGCATATGGCGGCATTGTTGCGCCCGCAGACTTCTGGCACATCCACGAGTTAGGCGGTTTTGGCATCTGGGCGCACAAATACGTGGGCGAGGTCGAGCGATCGTGGCTGACCGCCGTGCCGCCATGGATACACTTCAAACATGTGCTCTATCAGATTCGCGCCGCCGATGCCATCGGCTTTCACGCTGCCATCCTGCTCACCGGCCACTATGGGCCAAACTGGCAAGACCTTAAAACGCTGGTGAGTCTCGTGCAGCCCTATTGCGGCGCGCGCCTGTACGCTCTTCCGGACTTCGAGGCCAATCAGCCCGGCTTCGATGGCGATGGCGCGTCGGGCGATCACGCCGGCAAAGTCGAGACCTCGTTGTTGTGGGCGGTGGCGCCAGAGTGCGTCGATCTCTCCCGCATCCCGACGGAAGGCGCGCCCGGCGAGGACGCAGCCTGCGCCAGCTTTGCCATGGGCGCCAACGCGCGCCAGGCCAGCCGGCGCGTCGGCGAGCGCATGGTTCAAGATGAGGCACGCTGGCTCGGTACACAGGCGCGCGCACTGTTGGACGACTATGACCGGCTTCAGCCGACGCAACGCCTGCGCACATTCGCTCAGGTCGAGGCTGTGTGGGCCGATGTCGTTGCGCCCGCGCTGGGTCAGTTCGAGTCGATGAAACCGTTCTGGGACGGGTCGCCGGCCGATCACATTCCTGAAAACTCTGTGTGGCGCGCCAACTGGGACATCCCGGCTGCGCGAACGTAGGCGAGTCAGCGCAAGGCAGCATCGCTCGACGCGCGCCCCGACGCGCGAATGACATGGACAGCAATACAGAATTGTTCACACCGGAAAGCTTGCGACAGGTCGGGCTAGCGATCTTTCGCGCGCTAGGCGCGTCGCGCGAGGAAGCAAGCATCGTGGTCAACGAGTTGATCGAAGCCAGCCTATTGGGCATCGACTCGCATGGGGTCATGCGCTACGTCCAGTACGCAGAGGAGATCTGGTCCGGCCAGATCAAGCCAGGCGCGGTTGTTGAGATTGTGCGACAGACGCCGTCGACCGCCATTGTTGACTGCGGGTTCAATTTCGGCGCGATCAGCGCGCAACGCATGATCCCCATCGTATGCGGCAAGGCCGCCCAGAATGGAATCGGATGCGCCGTCAGCCGCAACAGCAACCATGTGGGCCGGCTTGGCTCGTGGGTCGAGCGCATCGCCTCCTATAACATGCTCGGCCTGGCCGTGGTCAATGTGTCGAAGAGCCGGCACGCCGTCGCGCCATTTGGCGGGCGCGAAGCGCGGCTGGGCACCAACGCCATCGCGTGGGCTGCGCCGGCCACCGGCCGGCCGATCGTGTTCGACGCCTCGACGGCCATGATCAGCGAAGACAAGTTGAGGCTGCACGCGCAAACAGGCGAGCCGGTTCCGGCTGGCCGCATCCTCGACGCAGACGGCAACCCCAGCACAGATGCCGGCGCGTTCTATGGGCCGCCGCCGGGCGCCATCCTGCCATTTGGCATGCCGCTCGGTCACAAGGGCTATGGTCTTGGACTACTGATTGAAGTGCTGGGCGCATGTCTGGCCGGCGCGCAGATCAGCGAGGAAATCGCGCAGCGCAACGGGCTGTGCCTTATCGCCATCAACCCGGATGCTTTCATCGGGCAAGAGCGCTTCCGGCAACTGGTGGACGACCTCCGGGAGTATGTCCGTTCGTCTGCCCCCGCCACCGGCCATGACGAAGTGCTGATGCCGGGCGAGATCGAGCAACGCACACGCGCGCGACGACTGGTTGAGGGCATCCCCCTGCCGGCCGAAACCTGGCAGCGCATTCTGGCAGTGGCAAAGCGCGCCGGCGCGAAGCTGCCGGTTGGCTTATAGCGCGAGGGAGGTGTCTGAGGTTTCGGAGGCGCCCGGCCACCGCAGACTTCATCTACGAAGTCGCAGGCAGTTCAAGGCGAAACCGGCGCCGGCTGGCTTTGCCATCCCTTGCGCGCGAGGTGGGTGAGCCTATCGAATCCCCAACCGCCGCGCGCTCCTCATGCAAGACTTACAGGTGCGCCGCGACGTCAAGCCGACCCATTTTCCAGGTACCGCACTTCATCCGCCGTGAGCTGCACCTGCGCAGCGGTCAGGCTATCGGCAAGTTGCGCCATCGTCCGACACCCCACAATGGGAATGGTCGGGAACGGCTGCGACAGCATATAACCCAGCGCGACCTGCGACACGCTGAGCGACCGTTCGCGCGCGAGGGCCTGGGCGCATTCGAGCCGGCGCAGGTTGGGTTCCGGTGGATAGATGGCGCGCGCGCCGGGCTTGACTGCATCGACTCCGCCGGCCGCCAGACGCTGAAACAGCCCGCCGGCCTGCGACGAATAGGGCACAGCCGCCATGCCGGTATCAAGATGGAACTGATACAACGCATCGTCCATGCCGGCCAGCGTCTTGTCCGCGATGGCATCCATATTGGTGACGGCCATGCTCCACATCATCTGGTCGGCCACAAAGCCTTGCAGGCCGTGCTGCGCCGCAAAGGCATTGGCAGCGCGAATGCGCGGCGCGCGCCAGTTTGAACAACCGAAATGGCGAATCTTGCCGGCTACGACCAGATCGTTGAGCGTATGGATAATCTCTTCCACAGGCCGGGCCGGGTCATCGCGGTGCAGCCAGTACAGATCGATGGAATCGGTTTGCAGGTGCGACAGACTGGCGTCCACATCGGCGGTGATCTCCTGCGCCGACAAGCGCGCAATGTGCATGGCATTCAAATCGGGATGAGCGCCTTTGGTGCCCAGGATGATCGCCGATCGGTTGCCCCGCGCTTTCATCCAGCGCCCCAATGTTTTCTCGCTGACGCTTTTCTCGCCGGGGAGCCAGTTCGCGTAGATCAGCGCAGTGTCCAGGAAATTACCGCCGGCCTCTGTGAAATAGTCGAGCATGGCAAAGGCTTCGTCGGCGGGAATGGTTGTGCCCATACCGCCCGTGCCGAGGCAGATGGCTGATGCCTTCAGAGTCGTGTTGGGAATGACAACTTGTCGCATGGTATCTTCTCGGCAGCATTATCATCTATCATCCACCACCCGGCCACAGCCCGACAGGAGAACAACAAGACATGGAGCATATCACGGGCACGCACACAAACAATGCGCGGCATAGCATCGATCTGACCAGCGGGGTATGGCGCTTCCAGCCCGATGCATTTGGAGACGGAGAGCGCATGGGCTATCACCAACCGACGTGTGACACGCGCTTCTGGCGCGAGGTGAGCATCCCCATCGCATTCGACGACTGCCTGCCCGAACTGCGTGGATACGAAGGCGTTGGCTGGTTTCGCTGTGATTTCGAGTTACCTGAAGAATGCGCATCACAGCATCTCAGTCTGCGGTTTGAAGGCGTGAACTACAACGCGCAGGTATGGGTAAATGGACAGCCGGCCGGCAGTCACACCGGCGGCTTCCTGAGATTCGAATTGCCGGTGGGGCGCCTGCTGCAACCCGGCCTGAACACGTTGGTGGTGCGGGCAGACAACACGCGCCGCCATGGCGAAGTGCCGGGCAAAGCGCGCGGCTGGCGCCCCTTTGGCGGCATCCTGCGCGAAGTGTTACTGGACTGCCGGCCGCTCATCCGGCTCGACCATCCGATAATCGTGGCAGAGGCCACAGGCGTGTTCGAAGCGCGCGTGACTGTTGTCAATGACACAGATGAGAGGCGCGAGGCCGGCGTAGCCCTGGCAATCCTGGACGCAAGCGGCACGGCAGTGTTTTCCAGCGCCGCCCGACCGACAAGCGTGGCCGCACACGATGCCGAGACGCTGACCATCGTGGGCATCACGCCACACGTCATGCCGTGGTCGCCAGATTCTCCGACCCTGTACACAGCCGCGTTCGGGCTGGCGCATAACGCCGGCTTCGACGAGATAAAACTGCGCATCGGCTTTCGGACGATCGAGCGTGTGGGGCATCAACTGGTCCTGAATGGCGAGCCGATTCGCCTGCGCGGTTTCAACCGGCACGAAGACACCGCGCGCGCCGGCATGACACCCGACCCTGAACAAACCGGGCGCGACCTGCGACACATGAAGCAACTGGGCGCAAACTTCGTCCGTCTGTGCCACTATCCCCATCACCCCGCCGAGCTGGACTTGTGCGACGAGATCGGCCTGCTGGCGATGGGCGAAATCCCCCTGTACTGGTGGAACGGCGACGCAGATGGCGATCAGCCGGCCTCTGTCAAACTGGACGCTGCACGCCGGCAGTTGAGCGAGATGATCGCGCGCGACGTGAACCACCCCGCAATCATCTTTTGGAGTGTGAGCAACGAGACGCACGAGCAACGCCCGGAGGTAGCCGCCGGCAACGCCGCGCTGGTCGAACTGGCGCGCCACCTGGATCGCTCACGGCTGGCCACGCATGTGTCCGATCACTGGACGACAACGCCGGCCTTCGACGCTGACGATGTGGTCTGCGTCAACGGCTACCCGAGCTGGAGCGGACGCGGCTGGGCCTCCAACCCCGCTTATGACTTCGCCGCATCGACAGTCTGGTGGCGTGAACACCTCGACACGTTGCACAGGTTGTACCCCGACAAGCCCATCCTCATCAGCGAGTTTGGCTATCCCGCGTTGCACAACGTGGCCGCAAATGGACTGGGCGAAGACGCGCAGGACAATGCCATCTGCGCAGAAGCCCAAGCATTCGAGAAGCCATACGTGTGCGGCATGACCGTCTGGTGCTACGCCGATCATCCATGGCCCGAGGAACCTTTCGTGAACTACATGACCACCAGCCCGTTTGGAGTCGTCACGCGCGATCGCCGGCCAAAACGCGCAGCCGGCAGCGTGACCAGGCTCTACGGCGGAACACTCCCCGCACGCGTCGCGCCACCGCTGGACAATGCGCCGGTCGTCATGGTGCGGCCTCACTTGAACGACATCCAGGAAATAGCATTTCCAGACAGCTACTGCATCCGGAGCATGCGAGCGAATGAAGGCGGCCTGTGGGAGGACATCCAGCGGGACGCCGAGCCGTTCTTCACTATCGAACCGGGACTGTTCGAGCGCGAGTTTGGCAACGACCCGGGCGCCATCGCACGGCGGTGCTACCTGATCGTCGGGCCGGATGGATGCGCCGTCGGCACGATCAGCGCGTGGTACGACCGCGACTTCAAAGGCCGGGACTGGGGCCGCGTACACTGGGTTGCAACGCGCCGGGCACACCAGGGCAAAGGCCTTGCGAAAGCTGGCCTGAGCTTCACATTGACTCAACTGGCGCGCTGGCACGAGCGAGCCGTGCTGGATACCAGCACCGGCCGCATCGGGGCCATCAAGTTGTACCTCGACTTTGGCTTTGTGCCCGATCTCGACCAACCGTTTGCGCGAGAGGCGTGGACGGCGTTCCGGCAACGGCTCGACCATCCGGCGCTGCGCGACATGTGACAGGAAGACAGGGCCTGCCCCACATCCCTACATGCGGCTGACGGCTGCGGGCTTCGGGCAAGCCCGGCGGCTTGCCCATGGCTTGCCCTACATGGCTGCGGGCTTCGGGCAAGCCCGGCGGCTTGCCCTACATGGCTTGCCGTACATGGCTTGCCTTACATGGCTTGCCCTACATGGGATACACTCACGGCAGCATAAAGCCATGGACGAATTCACGAATAATGCCGGACACAGCACAGCATCTGATTCACAACATGCGCCGTCCTCTTCGCGCGCTCAGAGCGAGCCGGTGTGGAGTTTTCGCGGCTATGAACTGCGTCCCTCTGAGTTCACCACGGCCATGGTGCACTACTACCGCGCTGAGATACAGCGCAGCAACACGTGGCGCAACCGTCTGGATGCAACCACCAACTGGGCCGTGGTGGCCACCAGCGCCGCCATCACCTTCGCCCTG
>DAOUDB010000127.1:0-4367 GCA_034431495.1 Thermoflexales bacterium
GGCGCGCCTGCGATTCAATACACCCTGATCGAGGTCGTGCGCCGCGAGCAGGCTCAGGCTGCGCCGACGCCGGGCGCTGTCGCACAGGGCAACCCGCTGGAGAAAACCGGCTGGCAGTTGCGCTCGATCGAGACTGCCGGCATGGAGACGCCTGCCATCGACGGCGTGGCGGTCACCCTGCTGTTCGGTGAGGGCGATGCGGTGGGCGGCTCGGCCGGCTGCAACACCTACATCAGCCGCTACAGCGTGGGTGGCGGAACGATCGCCTTCAGCCAGATTGTGATGACGCTGAAAGCGTGCGGCGACGCAGCCGTGATGGCGCAGGAGCAGGCTTATCTCAAAGCGCTTCAGGGCGCACAGACCATCTCGGTATTCGAAGGCCAGTTGACCCTGACATTCGACAACGGCAATGGCGTGCTGCGCTTTGTCGCCATTCCCTGAGTCACGCATCACGCCACAATGGCTACCCCCATCTATCAACACGCCAGTTACGCCGGCGAATCCGTCACGCTGCAGAACGCGCATATCCGCCTCGACATGCACAAGCGCCGCACCGGCTGGGGCTGGGGCGAACTGTACACCCCCGGCGGCGCGCTCATGGCGGTGCTCGACCACCTCGGCGAAATCCTGTTGCGCGATCAGGAAGTGCCGATGCGACTGGAAGCCGACTCGTACCGCCGCGAATCTGGCGCGTTTGGCGAGCGACTGATCTTCCCGGTCAAGTCGCTCATCATGAAGGACAAGCTGCGCGGCACGTCGTTCGAGCCGTGGATCAACTATCCGCTCGACATTCACTGCCTGGAAGGCGAAACGATCATCACGCTTGCGCCCGATCGTCCGATGATCCAGATGTCGTGCCGGTTCAAGTCGAACGCCAATCAGTATGCGCGCTATGTGCGCGGGCCGTGGCTGAAGGTGGGGCAGGACTCGTTTGGCAGCGCGAAGACAGACGCCATCTTTCCCGGCGTGGAATGGCTGCTCGGCGATGAATGGTCGAGCGGCACAGACTGGTTCAAAGACCCATGGGCCATGCGCTGGATGCCGCATCCGAACAAAGTGGCCATTCCGCTCATGGCGGTCAGTCATGGCGGTATTGGCATCGGGCTGGCGTGGAACCCGCGCCAGAGCGTCACCGGCTGGTTCAACTATCGGCGCTGCCGGCCACAGCCGGTGTTCGCCTCGCCCAACTTCATCGACCGGCGCAACAATCATCTGCTGGGGCTGATGATTCCCGATGTGGAGATCGAGGCGCAGGAAAATCAGGTCTATGCCGAGCCGCCGCTGGAGCTGCATCTCGACCAGCGCATCGAATTCGACGCGGAGATCTTCCTGACGCCGGGTGACAGCCTGGACGCAGTAGTGGACTGGGTGCGCCGGCATGGCCTGCCGCGCGCGACCCCGCGCTGGTCAATGGACGAGACGCTGCATCGCATCGCGCGCGCCTACACCGGCCACCTGTGGCACGACGGGCGTGGCTGGGGCACGCAACAAACACCCAACGGCGTCGGCCCGCGCCCGCCCCGCTTTGCCGAGGCGTACATCGCGCGTTACCCAGAGCGACCTGAGGCGCAGGCGCTGCGGGAACGGTTGGCGTGGCGCCGGCAACAACCAGACTATCAACCGCCCATACAACAGCGCGCGCAATCAAGCGAGCAACACCTGGCGCGCGGTCATGAATTGCTGGCATGGCAGCGCGCCGACGGCTCGTTCCCCTTCGACCCGGATGGCCGGCACTGGATGAAGGATGACTTTGTCGTGGCGCGCGAGTATCTGGAGCCGATGGGGCTGGCCGGCGACACGGCGCTCGACATCACCATTCTGCCGGCCATCGAACTGCTGACACTGGCCGACGCCACCGGCGAGACGGCCTTCCGCGAAGCGGCGCGCAGGGCGCTGGACTACTGCCTGCCCATGCAACGACCCGAAGGCGGCGACTTCTGGGAAACGCCGCTGCACGCGCCGAACCTATTAGCGGCCGGCCACGCCGCCATTGCCTATGAGTTGGGCTACCGCGCCTTCGGCGACCAACGCTATCGCCAGAAAGCAATCCACTGGATTCGCTGCTTGTTGCCGTTCACCCACCTGTGGGAGCCGGCGGACAAGCCGATGCTCTACAACACCAAACCCTGCCTGTGCGCCAGCGACTGGTACTTTGCCAACTGGGTGCGCGATCATGTGCAGTGGGAAGTGCTGGAGACGTTCGCCACTTCGCTGCAACACGGCATCGACTGGAGCCGGGTCGATCCCGACATCGACTGGCGCTGCTTTCAGGAGGGGGTCACACTGGCCGCCGCGCGCTGGATGATCGATCATCGGCAGCAGAACTGGCTGCCACACAATCTGCCGGCCACTTTGGCGTTGTACCAACAGGGCCTGCTGGATGATTGCTTCCCCGACACGCACAACACCGTCACAGGCAACTATGGCGGGGCAGCGATTATGCCAGACGCAATTGCGGTCAATCTGCTCGGCCTCTTGTCAATTGACGATTGAGCGATTGAGCGATTGACGATTGCGCGGCATGGGACGGGGGAATCATCGGTCAATGTTCACCATGCGACCTTGGGGGCGGCTGGTGGGGCGGGTTGCGCTTGTGGCACTGGCCGGCGTGATCGCGCTGGAGGCCGGCAGCCGCGCGATCGATTGTCCCGCGAGCGAGCCGGATGGCTGGCCGGCGGCGTGCTACCAGAAACACACGCAGGAGCAACGCGAGGCGGTGTGGCGCGTCGAGGCACTGAAGGCGCAGCGTATCGCAGGCCAGGTGTTGCCCGAGTCGCAATATCTGGATCACATTGCGAGCGTTGTCTTCGACGCTGATCCTGCGTTGATGGCCGGCGACAATGCGATGTACTGCCGGGGGCTGGTGTGGGTGCGCAATGACATGCCGGCCAATGCGCGCGCATTCACGGTGCGCCACGAGCTGGAACATGTGCTGCAATATCTGCTCGACAAGCGGGAGCTGAACCGCGAGTTAGCCGCGAACTGGGCAGCGGCGCGCGAGCACCCGGCCGGCTTGATCGAAGCACTCGCATTCTCGCTGCAAACGCGGGCCGGCGAAGCGTCGTCGGCGCCGTGTTTCGTGATCGGGCTGTGGGATTCGTTCAAGCGTTACACATTGCCCTGGGGACATCACACCACGCCATAGGGTGTGAATTTGCGGGAGGTTAAGCTGACACACAGCGCCATGACGCCATCACCTTTCGATCCCATTGCCTGGTTGCAGGCGAATCTGGAATGGGAGAGGACAGATTCAGCGGCCTTTCTCTACGAGCGCATGGCGTCGCAATCGGGCTATAGCCTGCCGGTGCTGTACGCGCCTTTCGACGGGGGCCGGCGCGATCACGTCATCGACCGGGGGCAGATCTTGGACTTTGCCCACGCGCTGCGGGTCGGAGGCGACGAGCGGGCATCGTCCGCCCGCATTCTCGATTTCGGCCCCGGCGATGGCTGGCCGGCGCTGCTCATTGCGCCGATGGCGGGTGAAGTGGTGGGTGTGGATGGCAGCCCACGCCGGGTCGCGGTGTGCCGGACCAATGCCGCCCGGCTGGGCATTCAGAACGCGCGCTTCGTCCATGTGCCGCCCGGCGAGCGACTGCCATTTGACGACGGCGTGTTCGACGGCGTCACGGCCGCGTCATCACTGGAACAGACGCCGGATCCGCGCGCCACGCTGCGCGAATTGCAGCGCGTGTTGAAGCCGGGCGGCCGGCTGCGCATGCATTACGAGTCGCTCAGTTTTTACCGGGGCGGCCGGGAGCGCGAGGTCGATGTCATCGAAGATGGCGAACAGGCACATGTGGTGATCTACGACCGCCGGCCAGACGAAGAGATCACACGGCACTACGGTCTGTCGATCGCGCGGGGGTGGCAAATGCCTGCCTATGCCGGGCTGACGGAGGAGGTCGTGTCAGATCTGGCGCGGCGCGCGACCTGCGTCGCAACATGGACGACACAGCATCCGTCGTGCGCCACATGGTTGCGCTGGCTGGCCGAAGCCGGCTTCAGCGCGGCCACGCCGACGCACAATGGCGGCTGGTTCGCCGGGCGGCTGTTCGATGAGTTGCCGGAATCGGGCCGGCCGCGCCGCGTGGAGGAAGTGGACGCGATGCTGTCGCCGCTGGTGAAGATTGTGTGCGAAATGCCGGCGCCTCGCACTGGCCGGCCGGGGGAATGGGAGCCATGGATCACGGCCGTCAGCTCGCAGGGGAAGACAGCCGGCAGCCGCGGGGGGTGAAACACCCGTCGGCGGACGTTGTAGCGGACACAGTCCGCCCCCACGCCCAGCGCGTGTCACCAAACGGCAGACAGCGCAGTTCGCTGACCTTGCTGCCGGTGATGCTGGTTGTCAGGCTGGCCGAACCCAAGTG
>DAOUDB010000128.1:0-9313 GCA_034431495.1 Thermoflexales bacterium
CAGGCTGTCGCTGCCCTGGAGGCGCGCGCCGAGGGCTGGGCCGCCGGCCTGCATCTGGCCGGCCTTGCCATGCAACACCTGTCCGACCCCGACGCCTTCATCCAGACTTTTCGCGGCAGCCATCGCTATGTGCTGGACTATCTGGCCGAGGAAGTCGTGCGCCAGCAAAGCGAGGACACGCGGCGCTTCCTGATTGCCGCCGCGGCGCTCGACCGCTTCAACGCTGCGTTGTGCGATGCGCTGACCGGCCGGCACGACAGCCGTGACCTGCTCAACCAGTTGGAACAGGCCAACCTGTTCCTCATCCCGCTGGACGACGAGCGCAACTGGTATCGCTTTCACCATCTCTTCGCCGACTATCTGCGCGCCGGCCTGCCGCCCGCACAGCAGAGCGCCCTGCTGGCCGGCGCGGCGCAATGGCACGCCGCCAATGGCCTCGACTTCGAGGCGGCGCGTTACGCGCTAGCTGCCGGCCAGATCGGCGGCGACTTCGATTTGGCCGCCGACATCCTGGAGCGCGCCATCCAGAAGACCTCCGCATGGTCGGGCGGCGACATCGCCACCCTGGTTGGATGGCTCGACGCATTGCCGCCACCCATCGTCCGCCGCCGGCCCTTGCTGTGCGCGCATGCCTCGCGGGCGTTGTTTTTGGCCGGGCGCATCGAGCAAGCCGAACGCCTGCTCGATCTCGCTGAACAGGCCATACAGTCCAGCGCCGCGCCGACTGCGCCAAACATCGACAGATTGCCGGCCCTCATCGCGCTGTATCGCGGGGCGATTGCCGCGTTGCGCGGCGATGCGGCGCCGGCCATCGATCTGGCGAGCCGGGCGCTGCGCGACCTGAGACCGGATGAGGTTCATGCGCGCGCCCGCGCCGCCGATGTGCTGGGTCTGGCCCATGAGATGGCCGGCGATCTGGAACAGGCCAGCCGGCATTACCTGCAGGCCAGCGATCTGGCGCAGGACGCCGGCGTGTTGTACCTGGCGATCAACGCGCGCTGCGAGGCGGCCCTGGCTCAGGTGAATCTGGGCCGGCTGCATCAGGCAGAAGCGTTGTGCCGGCAGGCGCTGCAACTGGCAGAGACCGGCGATCGATCCGATGCGCGCATCCCGCCGGCCGGTTGGGCGTGGGCCGTGCTGGCCGAGATCGCCCTCGAACGCAACGACTTGCCCACCGCCCGTCGCTATCTGACCGATGCCATGGCGCTCTCACAGCAAGGCGGCTTGACGGATGATCTGCGCTGGGAACTGACCTGTCTGGCCCGACTCAACCAGGCGCTGGGCGACTGGCCGGGCGCGCTGGCAGCCATACACCAGGCCGATGCCATCACTCAGGCTTACCGCGTGCCACGCCTGTCGGAACTGTCTGCGGCGCAGATGGCGCGCCTGCATCTGGCGCAAGGACAAAGTGAATCGGCCCGCGCGTGGGCCGAGTCGTATCAGGCCGCGCGCGCGTCGCAATCACCGGCCTGCTTGCGCGAGTTCGAGGAAATTACGCTGGCCCGCGTGTGGCTGGCGCAGGGTGATGTGGCAAGGGCGCAGGCTGTGTTGACGCCGGTGTTGCAAGCTGCCCGCGCCGGCGGCCGGGCGCGCGTCATGATCGAGACGTTGATCCTCCTGGCCCAAACCGAACCGGCCCGCCGCGACGTGGCCGTGGACTATCTGAGGCAGGCGCTGACGCTGGCCGCGCCGGAGGGATTCCGGCGCGTCTTTGTGGATGAAGGGCCGGGGCTGGCGGAGTTGTTGCCCCAAGCGCGCTGCGCTGCGCCGGCCTTTGTGGATGAACTGCTCGGCCTGTTGCCGGCGTCCGACACCCGCGCAATAGCGCCATCACTGCTCAGCGCGCAGGAGCTGAACGTGCTGGCGCTGCTGGCAGCCGGTAAGTCGAACGCCGAGATTGCCGCCGCGCTATTCATCAGTCCCGGCACGGCCAAGTGGCACGTGCACAACATCCTGCAAAAGCTGGAGGCCGGTAACCGCGCGCAGGCCATCGTCCGCGCGCGCGAACTGGGGCTGGTTTAGCGCGCGCTGTCCGAACAAGCACACGCGAATGCCGGCAGCCTGCCCGGCTCGAATGTCTTCCTCGTGAGCGGCGATGAGCACAGTTTCTGCCGGCTTCAAATCACACAGTCGCAGCGCCGCCTGCACGATGGCCGGATCTGGCGGCGCGGGGTATCCCTGCGCCGGGCTGAGCACACCGACAAACTGGCCGGCCAGGCCATGCGCCGTCAGCAGGTTCTGAGCCGGCTGAGGATTGCGCGGGGTTATGGCGATGTTGCGCCCGCCCTGCGCCACGATCCAGCGGCACACTTCCGGCGCGCCGTCGAACGGGGGTTGATTGTCTGCCGGCAACACATCGTATATCACGTCGAAGCGCAGGCACAGCGCAGCAGGCGCGATATCGAAGCGTCGGGCCAGTGTCGCCAGGCATTGCGCAATGGGGCGCCGGGCCAGTTCATCGATCACGTTCAGCGGCGCGGTCAGCCCGAGATCGTTCAACGCCCGGCTGATGGCATAGGTCACCGCCGGGCGCGTGTTGAACAATGCGCCGTGCGTGCTCCAAATCAGGTTGCGAATCGCTCTGTTGTCGCCCATGCTGCCACCAACGTCACCTGGCTGGCCCAAGCGCTTGAGCCAGCAAGTCCTCCAACCAGACGTTGTCTTGCATGGCGCGCGCTTTCCACTCCGGCGACAGGCGGTCGAGCAAAACAGCCTGGGCCATGCCCGTGTAGTAAAAACGGCCATCGCCTTCATCGCCGGCGCGGCGGGTCAGATTGCCCAGTTCGTTTTCCCAGTGTTGTGGAAAGCCGGCGTATTGGCCGAAGTCAGGGTCGCTCACAATGCCGGCTGAGGGCTGATAGTCGGGCGAGGTGTGCGCCTCTCGCCAGAGGATCAACTCGGCATATTTGGCCAGCCCTTCCTGCCACTCACGCCAACACTCGTAGGCAGTCAGATCGGCATTCAGCCGGGCCGCTTGCCGGCGCGCGGTGCGCTGCGTCAGGAATTGCCGGGCCAGTTGGGCCGCCTCTTCCTCTGATCCAGCACGCAAGGCGCGCGCCAGTATGTCGAGTTCTGACTGCCAGTCGGTTTGCAGGGTGCGATTGTCCCAGGGATAGACTTTCTCCCAGCGGCGAGCCGCATTTTCACCGGCCATCAGGCGGTGGGCGGCAACGCTGCCGATAAAGGCATGGAACGACTCGTGCGCCAGACCTTGAATGTATCGCTCACTGGCGCCCATAGTCTGACGAGCCAGCCACCAATGAGGAAAGAACGGGCCAAAGTCGTCACGCATCTGCCGGCTGAGTGAGATCAGCAGCCATTCGCTGGTGGGCAAAGCGGCGACCCAGCGCTCGCCAACCAGCACGGTGAAAGCCTGGGGCGTCGCGCCGTCTGACGGCAAGCGCTGGCGGTAATAGGGCCGGCCGGCGACATCCTCTGCCGACGCAATCTCCCATCGCCCACCGCGCTGCGCGCGACCGGGAACGCTCATCCAGCCATCCGCCGGCTGATTGCGGATGTGATCCGCAAAGCCAACCAGGAAAGCGTAGGACTCGTTGTACACAATGACCGGGATATCCGCATCTCCCCATCCCGGCCAGACTCGATTGCCCAGGCTGCGTCGCAGGCGCTGCGCCTCGGCGATGCGCGCCTGGTCTGCCTCGCTGAGCAAGTCGGCGTGAGCAGATTGAGCCGGGGCGCCGAGATTGCTGAGAACCGACGCAGCCAGAGCCAACAGACACAAAGCCGTTGGGACGGCTATAACGATCAACACAATGCGCCGACGGCGAGATTGCATGAGGGACCTCCCCATCAGAACTCGGTCTGTTCGAAGCGGCTCAGCGCGATGGCGATGAATACTACGCTCCATACGACGCTGGCAGCCAGTGGCAGCCACACCATGTCTGGCGGGACGGGCTGGCCAGCCGCCACCAATGCCGCCAACTTGGCCATGCCAAAGGGCGTGATGTAGCGCAGCGGTTGAAACAGGCCGGTGAGCAGGTTGCCGCCCAGAGCCAGACTCAGCGCAATACCCAGAATGGGCGCGCGCGAACTGAACAAGACGCCGAGCATCAGAGTCAATGAGAGATAGAACAGGGTGTGAATCGCCACAAGACCCAGGCCGGCCAGAAAGGGCGCAAGTGCAAGCAGTGCGCCGCTGCGCACCGACAACAGCGCGTAAGCGGCGATAGCCGGCAGCCCGATCAGGAGCGCCAGCGCTGCCGGCAGCGCCCCCACCAATTTGGCCAAAATGTACGAGCGTCGGGCAATGGGCTTGGAGAGCAACCATTCCGTCACGCCGGACTGCTTTTCACCCACAATCGCGTCCTGGTGCAGGACCACCACACCAATCGCCAGCGCAAGCGTGCCCAGTTCGAAAAACACAGCCAATCCCATCTGCGCGCCAAACGCCGCCGGACCGCCGGCGGCAGCGACGCTCGGGTCGCCGGTTGCTTCGGCCAGGGCCGGCAATACGAATGCCATCAAAGCGACCAGTCCGCCCAACCCTGCCGTCCACAGCGCGGCGTTGACTTGCCAGCGGCGGCCGCTCCACCAGGCGGAGGTTTCCTTGCGCAACAGATTGGCAAAACCGCGCAGGGTTGCTCGCTCCTGCGCGCGCACCAGAGTGGCATCAGAGGACATGGCGATCTCCTTTGACCAGATTGACAAACACTTCTTCGAGTTCATAGCGCCGGCGGTCGAAAGCAATGACCGTGGCGCGCGGATCTTGCAAGATGTGCCGCAACAACTCGCGTTCGGCGGCTGCTTCATCGCTCACGCCAATGTGCCAGGTGACGGCGCCGCGCGCTGCGTCCCCATTGCCCGGCACAGATACTGCGCGGGTAGCATGCGTCACCCAGGGCAGAGCAGCTATCCGCGCTCCAAAATCCTCCGCCTGGTCTTTCAGCGTTGCGGTGTAGACCACCCCATCCTGCCCATTCAGCAGTTGGCCGATTGGGCCGCTGGCCACTACCTGCCCACGATCGAGAATGGCGACGCTGTCGCTCACGCGCTGCACATCGTCAAGGATGTGCGTGGAGTAGAAGATGGTGGCGCGCGCGCGCAGTCGGGTCATGATGTCGAGCACGGCCTGCCGGCCCAATGGGTCCAGCGCGGAAGCCGGCTCGTCGAGGATGAGCAAGGCAGGATCGTTGATCTGCGCCAGCGCGATGCCCAGGCGCTGCTTTTCACCGCCCGAGAACCCCTTGATCGGGCGATCGGACTTGTCCGTCAGACCGACCAGTTCGAGCATCTCATCGCACCGCCGGCGAATGCAATCCGCGGGGCCGCTAAAGAAGAAGCGCGCAGCAAAGCACAGATTCTCGCGCGCAGTCATGTGCTCAACGAAGCGCGGCTGCTGGGGCAGATAGCCGATGCGCTCGCGAATAGCCACGCTATCGGTTGTGATGTCGCGGCCAAAGACGGTTGCGCTGCCGCCGGAAGGTCGGACCAGGCTCAGCAGCACCTTGATCAGGGTGGTCTTGCCGGCGCCATTGGGGCCAAGAAAGCCAAAGATGGAATGGCGCGGCACGCGCAGGTCCACGCCGCGCAGCGCCTGCACACTGCCAAAAGACTTGCTCAGGCCGCGCGTCTCGATCACATACTCGTCGGGTTGAGTCATGGCGCACTCCTTGTCGGGAATCCGCCATGAGGGTAGCGCACACACTGGGCCGGCGCATCGGCGCAAGGAATGGCCTGCGCCTGGTCAGGTGGCTAGCGCGCGGCAGTCTGAAAGACGGCGCGGCCGCCGGCATCGATCTCTAGAATGGCGCACAACAGCAATTGCGCGCTGCGCGTCAGATTGTCGATGTTGACACGCTCCGGCACGTCGCCAGGGAGATGGTACTGCGAGTCGCCATACGGCCAGGAGCCAACGTGCATGATGGTGGCGCGGAAGCCGGCGTTGATGAACATGCCGTCGTCGTCGTTGATGGGCGCTTTGAAACACACGCCGGTCTCCAGACCCAGGGCGTAGCGCGCGGCGCAACCGGCGACGAACTCAGCCAGTGGCCGGCCTTCCTCGGTGCTGTAGCCGATGAAGTGAGTCAGCCGGCCGGCAGCCATATCCTCATCCGATTTGCCGTCCACCGAATCGACATTCATCACTGCAATGAGGTTGTCTCCGCGCGCGGCAGCGGCCTCGGCGGCGAAACGACTTGTCCAGGGGGTATGTTCCTCGTTGCAGAACAAGAAACGAATGGCGCGTTTGGACGATAGCGTAGCCAGCACGCGCGCCAGCTCCAGATTGACCACCGTGCCGGCGCAATTGTCGTGCGCGCCGGGCGAGTCAATCCAGCTCATCGAGTCTTTGTGCGCGATCAACTGGATGATCTCGTCAGGACGCTCGCTGCCGGGCCGTGTGGCCTCGATGTTGGCTGCCTCGTACCACGGGTCATCAGGATGCGGCGCGGCGTACCAATGGTGGATCGGTTTGGTTTCGTCGCAGCGAAACGCCTGAACGCGATAGGACGTCGAAAGCGGCGCATAGCCACATGCCTCTAACTGGCTGCGGATGTAAGCATCTGCTTCGGCCAGCGAATGGATGGTCTGGCCGGGGCGCGTGTAGTTCACCTTGCGAAAGCGCAGCGGGTCCTGGCTCAGGTAGAAGAGGTCACGTCGCAAACGGTCTGGCGAGATGCGCTGGAGAATAGCCGGCTCGATCATGGCAATCCTTTATTGACGATTGACAATTGTTGATTGACGATTGACCGATGATGCGGGATGCGCACAGATTGTCGTTGCGCAACCGCGCGCCGTCAAGCGGCGGCCGGTGAGTCGATGAGTGTCCAGGGCGATTGCATGTGGCAAGTGCGAGAAAACGTCATTCCCGCTTACGCGGGGAATCCAGCGAAGCCGGCTCATCTGCGCGCCGGCTTCGCCTTGCATTGCCGGGGCCTGTCTGAGAGATTCAGCGCTGCTTCGACAAAAGCAGCCGCCGTGAGCGCAACCTCAAAATCCGGCATGCTGATTGCCCTGCACCCATCGCTCGCCCGCTCCCTTGCGCCTGTGCGCCTATAAGCGCGCAATCAGCCGGCCCCGACGAAAGATGCGACTGCCAGCCCAGATCAGCGCGGCGTCGATCACCCACAACACCAGTCCGAGCAACAGGACGGCGCCGACATCGAAGTACATCACGCCGGAGATCTGGCCGAACACCAGCAACAACAGCGGCAGCACCACCACGCTGCCCAGTTGATAGGCATCCTGAAAACCCTGTGCGCGAACTGACACCAGCACCATGGTCGCCAGCCCAAAGCCGGCCGCGGCCGGCGCCACCCAGATCACCAGGACGACCCACATCGGCGTGGGGAAAAACAGGCCGCCCATCACCGGCCCGGCCGCCGCGTTGGCCATCACAACATACAGCGCGAAGCCGGCCAATGCCACCGCCACCGCTGCCAGCCAGGGGGAGAGCAGCTTGGCAACGAACAATTCGCGGTCGGTGGTTGGCGTGTACAGCAGCGCTTCGAGTGTGCGCCGCTCGCGCTCGCCGGCGAAACTATCGGCCGCCATAACCGAGGACGCCATCAACGGCAAGATCAGAAACATAGGCGCTAGCAGATAGACCAGGAAAAACAGAATGGCCTGTTGATCCGGCGCATAAGGCGCCATCTCGACGCGCAGACCTTCCGGCATGCGCGCGATCAGGTCTGTCAACTCGTCCAGATTCATCCCGCCCATGTTCACCATCGTCGGCGCCAGCGCCGCGATCCACGGCAACGCGCCAAACAGCACGAGTGGCACGATGACGATGGGCAGGATCACGCCCTTGTTCTGCAACACGACTTTCAGGTCCTTGCGGACAATGGCGAAAATAGCGCGCCAGTTCATACGTTGTTCTCCTGCGCAGGCCGGCCAACTGCTGGGGCGGCGTGCAGCGCGAAATAGACCTCTTCCAACGACGGTTCGTGGGGGGTCAGCCGATAGACGCGAACGCCGTGTTGGGTGAGCAATGCCAGCACATCGGGGATTGCCTCGCGCCCGGTAACGGTCAGAGACAAACTATTGTTCGCACCCTGGGCCAAATGATTGGCGATGACCTGGGGCCGGCCGGCAACCAGCGCAGATGCGCCCGCGAGGAGATCTGCCGCAGCTTCTACATGCTCCGGCGCCACCTCGAGATCGACATCCAGCCGGCGCAGGTACTGACGGGCCAATTCCGCCGGCGCACCCATGGCCACCATGCGCCCGCGTTCCATCACCGCCACACGATCACACAGCCGTTGCGCTTCGACCAGGTTATGCGTGCAGAGAAACACGGTGCGGCCTTTCTGCCGCGTCAGGCCGGCGATCAACTCGTGGGTCTGACGCGCCGCCAGTGGATCGAGGCCGGCAGTGGGTTCATCGAGAAATAACACTTCTGGCTCATGCAGCAACGCGCGGGCCAACGCCAGTCGCTGGCGCATGCCGGTGCTGTACGCGGCCACCTTGAGGGCGGCGCTGTCGCTTAAGCCAAACAAGTCCAGCAATTCAGTCACGCGCGAGGCAACCCTGTCTTTGGGCACGCCAAACAAATCGGCGTAGATGAGCAGGTTATCCCGGCCGGTCAGGCGGGCGTCGAGCGCAGCAGATTCGGTCAACACGCCGGCACGCGCTCGCAACGCCGCTCCATCACGGATAGGGTCCAGGCCCAGCACGCGCGCGCTGCCGGCGTGAGGCTCGAGCACCCCGTTCAGCAAGCGCACAGTGGTGGTCTTGCCGGCGCCGTTGTGGCCCAGAAACCCGAAAACCTCGCCGGCCTGCGCTTCAAGCGTCAGCGCGTCGACGGCGATCTTGTCGCCGAAGCGCCGGGTGAGTTGTTGCGCGGCAATCACAGTGGTTGTCATGTGCAATGCTCCTGTTCTGCGCTCAGGCGCGCATCCTCAGGACGGAGAGGCGCGCCTGTCTACTTGCTGGTCAAGCGAACCACGCCAGCGCCGCCAGCACAACGGCGATCGGCAGCCGGGCCAGAGCGACTTTGCGCCAGTTCTGGTCGCCAGACACTGATGTTACTGCCTGTCGCCCTTTTGGATTGAACACAACCAGCGCAGCTTTGAGCAACCAGCCGATCGGAATGACCACAATCAACAGCCAGCTTGCCCAAGTCTTCTCCGCGCCGATGAAGTCGATGACTGCCAGCGCGTACAGCGCAATCAGCAGCAGGCTGAAGACGATGAACCACCAGGGCCGGCGCTGGCCGCCATAGCCGGCCGACTCGATCGCCTGCCAGCGCGCCCCCAGCGCAAACATCGCTGCGCTGGTGAACAACACGCCGGCGGCCAGCAGATATCCAAAGAGTTGGATGTACATCGCGTATCTTCTTCCACACGCAGAC
>DAOUDB010000129.1:0-28471 GCA_034431495.1 Thermoflexales bacterium
ATGCCCAAGCCAACTCGAATTATGCGTCCGATTCATGCGCCCCAGGTGATGGATGCGCTGATGGAAACCATTCGCCCTTACTTTCCGCTCTATCTCCAGAACACGCGGATCACCTCTGAAACCGTTCTGGCGGTGCTGGCTTACGCCGGCGTGAACGCTTTGACGCTGGGAGCCAGTTGTGCGTGTCTGGAACAGGCCCCTTCTGGCAACCGGCTGCGCGAAGTGCTGCTGCCGGCGCTGCCTGAACTGAGCGTATTGCAGCGGCGGCTGAACACCATCCTGCTACTTTCGTGATCTACTGGTATTGCGCGTTGTGCCTTATGAGTGCTGGATGCTCGCTTCCACTCTCAGACCTCACCCCTCAGCACTCATCACTCGCCGCTCATCGCTCAGCACTCACAACTCATAGTACAAATAGAACTCGTAGGGGTGCGGGCGCAGGCGGATCGGGTCAATCTCGCGGCTGCGCTTGTAGCTGATGTAAGTCTCCAGCAGGTCAGTGGTGAACACGCCGCCCTTGAGCAGGAAGTCGTGGTCGGCTTCGAGCGCGGCCAGCGCCTCCTGCAACGAACCGGGAACGGTCTTGATGCCGGCCTTCTCCTCTTCGGGCAGTTCGAAGATGTCCTTGTCCATCGGCGCGCCAGGGTCGATCTTGTTCTGGATGCCGTCCAGGCCGGCCATCAGCATAGCGCTGAAGGCCAGGTAGGGGTTGCACAGCGGGTCCGGACAGCGGAACTCGACGCGCTTGGCCTTCGGGCTTTGGCTGTACATAGGGATGCGGCAGGCTGCCGAGCGATTGCGCTGCGAATACACCAGGTTCACCGGCGCTTCGTACCCCGGCACCAGCCGGCGGTACGAGTTGGTGGTCGGCGAAGTGAGCGCCAGCAGGGCTGGCGCGTGCTTCAGCAAGCCACCGATGTACCACAGTGCCATCTGTGAGAGGCCGGCGTAACCCTTCGGATCGGCAAACAGGGGCTGGCCGCCATTCCACAAACTCTGGTGGCAGTGCATGCCAGAGCCGTTGTCGGCAAAGAGCGGCTTCGGCATGAACGTCGCCGTTTTGCCGTTGCGTTCGGCCACATTGTGAACCACGTACTTATAGGTCAGCAGATTGTCGGCCATGCGCGTGAGCGGCGAGAAGCGCATGTCAATCTCGCATTGGCCGGCGGTGGCGACCTCGTGGTGGTGCGTCTCCACCTCGATGCCCAGCGACAGCAGGGTCATGGTCATCTGTGTGCGGATGTCTTGCAGCGAATCCAGCGGCGACACCGGAAAATAGCCTTCCTTGTAGCGCGGCCGGTGGCCCAGGTTGGGTTTGCCGTCGTTCTGGCGGCCGCTATTCCACACACCCTCATCGCTATCGACGAAGTAGTATCCGCTGTGCTGGTTCTGATCGAAGCGCACCGAGTCGAACACGAAAAACTCTGCCTCCGGCCCGAAGAAGACGGTGTCGGCGATGCCGGTGGTTTTCAGGTAGGCTTCGGCTTTCTGGGCGACGTAGCGCGGGTCGCGCGTGTACCTCTCGCCCGAGACGGGATCCTTGACGTTGCAAATCAACGACAGGGTTGGGACGCTGGTCGAGAATGGGTCGATGACTGCCGTGGCCGGGTCCGGGATGAGCAGCATGTCGCTCTCCTGGATGGCCTGGAAGCCGCGAATCGATGAGCCGTCAAAGCCGAGGCCCTCGACGAAGACGTATTCGTCGAGCTGGTTGGCCGGCACGGTGAAGTGCTGCCACTGGCCCGGCAGATCGACGAACTTGATGTCGACCTGGGCGATTTTCTTGGAACGCGCAAATTCCAGGACATCCAAAGCTGTCTTTAGCGGCGCTGCTGGCGCATACCCGCCACCCGGCAGGGATTCGGCTGGCACAGACAATTTCTCGCTCATGTATGGTGTCTCCTTGTGCGTCTTGTCATTCAAACAGATTGATCAGACCTTCGGCCGCACCGAATGCGCGTCGCGCAGCCTCCGCATTGAGCGGCTCAAAGGCGCTCGCAGGCCCAGCACCTGCTGCTGCTATGCCCAAAAAAAGAGGTGATGGCATTTGCGTTTCTGCGAAGCCATCACCTCTGGGTGACTCAATGAATCGCGCAACTCTACGCGCCGGCCGACGATATGCTCAGCCGTAAGTACAAGCCGCGATTATATGTTGCCGGTGCGTTTCGTCAAGTCAACGACCGCATGGCCGCGCGGCGGTCTGGCCCTCCGGCCGGCGGGATGTATCAACGATAATCGAAATCAGCCGCGCAGCACAGGCGCGCGCCAGCAATACACATCTTTGACCGAGCAAAAATATGGCAAGAGCATTTTGCAAGTTGCCGGGCTGGATGACAATGCTTGTTCTGGTTAGCGTTACAGCCGGCGCCGCAATTGTCTTCTCGGTCGAGCCTGCTGTGGGATCATTGCCCCATCTGGCCCCGGCCGCCCGGCCGCTCTCATCCGCTCCCATGCAATCTCATCTGCCCACTCTGGCCGATTTCTGGGAAGGCGCCGCTCATTTCGTCGTCGATGAGCCTTACACCGGCCTGCCGATGGGCGAATCGGACACCGTGATCGCCCCGAACGGCGAATGGTGGTCCTATGTTCACGCCAGCGATCGTTCCGCAGGAGTGCGCGATTCGTGCGGTCAGCCGGTAGAGTTCCCCGGCTGTGTCGTTATCTATCGCAGTTGGGACGACGGCCATCATTTCAGTCTCGAGCCGCTCTGCCAGTTTGCCTGCCGGACTTGCCCCTGCAAGCCAGAGCGCGATCACGTCTTTCAACAGCAGTACCCGCGCGTGTATCGATACCAGGGCGAGTGGTGGATGGCCTACGAGCTGGGCGCCAGCGTCATGCTGCGCGTTTCGCGCGACGGCGTGCGCTGGGGCGAAGCCGTCCGAGTGACAGGCACAGGCGTGTGGTCAAAGCTGAATCGTTCGTGCCAGCCGTATGAGGAGATTGGCCCGCATCACTTCGCCACGACCCCCTTCGATTGCCTGGCCGGAGCTCCCCCTGGCCTGTTTATTGCAGATCAGACGCTGTATGTGTTTGTGGGGATGGGACAAAACCCCGGGCACATGGGCTGCCTGAAAGCGGCGCTTAGCCCCACGCCGCGCGGACTGCGCAATCTTGCCGGATTGCGTTTCAAGCCTTGCGCCCACAATCCCCTGTTCACCGGCGCGCAGTACTACGGTGACTCGACGGACAGGGGCGCAATGAGCAATCCTTACTTCGACCATCGCACCATCTCTTCCGCCGAAGTGACGCGCGTGGATGACCGCTACTACATGCTATTCGAGGGCACGCGCGGGCCAGGGCCAGGGGACGCGGGCGACAGTCAGTTTGGGTTGGGGCTGGCGCGCTCGGTCACCGGCGCAATCGACGGGCCGTGGGAGGAATTTCCCGGCAACCCGATTCTGGTGGATCTGCCCGGCAATATCGGGCTGGGTCACGCTGATCTGGTGACGGACAACGCCGGCGTGACCTTCTTGTTCACCTCACTCGATGGCGTGAGCCGCAGCCAGTTGCGACTGGTGTGGCGGTGATCTTACAGGATGACGGCCTGAGCCGCCCGGCCGGCCACGTTCAGGCGCGTGCCCGGCTGTGCATGCGCCGATCGCACATACCCCAGCGCAGCATCATTAACCGGCGAAACGCTGGTGATCACGCCCACCTCTGCGCTTTCGATCAGCAGCCGGTCGTTGCGCTGCGCCTGGGCGTCGCTGGGGCCGATCAATTGCAGCCGCGCTAACCGCTTTGCCAGTTGACCGCGTGACTCCATGCGCGCGATGATCTCCTGGCCAATGTAGCAGCCTTTGGTGAAACTGATCGCGTCCAGCAAGCCGGCTTCGAGCGGGATGTAGTCCTCGTTGATCTCGTTCGGGAAAGCAGGATAGCCGGCAGTGATGCGCAAGCGTTCATATTCAGCAATCGGAGCGGGCGCCTGAGCGATGGGTGGGGTTGGCCCGATCCAGTAATAGCCGGCCCCTTCCAACGGCGCGACTTTCACCAGTTCAGCGCGATGGGTATAGAGCGGCCAGCTTGAAGCGCCGGGATGAATTGTGTCCGCCCACACGTGTGCGCCCGGCCCAAAGATGCCCCAGATCGGCGCAGTTTCGCTCTCGTCGGCCACCTGCACATCGTCGTTGAAAAGGATGTACTTGCGCAGCCAGCGCAGCAGGCGCTGTTGATTGCCGCCGCCACAGATCAGCACAAGTGTGTCGGCAGTGGCCAGCGCAATGACGTGATCGACCATGCGGCCGATCGGGGTGGTGAAAACGGTGGCGCGGCCCTGGCCGGCGCTGAGCGCGCGCATATCGCCGGTGGACATCCGGTGGACGAAATCCAGGCGCGTGCTGCCCGTCAGGCGCAGCCGGCCAAACACGTGAGAAAGGTCAAATACGAGCATGTGAACGCACACCGAAAAACGAAGCGCAATTGACGCGCAGCGAGCGGTGTCGCGCTACAGCGCTTCGATCATGGACGCGATTATCGCCCGGCAGGCGGCGTCCTGCTCGGCCACCTGTGACACCAGCAGATCGGCGATGGAACTGCCGCGCGACCAGCGGTATTTCTGTGGATCGAAGAGATCGGCGTCGTTCCACGAGGCAAGTCGCCTCAACAATTGCCGGTGGGCGCCGTGATAGTCCGACAGCACCAGGTCGAGCGGGCGATCTTTCAGCATGTCTCGCAGGTCTTCCATTTCCGCGAGACCTTGCGGGCCGGGCGTGCGAAACCCGCGCAGTATCGCACTGATGTCTGGCGGCTGCCGGCCGCGCTCCGCGCTGAACAGCAACGTGACCATGCGCGACGCGCACACAGCCAGGTAAGCCAGCGCATCCTTGATCGAATGGCCGTCTTGGCCGGCAGCCAGAAGCTGGTCCGCCGTGAGCGGCTCGATCAGGCTGTTGAGCGCGGCGCGCTCGGCGCCAAGCCGCTCGATCAGCGCTTGCTTGTTCATTCTTCGGCGTGATCGCGCTCGATATAGGCGAGGATGTCGGCCATCTGCTGGACACTCAACACAGCGGCGTAGTTCGGCGGCATCAGGTTGGGTTGGAAGCCTTCCACGATCACGGCGTTGGGCTGTACGATGCTTTGATACAGGTAGGCTTTGGCCGGCAGGCCGGCAGGATTGCTGGCCGAGCGCGTCCACAGACCGTAGAACGACGGGCCGACCAGACGTTGATCTTTCTGCAGGCTGTGGCATGCGTTACAGCCAATCGAGGAGAATAGCTTGACCCCGCTGTCGGCGTCTCCGGCAGGCAGGTTGGCAACAATCTCTTCGAAATTTCCTGTCGTAGGGAGGACAGCCATGTTGGCGGCTGGCGCTGCCTGGCTCTGGGTCTCACTGTTTGCGGTGGCGGCCGGAGTGTCAGAAGTTGGGCGGACAAAGAGCGCAGCCAGGATATATACCACCACAAAGCCGCCGGCTGCGATGACGAACGGCTCCCAGTTTGGGCTGATCGTGATTGGCTTGCGTGGCTGTGAGACCGAAGCGATCTGCTCTTTGTCGAGCCGGGTGATCGCGTCGGCAGCCGGCATGTTCTTGCCGAGGAACCGGCTAATGCCGGCGGCTATCGCCGAGATCACGATACCACCCACCACGACCGCCGCCACCAGGGCTGCGATGGTGATCACGGTCACCATCGTCAGATCGACAGCGCCGCCGGCTTCGGCCTGGGCGGGCGCAGCAGCCACAATCGGGGCAACCCCCAACGTGACAAGAATTACTATGAGACCTCGAAATACAGCTTTGATCACAACAATACCTCCAAATGGCCCAAGTATACCGGCAGGTCAATCGTTTGTGACTGCCTTCACAAAGGTCACAAACAGGTTCATCATGTCGGCCCGGCTCTCTGACATCTCCTCGGGATGCCATTGCACGCCGACGACAAACCGCTTATCCGGCATCTCGATCGACTCGATGATGCCGTCATCGGCGCGCGATGTGACGACAAAGCCTTCCGCCACGCGCCTGACGGCCTGATGGTGAAAGCTGTTCACGCCGGCCTCTGTGGCTGCCAGCATGTGCGCTACCCGCGACCCCGGCTCGACACGCACAGTGTGCAGAACCTGGTCCCGCGTAGCGCCATCGTAGTGGCCGTTGTGCCGCAATGTGGTCGGCCATTGTGAGGGAATATCCTGGATCAGTGAGCCGCCGAGCGCCACATTCAGCGACTGGATGCCCCGGCAGATGCCGAACAGCGGTTTGTCGTCGGCAATTGCCCAACGCGCCAGCAGGCACTCGGCGCGATCGCGGTCGGGGTCCATGCCGGCGGTTTTTTCGTGCCGGTCTTCGCCAAATAGAGCGGGATCGATATCGGCGCCGCCGGCCAGCATGACGCCGCCGGCCAGCTCGTACAGGTCACGCAGGCTGCGTTCATCCAGCGTCACCGGGGCCAGTAACGGCGCGGCCCCGGCGTCGATCAGCGAGCGCACGTAGTTCTTACCCATTGAGAACGCGCGTCGCTGATCGTCTTGAATTGCAGTGGGAATGAGAACGAGGGGTCGAGACATGGTTATTTGTCCAATCTCCAGGCCAGAGGATCGGCGAGAGTATAAATCGGTCATCAAGGGGCTGCAATGCGCGCGCATTCGGTTGCCAGCGCGAACCGGCCTCAGTCGTTCGTTGTGCCTGCTGGCGTTTCTGTTGCTCTGTAATAAGATGGGCGTTGGAGGACCACGATGTCAATCCAACCCATAACCCAACCGACCGTTCCTAAAGACCTCGAAATTGCGCAGGCAGCGCGACTCCTGCCCATCCGCGACATTGCTATGCAGGCCGGCCTGCGTGAAGATGAGCTTGAACCCTACGGCTACTACAAAGCCAAAGTGCGCCTTGAGGTGCGCGATCGTCTGGCCGGCCGGCCTAACGGCAAGTACATCGTCGTCACGGCCATCACCCCGACCCCGCTCGGCGAGGGCAAGACGGTGACGACGGTGGGTCTGTCACAGGCGCTGCACTACACGGGGCGCAAAGTCTTCACCTGTCTGCGCCAGCCCAGTATGGGGCCGACCTTCGGCATCAAAGGTGGGGCAGCCGGCGGCGGCTACGCTCAGGTGGTGCCGATGGAGGACTTCAACCTGCATCTCACCGGCGATATTCACGCTGTCGGCGCGGCGCACAACCTGCTCGCTGCCGCGCTCGAGTCGCATCTGTTTCACGGCAACGCGCTCAACATCGACCCCTATTCCATCCTCATCAACCGTGTGGTAGACATCAACGACCGCGCGCTGCGCAATATCATCATCGGTCTGGGCGGCAAACAAGATGGCGTGCCGCGCCAGAGTGGCTACGATATTACGGTTGCCTCGGAGGTGATGGCCATCCTCGCCCTGGCGACCGGCCTCGACGATCTGCGCGCGCGGCTGGGCCGCATGATGGTTGCGCTCGATAAGGCCGGCAATCCCATCACCGCCGAGCATCTCAAAGTCGCCGGCGCGATGACTGTGCTGATGAAAGATGCGCTGATGCCCAACCTGATGCAGACGCTGGAGCATTCGCCCGTCTTCGTGCATGCCGGCCCCTTTGCCAACATCGCGCATGGCAACAGCTCCATCGTCGCCGATCAGATCGCGCTGAAACTGGCCGATTACGTGGTGACCGAAAGCGGCTTCGGCGCGGATCTGGGCATGGAGAAGTTCATGGACATCAAGTGCCGCGCCAGCGGGCTAAAGCCCGATTGTGTGGTGCTGGTGGCGACGGCGCGCGCGCTGAAGATGCACGGCGGGGCCGGCAAAGTCGTGGCCGGCAAGCCGTTGCCCCCGGAATTGACGAATGAGAACTTGCCCGCGCTGGAGCGCGGCTGCGCCAATTTGACCCGCCAGGTGCAAAACGCGCGCAAGTTTGGTGTGCCGGTAGTGGTGGCGGTCAATCACTTCACCACAGACACGCCGGCCGAGATCGAATTGATCCGCCACAAGGCGATTGAGGCCGGCGCAGAAGGCGCGTATCTGTCCGATGTATGGGCGCGGGGTGGGGCCGGCGGCGTCGAACTGGCCGAGGCAGTGGCGACGGCCTGCGATCGGCCGGCCCAGTTCCGTTTCCTGTACACCTGCAACGAATCGATCAAGGAGAAGATCGAGATCATCGGGCGCGAGATGTACGGCGCGGCCGGCGTCGAGTACGCACCGGAAGCCGAGCAGCGTATCAAACAGTTCACGCAACTTGGCCTGAACGGCCTTCCCATCTGCATGGCCAAGACGCACCTCAGCCTGTCGCACGACCCCAAATGGCTCGGCGTGCCCACCGGCTTTACCTTGCCCGTGCGCGACATTCGCGCTTCGGTCGGCGCGGGATTCCTGTACCCCCTGTGCGGCGACATGCGCACCATGCCCGGCCTGTCTGCCCATCCGGCGTATGAAAATGTGGATCTGATCGATGGCAAAGTCGTCGGACTATTTTGAAAGGACTGTGATCCCCAGTGCAAAACGCGTATCCCATTCTCGAATATGACAGCGCAGCCGAAGCGTTCATCGAGCCGGCCCGCTTGCTGAAGCCGATCGACGTGGCCGACCGTTGTGTGGTGTGCTTTTTTCAGGATGTGCTGGATGATGTGATCGCCAGCCGGCCTGTGCGTCGCGCTTACACCATGCGGAGCGAGATCGGGGAGCACCCACTCTATGAGATAGAGATCGACGGCGCACGGCTGGCGTTTTTCCACCCTGGCGTGGGTGCGCCACTGGCAGCCGGCCTGCTGGAGGAAGCCATCGCGCTGGGATGCGGCAAGTTCGTCGCCTGTGGCGGAGCCGGGGTGCTCGACAGCGCGCTGGCCGTGGGGCATGTGATCGTGCCGGCCTCAGCAGTGCGCGACGAGGGCACCTCGTATCACTACCTGCCGCCCGCCCGCGAAGTGAGCGCCAGCCCTGACGTTGTTGCTGCCATCGAGCAGACGCTGCAACGGCATCATGTGGAGTATCTGGTGTCCAAAACGTGGACGACCGACGCCATCTACCGCGAGACGCCGGCAAAGATCAGATTGCGCCGGTCAGAGGGGTGTATTGCGGTAGAGATGGAAGCCGCCGCCTTCTTTGCGGTAGCGCAGTTTCGCGGCGTTCAATTCGGCCAGTTGTTGTACAGCGGCGATGATCTGGGCGGGGATGCGTGGGACTCGCGCCGGTGGAATCACCACGCCGACGCGCGCGAGAAGTTGTTCTGGCTGGCGGCGGAGACGGCGCTCAGCCTGCCGTGACGGGTCGCGCGCGCAGGCCGGATGCCACCACGCCGGCCACGACCCGCGCCCACACCAGCACGATCGCGCCCAGCCCCAGACCAATCGCCCACATCAGCGGTTGAGAGAGCACCGCCCGCGCGAACAAGTAGAACACCTGCAACACATCGCGGGCGATGCGCATCACGTTCGATACAAACGCAACCAGCGCCTGCAGGTTTTGAGCTGCCGCCGCCGGCTCGATCAGGCTGAGCGCGGCCAGCGCCAGCATTCCGCCGATGGCTGCGACGATGCACGTCAGAACGGCTACATACGCAGTTTGTGCCCTGGTCAGTATTGCGTGGTGCGTGTTGCGTAGTGTGTGTTGGGGGCGCAGAATGGATTGCGCAGCCGGGATGAATCTCACCGCCTCCATCACGCGGCCGGCAAACCGGGCCGGCGGCATGGCGGCCGGCGTGGCGCGCAAGGCTGCGTCCACCTGCGCCATGCGCTCGAAAGCGGCAGCCTCGTCTGGGTGCTCTGCCAGATACCTTTGCAGCGCAATGCGCCCGGACGGGCTGATCGTCCCATCCAGGGCATCCATCATCAGCGCATCCATATCGGTCTGCGTCGTCGTTGTCATGACTGCCACTTCCTATCTCGTCGTCCGGGGGATGTCCATCCGATCGGCCAGCGGCGACTGCGACAAGGCGCGCCGCGCCCGGAACAGCCGGGACTTGACGGCGTTCACCGTCGTGCGCATGGCGGCCGCGATCTCCTCGTAACTCATATCGCCCCAGTAGAACATCAATACCATACTGCGGTCTTCGGCTGACAGCGTCTGCAACATCTGATGCACCATGTCGCGCTGCTCGTTGCGCGCTGCAACGACATCGGGCTGCGGCTCATGACTGACGAAGTCGGCTTCCGGGTCGGGTTGGTCTGCAAACACAGACGGCTCGATGCGCCGCCGGCGCAGGCGATCGATGCACAGATTCGACGTGATCGTCATGATCCACGTCTTGAAACGCCACTCGGAGCGATAGGAAGCCAGACGGGTATAGGCCTGCACGAATGCGTCCTGAGCGGCATCCTGGGCCTCGGCCTCGGAGCCGAGCATACGCAGGGCCAGGTTGTACACGCGCGTCTGGTGCGCCTTCACCAGATACTGAAACGCATTGGCGTCGCCGGCTTTGACAGCCTCGATCCAGGCCGATTCCTGGCGCGCGTCAGCCTCTGTCTGGCCCCTGCGCTGCCCCTGAGCGGCAACATGGGCCGGGCCGGAGGGTATGGCGATGGTAGTCATTGCGCCCATGATGGACTGGCGTTCTGTCAGCGTCAACACTCGTCTGTAGTACGAACCAGTCCACCGAAAGTTGCACAGGAGAACTGGCCCGCAAGACAGGTCTACTGGACCTGGACGGCGTGCAACAGCACGATGCCGCTGCGCACACCGGCCTGGCCCGGATCGAGCACGGGCAGCCGGCCCTGATCGTCGTAGAGCAGAATGCCGACCTGATAGACGCCGGGAGCAAGGCCAGCCGGAATCACCAGCGAATAGGTGTCGAACACGACCGTGTTTGGCCGCCAGGTGTTGGTGGGGGATGGGTTGCCGTTGTGGCGCGGCTCACGGTCTTCGCCTTGAGCGACAATGTCGCCGGCGCTGGAAAGCAGGTACCAGCCGACCTTGTACCCCTTGTTCACGGCTGCCGTTGCGCGCCAGTTGACGCTGAACTGAAGGGTCTGGCCGGGAACGTACGTGTCGCGGCTGAATCTGGCCCACTCCAGCAGCACCGGCGAGAGATTGGCGCCGAGCGGCACCCGGCCGCCGGTGCTCACTGTCAGTACAAGCGTGCTGCCGACGGCCAGCCGGCTGCCAGGGGGAGGCTCGGACTCCAAAATGATGTTCTCCGGCTGGAAAGCAACAGATTCTGACACCACGACATTCCAGCCCACATCGCTCAGCATTTGCCTGAGGGAACCATCGAGCACGCGCCCTACCAGGTCGACCGGAATCTGCTGGGATTGGGCGGGCATACTCACGGCAAACGTGATCGACACGGTCCTGGGTACTTGTGTGCCGGGTGGCGGGCGCTGCTCGAACACCAGCGGCTCGTGGGCATCGGAATCGGGGTGAATCTCGACGGCAGGCGGTTCAAGGCCCAGCAGGCTCACACCTTGGCGGGCTTCGTCCAGGCTGAGGCCGATGAACGATGGGAGGATGAGCGTCTCGGGCGTGCCGGCGATGATGATGGTGGGGGTGAAGACAGTTGTGCCGCCGGGCCGGGGCGTGGGAGCAGTCACCGGTGACGAATAGGCGCGGAAGACAAAGGCGTACAGGGGAATTAGCCCCAGTACGCACAGGACGGCAACTGCGCCGAGCAGCCAGACGAGCAGGTCTGTCCCAGCTTCTGCTCGCGGCGCTGTTGTGGTGGCACTGGCGGCAGGTGGGGCGGATGTCGGGCCGGCGCCAGGATAGGCGGTGGCGCCGCGACTGACGCTCTGAGATGGAGACATCGGCGAAGACGCTGCGCCCGGCGCGATGGGCCGGCCGGCGCGCGGCTGGCTTTGTGAAGACGCCGGCGAATACGCGGGCGAAGACGCTGGCGAAGACGCTGGCGAATACGCGGGCGAATACGCCGGCGAAGACGCCGACGAAGACGCCGACGAAGACGCCGACGCGCGCGATTGTGATTGAGATGGAGAAGGCGGAATCGGCTGAGATTGCAGCGTGGGATAGGTTGGCTGGCTCAGCGTCTGTTCCTCGCCCTGCTGAAGGTACGCCACCAGCACGCGCGCCAGTTGGTCGGCGTCGCGGTAGCGTTGGGCCGGGTCCTTGGCCAGCGTGCGGCGCACAATGGCTTCGAGTTGCAGTGGCACATTTGGATTCAGCAGATGCAGCGCCGTCGGCTCCGCGTTCAAGTGCAGACGGGCCAACTCCTGCGCGTCTCGCGCGTCGAAGGGCAGCCGGCCGGCCAGCATTTCGTACAGGATGATGCCAATGCTGTAGACATCGCTGGCCGGGGTGGGCGCAGCGCCGGTGGCCTGCTCGGGCGCGTAGTATTGCGGCGTACCCCACACCACATCGGCGCGCTCGGCCACCATTGCCGTGGAGGCGCGCGCAATCCCAAAGTCGGCCACCTTCGCTTTCCGTTCGGGGGTGACGAGCACGTTCTGCGGCTTCAAGTCGCAGTGAACCAGGCCCCGGCGATGCGCGTAGCCCACGCCTTCGCAAATCTGCCGGACGATCTCGACCGCTTCTTCGATGCCGAACGTCTGGCCGGCGGCGGCGCGCTCGCGAATGAGGTGTTTGAGGTCATGGCCCTCGACATACTCCATCACGATGTAGTGACGCTCGATGCCATCGGCGGCGTCGCGCCCGACATCGAAAATGGTGACGATGTTGGGATGGTTGAGGTTCGCGGCAGCCTGCGCCTCCTCGCGGAAGCGTTGCACGAATTGGGGGTCGCGGGCGAGCCGGTCGCGCAGGGTTTTCACTGCCACCAGCCGGCCAAGCAGTGTGTCCTGCGCTTTGTAGACAGTCGCCATGCCGCCGCCGGCGATCACAGCAAGCAGACGATACCGCCCGTTTAGCAGAGCCAGGCCTGATGATGGTGTGGGTGTGTTTGAAGGTTGGCTACCCATGGCCTCGAATGTGGCCTATTGTACTTGGGCTGGCAGTAGGCGATTGACAAGTGATGGATCGATGATTGCCGATTGACGATTGGCGGCTTCACGCGCCGTTCTGTGCTCTGTCATCTATCATCTGCCGTTTGCGCGCTACTTGGGCATGGCCTTGAGCGCATCGTAAGCCGGCCGGGTGATCGTGGTGGGATAGGACGGATCGATCACGGCCCACCAGTATTGTTCGTTGTCCGGCGTCCAGTCAAATTGAGGCAGCGACAGGGCAATCATCGGGCCGATCCAGGGCCGCCAGTGCTCACGCGCAAAACGATAGGCGCGCACCATGTAGTCCGCCTTCAGGTCCTCGTCGATGGCAAACCAGGCATATCCGGGATTGACCCGATCGGTGGTCCACCCAAACTCGAGTATGGCGACCTGCTTGTGCGCGTCGCCATAGCGCGACATGATGTCGCGCATGTCTTCTACGCGCCGGAAGGCGAAGAAGCGATGCCCTCCCCATTCACTGCTGCGGGCCACATCATCGGGCGAGGCTTCGGGCGGGGCGCGAAAGCCCGGCGCGTGCAAGCCAAGCAGATCAAAGTAGGGCGCGGCGCCGGCTTCGTACATGGCGATCAAAAACTGATCGTCGGGCATGGCTTCGGGCGGGCCGTTGCCGGTGGGCGCAAGGCCGGCGCTGACGACCAGCGCGCCGGGGTCCGCCTGTTTGATAGCGATGTAACACCCGCGCAGCATCTCCACATAGGCGGCTGGGTCTGGCGCGCGTCCGCCCCATTCGCGCGCCAGGTTTGGCTCGTTCCACACCTGATAGGCGGCCACTTTGCCACGATAGCGCGCTGCCATGACCCCGCAGAAGTCGGTGAAGTTGCGCAGGTCGCCGGGCGGGCCACTGGCGATGCGCCCGCTACTGTCGTCGTAAGTGCGGTCCCAGTGTGGATCGCGGTCGAGACGTGCCAGCAGCTTCAGGCCAAAGTGGCCGGTGAGGAATACCACTTCGTCGGCCCGCGACCAGTCATAGACGCCCTTTTCGATCTCGATATCGCGCCAGGCAAAGGTTTGCTTGACCCAGCCGAATCCGGCCTCGCGGATCAAGCCCAGGTCGCGCGTGGCGATCTCCGGCTTCCACCACAGATAGGCCTCGAAGCCATAGCCCGGCGATTCTGTCCGCGCGTACGGCCACGAAGTAGCGGTGGGCGCCGGGGTGGGAGCAGGCGGCGCAAATACCGCGCAGCCGGCCAGACACACCAGCGCGATGAGCAGGCTGCTGCGTCGCATCATCTACGGCCTGGGTATGTTCTGGATGGCGTAGAAAGCCGGACGCGGCATTCCCTGATGGTTGAGAATGCTGTAGGGCGACACGTTTTCCTGGTTCGGCTCGCCGCCCACCTTGATGATGTAATCCAGGTTGAAAACTATGCCGAACCGCACAAAGCCGCTGTCGCGCATGATCTGGAATCCCTGCACGATCCAGTCTGCCTGTTCTTGCTCGGTGTTGTCGAGCGCGAATTCAAAGCCGGGCGGCGCGGGCGGATCAAGGGGCTGTGGCGAATCGCCCCGTGTCATCAGATTTTCCATGCTGGCCCAGCCAAACTCGGTGACGCACATCTGCTTTTTGGTTTTCTCGTAGTAGCCAAAGAGTGTGCTCTTAAACGACCACGAGTGGTTGGGATTGTCGAACGGGCCGCGGAAGGAAGCGGTTGGATCGTTGTAGCCCTCGTCCCAGGCTTTGTCGGGCGGCATGTTGTAGCCGTTGAGGTGCACGCCCACACAATCGACGTATTGCAGGCCGCCGGCGTCGACGAACTGATCCATGTATTCGAAGTCATCCATCCATTTGCCGGGGTTGGTGCTGCCGGTGGGTGACAGGGCGCCCATGACGATGACAATGTTCGGATCTACCGCGCGGATGGCCGGCACGACCGTCTGGAGGAAACGCACGTAGTCTGCGGCATTGATCTGGCGCGAGGGGACAGTCCATTCGCGGTCGAGATTCATCTCGTTCCACACCTCAATCGCCTGCACACAGCCTTTGTAACGGGCGGCCACTTTGGCGAAAAAGCGCGCAGCCTGTTGGAAGTCATCGGGTGGCCCAAGCAAGCCGGGTTCGTTGACCGAACGGGTCCAGGCCGGCGCGTCGATGATGCCGAAGAGAATATTCAGCCCCTTCTTGTTCGCGTCGGCGGTGAAGGCGTCGAGCAACTGCCACTTGAAGTCGAATATCTTGCCGTCCTCTGGCTCGTAATCCACCCAGCGCACCTGAGCCTTGGTCCAGTTCATCTTCAACTGCTCGGCCATGATGGTGTTGAACTGGCCGATATCGCCGACCGGCCAGTTGCTCTGGATGCCATAGCCGAACTCGGCCGGCGCAGGGCGTGGATTGGGGCACACGAAATCCGGCAGGCCGGGCAGTGCGCCGCGTGGGTCCATTGTTGCTGACGGCAACGCTGAGCCGGGCGTGTCCGGCGGTTGCGCAGCAGGTTCGGTCGGCGCGACGGAGCCGTCTGGCTGTGCCTGGCCGCCGGGCGCCAGAATGGTCACCACCGGCACAAACGGTGCTTTGGTGGGGGCCGGCGCTGCACCGCCGCCTGTTAGCGCGCGAATGCCGATGACAAACAATGCGACGCCGACAACAAGCAACACCGCAAATGCGGCAGCGCCCAGCGCAAGCCGGCGCCGGCGCTCACGATTGGGATCTAGTTTTGGGCTAAAAGAATAGCGACTCATGTCGATTCGTCATTGACGCCTGGGGTATTGGATTTGTGTCTGCGCGTTGCGCGTCACCGAGGGGGATTGTAAAGCCAAACCGGATCGACCCCCTCAGGGTGATTTTGAGGCCGGGGTGATCTCGATTTGGATGGTGGCCGGCAGCACGCTTTGGGCTGTGATGCCCTCTGGTGTGACAATGCGCGGCGTTATCTGGTGGATGCCCTCGGTCAGGCCGGATATGTCCACGATCACGCGCACATCCTCTTCGGTCAGATCATTCAGGCGGGGCAAGGGGCCATTCAGCACGATGTCGACCGCATCGGGCGAGATGTCGCTGGTCAAGCCATCGCCCAGCCCTTCCAGTTCTGGCTTCCGTGTCACCGTGCGCGAGCCGAGCAGCGGTTGGATGCGGATGCGCACACGCACGGTCTGGGCCTCTGTCACCAGTGACACACCGGCGGGCACATTCAGGCCCACAGCCTCGTCGATGTCTGACTGAGCGTTTGCGATCGATACGCTCATGGTCTCGATGTAACCTTTGGTGGCCTGAACGGCATCCACCGGCCCGAACACTGTCACGATCGGTGGGTCGACCGAAATATCGGTGACGGCATAGCCTTCGGCAGGTTGGCCGCGCCATTTGACAACCACCGGCAAATCGCGATAGTTGCTGAGCTGTTCCATCGGGATGCGCACTGTCACCGTATCCGGCGCGATGGTCACGCCGGCGACGAGATCGCCGTCGAGTGTGCGCGCATACACGCGCGCATCCTGCTGCACCGACGAGCGCGCGCCGTCCACAGACACCGTGACGTTGACGCCGGCGACGCGGGTGATAATCTGTTGTGAGGCGGTCAGAGTGACTTGTGGCGGGAAGACAGCCGGTGTGCCGGCCCTGAAGCCCAGCGCCGGGCTGCCTACGACGCTGACCCGCACCGGCATCTGTGTTTTGACCAGCCGGTCGATAATCACGGTCGCCGTCAGGGGATACCACGATTCGATGCGCAGTGGCGATCGATTGAGTGTGGGAGTCAGCGTGATCACGTGGGCGCCCACATCGAGGCCGTTGAAGTCCACGTTCACTGTCAGATCGGTCGATCGTAGTGACTGGAAAGCTTTCTGAGGTCCGCGCAGGGTTGCCGTCACCACCTGAGGCAGAGCATTCAGCAAGGTTCGGTCGCCCAACTGCTCCAGGCCGACTGCATTCACGCGCGCCGGCACAGCCTGCTCGACGATGGGGTCATCCTGCAGGGTGGACAGCAGCCAGGTCGCGAAAGCAAACAGCAAGGCCAGCAACATCAGACCGACGTTGTTGACAAACCAGTGCATCAAGGAGTTCTGGCTGCGAATCACCAGGGGCATTATAGCGAGGGGAGATTGAGCGGAGGCGGGGCGGGTGAGCGGGTCGCAAGTCGCAAGTGGGACGAAGGGCACCAAAGTCCGATCAACTCCGACTTACCATCACACGGCTTGTTGACAAGCCGGAAATTGCGCTGGTTTATCATCCGATATCTGGTGGCGTCGGCGCCAGACATAGCATGGCTGCACAGCGAGTCTGTGGCTGTCAGAAGACTGTTGCCATAGGAAGCGACGAATTGCAAATAAGGAGCGATATGTCACATAAGGTCCTACCTCCCATCACGGTCATAGGCCCGCTGATCGCCGTGATCGTGCTCATCGCTGGTCTCAGCAGCATACTTCCCGCACGGCCCTGGCAGTCTGATCCGCTGGTCAGCCCGCTGAAGCTGGTGGCCGACCGCGATGAGGCCGGCTTCACTACCATCACCAGAGTCGGCGACACGATCACCTACACCTTGATCCTGACCACCAGCAGCGCTGTGCCCGTGACTGCGTCGCTCACCGATACAGTGGGCAATATTGCGCAGCTGACGCCGGGGTCCGCAATTGCCAGCGCTGGCCTGGTTACCGTGACGGGCAACACACTTGCCTGGACAGGGCCACTGGCTGTGACGCAGCCGGTTACGATCGCATTCCGCGCGCTGCTCACCACAACGTTGCCGCCGGGTCCGTTGGTGAACACGGCGACTGTCGGCTTGCCGGGAGGAGGTATCACGGCCACCAACCGAGTGACGACGACGCTGGTGGCCGAGATGGCGTACCTGCCGATTGTTGTCAAGCCCCGCATGGTCTATTTGCCAATCGCTCAACGCTAGATGTCCAAACGTGTCATGAGGACGCGCAAAAAGGCCGGACTACTGGCCGGCGTGGTGGCGGACCCTGCCAGCCATCGGACAGCTTGCCCGCAGCGAGAAATGCGCCCACTGCCAATCATCGAGCGTTGAAGTCTTTCATCGGCAAAGGACTGGCACATTCGTTCGCGCACGTCACTGATGAACTCATCACATGCGAACACACGAGGACGCTCAGCCTGCACGCGCCTGGCACTGTTCGCAATGCTGGCCGGCGCAGTCTCCGTTGCGCCTGCCGAAGCGCAATTGCCGCAGCCGGCCGCCGGCGTTGCGCAGACCTACTATGTCGCCACCACCGGCAACGACTCGAACTCGGGCACATTCAGCCAGCCTTTTCGCACGCTGGGCAAAGTCGCTTCGGTCGTTGCAGCTGGCGACACCGTTCATGTGCGCGGGGGTGTCTATGCGCTCACGTCCAGGTTGGAACTGAGCAAGAACGGCGCCGCCAATGCTCGGATCGTGTTCCAGTCTTATCTGACCGAGACGGCCACCATCGATTGCTCTGGCCTGCCGGCCGACACCAATTGTGTCGCCCTGTCCGGTAGTTTCATCGACTTCCAGGGTTTCGAGATCCGTGGCTCGACGCGACAGGGCATCAGCGCGTGGGGCGGGCGGAACCTGCGTATTCGAAACAACCGCATCCACCATTCCAGACGCAGTGGCATCTACGTCGGCTATGACAGCCTGACCAGCGCCGATGTTTTGATTGAGGGCAACACCATCTACCACAATTGCCAGATGAACAATCCTCCATCGGGTAGCAGTGGATGGCCGGGCGCAATCACCATTGACCAGGCGCGTTACGTGACCGTGACGCGCAACCTCGTATATGAGAACTACGGCGAGGGCATCGGCTACGTCATGTCAGATCAGGGGCTGGCGTCGCAGAATGAGGCGCGTGACAACTACAGTGTGAACATCTACCTGGACAACGCGACCAACATCACAGTGGAGCGCAATCTGGTCTATAGCCATTACGTCCTGCAATTCTTCCGTTCCGATGCGCCGGCAAACGGCATCTCGATGGCGAACGAAGCCGGCTACGATGGATCGAATCCGCTCAATCACAATCGCATTGTGAACAATATCGTGGCCGGCGCGCGGCGCGGCATCAACTATGGTTCGTACGAGCTGGGCGGGGGCCTGAAGGATACGATCATCGCGCACAACACCGTCTACTCCGCGTCGCAGGCTGTGATAAACATCGATGCCGACGCTGGCCATACCAACACAGTCATTGCCAATAACATCTTCTATCAGAGCGGCGGACGTCCGATTATCGCGCACACCTTCTCGGCCGGCATCACCTTTCACCACAATCTGTGGTATGGCGGCAGCGCGGGGCCGGGCGCGGGGCTGGGTGATATCAACGCAAACCCCCTGCTGGCGAATCCGGGTGGGATGACTGCGGCAGACTACAGGCTGCTGCCCGGTTCGCCCGCAATCGACGCGGCCGGATCTGGCATTACGGTTCCGGTCGATTACGTTGGCAAATCGCGGCCACAGGGCAACGGGTATGACATCGGCGCCCATGAAGCCGGATGGTCGGTCTATCTGGCAGTGGTCCGCAGGTCGTAGCACATGTCCCAGGAAAACCTCCAACAGCCATGCGGGAAAATGATATTTTGGCAACGCATAAGCAGGCTCTGCCTGTATGTCGCAGGTGGCAACATCGCACCAATCAGCCTCCTGGATGCACAAGGAAGCAATCATGAAACTCCTGCTGGTCGACGACAATCCACTTGCGCTGAGTTCACTGGAAATGGTGTTGGGCTTATTGGCGCAGGAACACGAAATCATCGGCGTCGGCTACAACGGTCTAGAGGCGCTCGACAAAGCGCGCGCGTTGTATCCTGACATCGTGCTCATGGATGTTCATATGCCCGGCTGCAACGGCCTGGAGGCTTTACGCCAGCTGCGCAAAGAGATGCCCAACGTGCGCGTCATCATGATGTCTGCTGACGACGACGAGGTCGCCGTAGCGCAGGCGGCGCAGTGGGGCGCCTGCGGCTATGTGCACAAGCTCGACGCGCATTCTGTGCTGCCTGATTGTCTGGATGAAGTGATGCGTTGCTCACACCGTTCCAGTGGTGTGTGCGACTGCCGTAACCTCGTAAGCAGCCCATTGCCGGCTGCGCAAGATGTCACAAAATGTGGCGATGTGTGCATGGCTTGGAGAATGTCTCTGCAGTCGGCGCGCTACCCTGGCCGCCGCGCCAGCTTGGCAGACTCCCCGTCTGCCAGAAACGGCTTGGCGCAATAACATCCGCCATAACCCAAGTTTGGGCGTTTGGGCGTTTGCGCGTTTGCGCGTTTGCGCGTTTGCGCGTTTGCCGCGCGCTTGACAAGCTGCGCCTGGTGGCTATACTAGCAGGACGTGCGCGGCAGGTCTTGAACGTATCGATTGCGCCGACGTAGCTCAGTTGGTAGAGCACACGACTGAAAATCGTGGGGTCATCAGTTCGAGACTGATCGTCGGCACTCAGTTCGAGAATGCGGGTGTGGCTCAGTGGTAGAGCGTCTCCTTGCCAAGGAGAAGGTCGCGGGTTCAAATCCCGTCGCCCGCTTGATAGGGAAGAAGGAAGAGGGATGAAGGATCAGCGTTTCTTCCTTCATCCCTCCTCTTTTTTACCGTGTTGAGGGCCTGTGGCTCAGTTGGGAGAGCGCCTCAATCGCACTGAGGAGGTCAGGGGTTCGAATCCCCTCAGGTCCATTCAACCTGATGCCGGCGGTCGGTGAGCATGTCGAACCGACCGCCGCTTCGTTTTCTCACTCGCCGGGCGCTGTGGGCAGCTTCGGCGGTGCTGACTCCTTCACCAAGTAGATGCCAGGAAGACTGACCAGTGTTGTGGCGCCCTTGATCAGAATGTTGCTCAGCACAATTGCCCAGACTACCTCAGCCGGCAACTCCCCGCCAAATGCCAGCCATGCGAACAGCAGGCTGTCGAGCGGCACACTCACGGCGTTGCTGGTCAGCACCCGCGCCCACTGGAAGCGTGTGGTGATGCGCGTCACCCATAGCTGGTAGATCTCTGTGTCAACAAGTTCCGCAATCACTTCGGCCACGATGGAGGCGAAGACAATCCGCCACACCGGCGCCAGCACTACGGCGAACTCGGTCTGCGGCCCCACCGCCGGGTCGGCCGGCAACTGCGCCACCACCCAGAACAGGAGCGCCATGAGAATGTTGATCACTGCGGCGGTGATGATGAGCGCGCGCGCTGCCTTCACCCCGGCCACCTTGTGCGCCATGTCGCGCAGGGTGAAGGTGAATGGGTAGATCAGCGTGCCGGCGTCCATAGACAGGCCGGCGATCGTTACGATGCGCAGACTGGTGATATCGGCCATCATCTGCGCCGCGATGTAGGCCGAGCACACGACGATCAATCGGATCACGGGAGTGAACTCCTGTCAGCGGATGTGATGCGCAGGGCGTTACGCGGCCCGCGCGGACAATGGCGCAGCCTTGAGCGGTGTCAGACGCCACCACCCATAGGGATTGTGGAACAGGTCGTCAGTTGCGAACAGTGGGCGCGGCTCGCGCGCCAGCCGGAATCTGGCCTCGTCACCGCTTACCGCGAACGTGTGTTCGTCTGTCAACACCGGCTGTTCGTGCAGTAGATACATCAGAAAGTCCTTCAAGAGCTGGCCGGCGCGCTGCGATGGCAAATCGGCCGACAGAATGGCGTCCGGGAATCCGAGGTTGTGCATCCCGCACGAGTAGACGGCGCCGCGTGACGCCACCATCGCCACGTAGGCGATGAACAGAGCGCCGGTGTGCGTCTCTTTGCGCGCCGATTGCGCCAGCCAGTCCTGCGCGCGGTGGGCCACGCCCGAGGTCTCGACTTTCACTGCCAGGCCGCCGGCCCGCAGTAGCGCATCGGCAAATCCCATCATCTCGCGCCCGGCCTCCAAAGAGCCGCCGTCGCCGATCAGGTAGACCGCGCTGCGATGCGCCGCAATGGCTGCCAGATCGGTCTCACTGAAGAGGCGGCCGGCATGCGCAAAGGCGTCGCGCAAGTCGGGGTCCTGTTCGACGAACTCGGCGCGCGCGCTTCGATCATCCCGGCGGAGTATGCTGCCAGACAAGGCCGTGCCGTGGTTGCTTGCCGCGATGGCATGCGCCAGCGCCTCGTGTGATTCCCACGGGCCGGGGATGCATAGCACGATGCGCGTTGCGCTCGATGGTTCCGTCATGCCGGGCATTGTAGCGAATGCTGCAAGGCGTTGTCTGGCGGGGTGCATTTTCCTATGGGGGCCATGGGCATATAAAGCAGGGCAAGCCCGGCGGCTTTGCCCTACGACGCTGTCCGTGCGCATCACGCGCGAAGCCGGCCTGCTCCCCTCTCCTGAAAGGAGAAGGGTTGGGGGTGAGGTCAATCATCGGGCAACCCGCGCCGACAAATCGCCCCCGTTCGCTAATGCGCCCGGCTGGCGGTTCAAACCGCGCCTACACAGGGCGAAGTCGGCGCAGGCCGACTTGCCCTCAGCCCGCGAAGGCGGGCTTGGCTTTCCGTTGCCGCGACTTCGCGGACAAAGTCCGCAGTCGCCGGCCTGAGGGCTGCCAGCCTATCGCTTCGAGCGCAGCATCACGCCGCTGGCGTGCGACACTTCGCCCACTTCCCCGTTGCGGGTGGTGTCGGTCAGGTTCTGCGCGATGCGGCCGCGGTACTCCTCCGGCACGCTGATGAGCTTCAGCCCGAATTCCTTCTCCGCGATCTCGATCAGCAGCCGTGAGGGCGATTCGCCGAAGGGGATGTTGTAGACCTGTTGTTTGAATGAGGCGGCGATCGCTTTGGCGGTGGCTTCGTCAATGCTGAAGCCGCAGATCTCTTTCAGGAAATAGTGGATGACGTTCCATCCGCTGAGCGGCCCGAGCAGGATTTCGGATTCAGTTACGCCGAACTGGTCGAGCGGGTTTGCTTCGTAGGTGCTGGTGGAGTTGATGACCGCCTTGCCATGCACGCCGGCGGCATGGGTGCGATTGGTCAGGCTGACCGGCTCTTTGGATGGCACCAGTTTGCGCAGCTTGTCGGCCATCAGCACGTTGATCGGGTACGAGCCGCGCAGGTGATAGCCGTCCAGCTTGTCGTAGTGCTTGTCCACGAACAGGTTGAACAGCAGGGCCGTCATGGAGGTGATGCCGGAGCGTTCGCCGATGCCGAGCAGGGTGGTCTGCAAGTAGCGCATGCCGGCTTTGACCGCCTCCAGCGCGTTGATGAGGCTGAAGCCCCGATCGTCGTGGAAGTGGCCTTCCAGGTCGACGTGGGCGTAGCGGGCGCGCAGCATTTCGACCCGCCGGCGCACTGCCTGCGGGATAGCGACGCCAACCGTGTCCGGTGTGCCAAAGCGATGCACCAGCGGGGCCAGTTCGTCGTACACGCGGAACAAATCCTCTTCACGCGTGCGGAAGGCGTCCTCGCCGCTGAAGCGCACGATGAGGTCAGGATGGTTGCGCCGCACATCTTCGACCAGCGCGCGGGCGCGCCGGATGATCTCGTCCAGCGCGTGGCCGTGACTGTGACTGCGGGCGACGTCGGAAGTGCCGATGTACATGTTCAGACCGTCGGCGCCGGCGTTGATGGCCGCCTCGATGTCGGCCGGATGGCATCGCACATGAGTCAACAGGAAGGTGTAGCCGCGTTGCAGCACCATCTCGTCGCGCGCAGCCTTGACTGCCGCGAAGTCGTCTGCTTCGTGCGCGCTGATGTTCGGCGCGAACGTCTCGATGAACTTGACCCCGTAGGTGATCAGCGCGCGCGTGATTTCCACCTTGTCTGAGGTAGTGAAGAAATACTTGTAGTGGTCGTGCAGCAGAGAACTCTGCGACCCTTCGCGCAACGTGGTGTCGATGATCTCAAGCGCGCGCGGCTGATAGTCCCGGAAGAGTAGTTTCATCGTCATACAACCAGCTTGCGGATCACTTGCTCCAGAATGTCAACACTCTGTTCAAACTCGGCGATCGATACGTGCTCGTCTGGCGTGTGGTCCAGCGCGGAGTCGCCGGGGCCATAGGCGACGATGGGCACGTTCCAGACCGGCCCCACGACATTGAAATCGGCGGTGCCCGTTTTGTGCTTGAAGGCCGGCCTCAACCCCTCGGCGCGGATGGCGTCCACAAAGGCGCGCGCCAGTGGCGAGTCCTTGGGTGAGCAATAGGCCCACTCGGCGCCAGCGTAGGACAATCCAATCTGGCTGAGGTCGTCGCGATTGCTGAGGCCGGCCGCGATCGACGACAGCCAGGATTCGCAGGCGGCGACCATATGGTTCGGCCCAAACGCTGCCGGCAAGCGAAAGCCAATCAACATGTCGCACCACTCGCGCAGGCCGTCTGTGCCCGAGCAGATGCTGCGCAGCGAGGGCATGATCTGGTCGAAGGCTTTGGGTTTGTCCGCGTTGTAGGCGCTGGCGTGGTCGCTGACCCGGTTCCATAGCTGGACGGCGACTTCGCTGGGGTTGGCGCCGGGCATGGCTGTGTGGCGCATGGGAATTTCGATGTGCGTCTGTGCCAGCAGCCGGCCCTTGTAGCCCAATGTAATGCCGTTGACGCCGCTCGGTTCGCCGATGATGCACAGGGCTGGCGTGTATTGGAGTGTGGCGAAACGGGCGCCCCTGGACGTGGCCGTCTCTTCCTCCGTCGCGCCGATGACGATGATTTGCCACTGGCCGGCCTGCGGCGGCGCGTCGGCGCGCAGCCATTGCCCCACGCGCTCGGCGGCCAGGATAAACGCGCACAGCGGCCCCTTCGCATCGACTGTGCCACGCCCGTATAGCTTGCCGTCCTGGTAGCGCACCGGCACTTCGCCGCTCACCGTGTCCATGTGGCCCAGCATGACCAGTTGGCGCGACCCGTTGCCGATGATGCCTACGGCGTTGCCGGCCTCGTCGATGAAAGCGCGCTCGAACCCGCGCGCCGTCATCTGGTCGCGCAGGAACTCGGCCACGGCGCGTTCCTCGCCGCTGAGCGAGGGGATGCGGACACATTGTTCTAGAAGCTCGATCATGGTCAGCCAGCCAGCACTTTTGCGGTTTTCTCTACCACTGTGTCGATTTGTTCGCGGGTGATGACCGCGGGCGGCAGGAAGCGCAACACGTTGAGGCCGGCCGGCAGCGCAATCACCCCTTCTGCTTGCAGCGCGCGCAAATATGGCGCCACTTTGGTTTTCAACTCGACCCCGATCAATAAGCCCAGCCCGCGCACTTCGCGGATAACCGGCGCGTTGATTTCCTCCAGTCGTTCCATGAAGTACGCGCCCTTTTCAGCGGCCAGGCGCGGGATATCCAGCCGTTTCATTTCGCTGAGCGACGCAAGGCCGGCTGCGCAGGCCAGCGGGTTGCCGCCAAATGTGCTGCCGTGCGTCCCCGGCGCAAGATTGCGCACGCTGTCGCTGATGCCCACTGCGCCCATCGGCGCCCCGCCGCCAATCGCCTTGCCCATCGCCAACAGGTCGGGCCTCACGCCGCTGTGCTCGCAGGCAAACCATTTGCCCGTGCGGCCAAAGCCGGTTTGCACTTCATCGACGATGAGCAGCGCCCCGCGCGCGTCGCAGATCTCGCGCGCGCCGCGCAGGTACTCCGCTGCGGCGGGATGAACGCCGCCCTCGCCCTGCACCGGCTCGATCAGCACCGCCGCTGTCTGATCGGTGACGGCCTCGGCCAGCGCGTCGAGTTTGTTGTAGGGCACGTGGCTGAAGCCTGGCACCAGCGGCTGAAACGGCTCGCGGTACTTTGGCTCGTAGGTGGCCGATAGCGCGCCCATCGTGCGCCCGTGAAAGCCGCGCACAGTGGCAACAATGTTGGGCCGGCCTGTGCTGAGCCGGGCAAACTTGATTGCCGCTTCAACGGCTTCTGCGCCAGAGTTGCACAGAAACACGCGCTGCAAGCCGGCCGGCAGCACGCCGCACAGCGCGTCCAGGAATTCAGCGCGCCGGTCGTTGTGGAAAATCTCACTGCAATTCAACAAGGTCAGCGCCTGTTCGTAGATCGCGCGCGCCACGGCTTCGTTGCCGTGTCCCAGCGTGCTGACGCCCTGGTTGCTGGCGCAATCGATGTACTCGCGTCCCTGGTCATCCCACAGGGTGGCATCTTTGCCGCGCACCAGCGTCAGGTCGCGTTTGGGATAGACGCCGGCGGTGTGTTGTTGTTCAAGGCTTTGGTAGGTCATGGTGCGTGTATTCCGTTTTGCGCACTGCGTGTTGCGTGTTGTGTATCAGGCGTTGTAGTCGGCGGAGTCGTCGCGCAGAGTGGCGGCGCGTTCTGCCGGCACGATAACGAGAAGAAGACGAATGATTTGAGTAAGCAGATCGAGACGATGTGCGACAACTTCCTCGCCGAGGATGTGCCGGGCTTTCCAGTACCAGTCGCGGCTTTCTCTGGCCGAGCCGAGTGCATATTCATGCATTCTGGCCTGATCCTTGCCGGAGCAGCGGCTGTAGCCCTCAGCGAGATTGGCGCTGATCGAACCGAGCGCGCGGTTGAGCTGGTCGCTCAGAGAGAGGGTGCGTCTATCCATCGAAAGCTTTGTCACGTCATGCCATCCGATGTCGCCGGCGAACAGCGCCAGCCGATAAACCCGCATCTTCCACAAACTATCGCCGGTGATCGTGGGCGGCACCGTCTTCTCCCATTCCTCATAGTTCATGCCTCGGCCTCCACGCACTACGCAATACGAAACACGCACTACGCAATGCGAAATACGCGCTACGCAATACGCTCTCTCCCCTCACCGCTCGATAACAGTTCCGGCGCCGGCCATTGCCGCCCGCACGCAGCCGGCGATGCGCCCGTCGGCAAACACCACCTGTGCCACGCCGCCGGCGATGGCTTCGCTGGCGCCCAGCACTTTCTTTTTCATGCGCCCTTCCGCGAAGGACAGCGCCTGCTCCAGTTCGCCATAGCGAATGCGCGGAATGAGGGTGCTCTCGTCGGGGAAGTTGCGCAGCAGCCCCGGCACGTTTGACAGGATGATGAGCTGCCGGGCGCTCAGCGCCGCGGCGATCATGGCGGCCGCGCGGTCGCCATCCACGTTGATCGCTTCGCCCTCGGCGCTGACCGCTGGCGGGCACACCACCGGCATGTAACCGGCATCCAGCAACAGGTGTAGCAGCGGCGCATTCACCTTTTCCACTTTGCCGGTGTAGTCGTCGCGCACCAGCACCTGCCGGCCGTCCACCACAGCGCGCACGCTGGCTTTGCGCGGCCCTTCCAGCAGCCGGCCATCGATCCCGCTCAATCCAATTGCGTTCACGCCGCGCCGTTGCAGCCGCTCCACCATGCGCGTGTTCATCTTGCCGGCGATGGCCATAGCGAAGATATCCATCGTTTCTGCGTCGGTGTAGCGCGATGTGAAGCCCTGCGGCGAGATGAGGATGCGCGGCGGCTTGCCCAGCTTTTCGGAGAGCGCGTTCGTCTCCCCTGAACCGCCATGCACGAAGACGATGCGTTGACCGCTTTTGACCAGCCCGGCGATGTCGTCGCACACCAGGTCATAGTTCACGCCGGCCGATCCGCCGACTTTGACCACAATGATGTCACGCATGTTGCCGCCTCTACGGATGCAATCCGGGAAACTCCAGCCCGGCGCGTTCGTCCCAGCCCATCATCACGTTCAGGCACTGCACAGCCGAGCCGGCAGCGCCTTTCATCAGATTGTCGATGGCGCAGAGCAATGTGGCCTTGCGCCCGTCTTCGCTGAGCGCAAAGCCCACGTCGGCCCAGTTGCTGCCGGCCAGGATTTTCGGCTCTGGGGCGCGGAAGATGCCGGTGCTGCTCTTCACCAGCCGCACGAACGGCTCGTTCTTGTAGCAGTCACGGAACGCCTTCCACAATGCCTTTTCCTGAACCGGCTCTTTCAGGAACACATGCACGGTCGCCAGCACGCCGCGCACCATTTCGATGGACGTGACAGACATGTGCAGATTGGTGAGGGGCGTCGGATTATCAACCTGTCGAACCTGAAGGATCATCTGCTCGACCTCAGCGGTGTGGCGGTGGCCGGCCGGCGCATATGATCGCACTGCGCCGCTGCGTTCGGGGTGGTGCGAAGCCGGCGAGGATTCTGCCCCGCCTTCGCTGCTGCCCACTTTCACATCGGCCACAATCGGCAGCGACCAGTCGATCAAGCCGGCTTTCACCAGCGGCAACAGCGCCAGGTTGGTGGCAGTGGCGTTGCAGCCCACTCCGCTGGCATAGCGCGCGCCTTTCAGTTGCGCGCGGGTCAGTTCCGGCAGGCCATACACGAACTGCTCCACCCAATGTGGGGCGGGGTGGTCATGGCCGTACCAGCGTTTGTAGGCCGCCAGGTCGCGCAGGCGGAAGTCGGCGCTCAGGTCGATGATGCGCTCGGCCAAGCCGGCCCAGCGCTCGATCTGCGCGCTGGCCTCGCCGTGCGGCAGGCACAGGAAAACCACGTCGCATTGCTGCGCGTCGTCGGGCCGGATAAATTGCAACGCGCTGACGCCGCGCAAGTTCGGGTGTGCTGCGTGCGCATATTCGCCCATGCGCGAGCGTGATGTGATCTGCGTCACTTCGGCGCGCGGATGAAAGCTGAGCAGGCGCAGCAGCTCGCCGCCGGTGTAGCCGGTTCCGCCGACGATGGCGCAGCGCAGTTTGGTCGTTGAGTGACTGGGTGATTGGGTCATTGGGTCATTTCCCCGACGGCGTACGCGACGATCGCGCCGGGGATATCGACGCCGGTCGGCGCGATGCTGTTGCGAAATTCCATCGTGTGGTTGACTTCGTTGATGAGCAGGCCGCGCGTTTCATCCTCGAACACATCGA
>DAOUDB010000130.1:0-3953 GCA_034431495.1 Thermoflexales bacterium
GAGTTGGCTTGGGCATGGCTTACTTATCCTCGTTGAAGGAAGATGGATACAAGTTTGCCATGTCCCAAGCCGCCTTTCGTGATCTACTGAACACGCAATACGCAACACGCATTCAGTGATGAGCGCGCCACCCATCTACGTGGTATCCGGCGGCCAGGGCGCCAGTGGCGAGCAACTTGCGCGCACGGCCCTGGCGCAGTTCGAGGAAGCGGATCTGCCGGTGATCATCGTGCCGGGCGTGCGCGAGGCGTCGCAGATCGCAGATACCGTCAATCGGGCGGCGCGAGACAACGGCACGATCGTGCACACGCTGGTGGATGCTCACCTGCGCCAGGCCATGATCGATCTGGCGCGCGCATCCAACGTGGTCGCCATCGACCTGATTGGCCACTTACTGGCGCGACTGACGACAGTGCTGGGCCGCGAACCCAAAGGGCAACCCGGCCTGTACCGTCAGGTACGCCAGGCGTACTTCGATCGCATGGCAGCCATCGAGTTTGCTGTCGCGCATGACGATGGGCGCAACACGCAGGAGTTGCCACAAGCTGAAATCGTGCTGGTCGGCGTGTCGCGGGTGGGCAAGACCCCGCTATCCGTGTACCTGTCGGTCCTGGGCTGGAAAGTAGCCAACGTGCCGCTGGTGCAGGACATCGACCCGCCGGCCGAGTTGTTCGAGATCGATCCCCGGCGAGTGGTCGGCCTGATCGTGGAGCCAGAGCGTCTGCTCAATCATCGCCAACGGCGTCAGCGGCGCATGGGCCTGGCAGACGCCGGCCGATATGCCGATCCGGCCCAGTTGTACGAAGAAGTGGAAGCTGCGCGCCGCTTGCTGCGGCGGGCCGGCTTTGCCATTCTGGATGTGACCGACAAACCCATCGAAGAAAGCGCGGATGAGGTCATTGCCATCGTCACACGCCGGCTGAAGGAGTGAAGGCGAGTGAATCTGCTCGACATTGTTAACCGCAACCCCGCCCCACGTCCCTGGGCCGAGGGTGAAAAAATCCCGTGGGACGAACCGGCGTTCAGCACGCGTATGCTGCGCGAACATCTCAGCCAGGATCACGATGCAGCCAGTCGCCGCAACGCCAAAATCGATCAGCAGGTGGCCTGGATTCATCAGCATGTGGCTGGCGGTCGGCCAACGCGCGTGCTGGATATGGGCTGCGGGCCGGGGCTGTACGCCAGCCGGCTGGCGCGATTGGGTCATGCCTGCGTGGGCATCGACTTCTCGCCAGCCTCAATCGCCTATGCGCGCGAATGCGCCATGGCTGATCGGCTGGCATGCGAGTACCGGCAAGCCGACTTGCGCCATGCCGACTTTGGCGCCGGCTTTGGCCTGGCCATGCTCATCTTTGGCGAATTGAACGTCTTCCGGCGCGAAGACGCGAAAAAGATCCTGACAAAGGCGCGCGCGGCGCTGGCGCCGGGCGGAGTGTTGCTGCTCGAGCCACACACTTACGAAGCTGTCAAAAAGGAGGGTCAGGCAACGCCAGAGTGGTACGCCAGATCTGGCGGCCTGTTCTCCGACGAGCCTTATCTGGCACTGGAAGAGCACTTCTGGGATGGCCCAACCCACATCGCCACGACACGCATATACGTGATCGATGCCGCAACAGCCGAGGTGACGCGCTATGCCATGAGTATGCAGGCCTATCATCCATCTGACTACGAGGCTCTGTTGCGCGAATGCGGTTTCGGCGCAACGACGTTCTACCCGTCGCTGATCGGCGTCGAGGACCCCAGCCAGGACGGCTTCATGGCGATTGTGGCGATTGGCAATTGAGGGTTGAGAGTTGGGGGTTGAGGGTTGAGGGTTGAAGGTTGGATACGAAACACGAAATACGCGATACGAGACACGCCCCCTCGCCCTCAGCGCGGAACGACGTTGACCGCGCGCAGGATGGTGGCGCCGGCATAGCAATCGATGGCGGTGACACTGCCCAGGTCGATGCGCCAGCGCCAATGGTCGCGCAGCGGCACGCCGGTGAGCATACACAGCACAACCTGGATCGGTGTGGCGTGCGTGACCACGACGATGCGCTGCCCGGGATGCGAATACCCCAGCCGGCGCCAGGCAGCCATCACGCGCTCGGCCATGTCGGCCAGCGATTCCCCCCCCGCCGGCGCATTGTTGAGCGGGTCGGCAAAGCGGTTGACGGCATCTTGCGGGTAGCGTTGCATCACCTCGGCGTACGTCAGACCCTCCCACGCGCCATGTGAAGCCTCGCGCCAGTCCTGATTGCACAGACAGGGCAACTTGCGCGCGCCGACAATGGCGCGCGCGATGGATTCGGTGCGGATTAAGCCGCTGAGAATCACCGCATCCACTTTACGGCCGGCGAAGTACAACGCCAATGCGCGCGCCTGGCGCCGGCCATAGTCGGTCAGCGGGCGGTCGGTGTGACTTTGATACCGGCCGGCGCGATTCCAATCCGTCTGACCATGCCGCACCAGCCAGACCCTGCGCGGGATATTCGTCATCTCCGGGCATTCTATACTCTGGCCGGCATGGCAACACAACTGGTTGCGCACTGGCTGGCGCTGGCTGCATTTACGGCGCTGGCCGGTGGCGTGATCGTCCCCCTGATTGTGATGCGGTCGGCGTCGGCCCGACCCCTCGCCGAGGCTGTTGCTGCGGCGCGGCGGCGCTGGCTGGCCGGCTGGCTGATCGCCGGCGCGGTTGCCGGCGGGCTGGCCTGGCTGACTGCGCCGGCAACATTTGAAGATGCCCGCTCCAGCTGGTTGCTGGGCACACGACTGGCGCTGTTGGGCGCGATTGCATTCGCTGTCTGGCGAGACAAGGAAATGGGCGTGTGGATCGTCGCGCCGGCTCTCGCGCTGCTGCTCACGCAAAGCCTGTTGAGCCGCAGCGCCGCCCTGCCAGACTGGATTCCACACACGCTGAATGATTGGTTTCATATGACCCTGACGGCGCTGTGGCTGGGTGGCGTGGCCTTGCTGGCATTCGTGCTGATCCCGGCCGTGGCGCACAGGCCGGCGCTGCTGGGCAGCTTCTCATACGTCGTGGATCGATTCTCGGCGCTGGCCCTGTTCTGCGTGCTGGGGCTGGGCATCAGTGGCATCATCCAAGCCGGCGCATTCGTGCGCGACCTGAGCGATCTGATCGACACGGACTATGGCCGGGCGCTCTCGGCCAAACTGCTGGTGTCTGCCGCACTGATCGGATTTGGGGCGTTCCATCAACAGGTGATTGCGCCCCGGCTGCGTCTGTGGCAACTGAAGGCCGGGCGCGCTGAAGCAGCCAATGCCGCGCTCCAATTCAGAATCAGTTTGTACGCAGAGGTTGCCACAAGCCTGATTGTGTTGTTGCTGGTCGGCGCGATGAAGATCATTCAGTAGCCAGTCGTCAGATGACAGAGCGCACACAACAGATGACAATCGTCAATCGTCAATCACTCAATCGCTCAACCGTCAATCCAAAACCCACAATCCAAAGTCCAAAATCGTACAATCGGGCTATGGCTATCGGCATTTCACTTCCGCGCATTGACGCGCGCTCCAAAGTCACCGGCGAAGCGTTGTACCCCGGCGACATCAATCTGCCCGGCCAGGCATACGCCAAAGTGTTGTGGTCGAAACGCCCGCACGCGCGGGTGCTTGCCATCGACACGCGCGCTGCCGAGGCCGTGCCCGGCGTGCTGGCTGTTTTCACCGGCGACGATGTGCCGGTAAACGAATACGGGTTGATCGCCTTTGACGCGCCGGTGCTGATGAGAGCGGGCGTCAGTAGTCAGAAGTCAGACAACAGACATCAGATGGCAGATGGCAGACATCAGATGTCAGATGACAAATATCAGACACCAGGCTCAATCGGCAATCCAACATCGCAAAATCCGAAATTGTTCGACAGTGTCGTGCGGCATGTAGGGGAGAAGGTGGCGCTGGTGGTGGCCGAGACGGAACAGATCGCGGCGCAGGCCCGCGACCTGATC
>DAOUDB010000131.1:0-25498 GCA_034431495.1 Thermoflexales bacterium
CGCATGGCTGAAGCGCCGCCGCGTCAACCGACCCGGCGGCGCTTTGTATCGTGGAAGCGGCGGCGAGGGATGTTACGGATCGCGCCGCGCGCGACAAGATGATCCCGCCGAAGCGCTGTGGCAGGAGGCAGCGCGGAAGGCCAGCGCTGACAATGAGCTACACGCAGCGTTGGGACGCTGGTGGTCAGGCTTGCGTGTCGGCAGCCGGCTTGTCCTTCGCCTCTTCGATGGCGATTTCGACCCGCTCGCGGGCTTCGTTCGCCAGCTCGGCTGCGCGTTCGCGGGCTTCTTCGACGATGCGCTCGGCTCGACGGCGCGCGTCGGCAATCGTCGCGTCGGCTCGCTCGCGCGCGTCCTCGACGATGTCCTGAGCGCGGTCGCGCAGCTCTTCGCCGGTGCGGCTGATTTGCTTGCGGGTCTCCTCGCCGGACTGCGGGGCCAGCAGCAAGGCTGATGCCGCGCCGACCAATGCGCCGATCAATACGCCGGCAAAGAATGCTCCAATCTCAGCGCCTGAATCTTGTTGTGCCATATGATTAAACTCCTTCGTCGCGCGTGGCAGGAAATGACCGTGAACCCAACGCTGCGACCTGAACGATGCGCCTGTTTCGACAGGCGGTGGTTTGTTCGCGCGCCCGACGCCCGAACTCTACATCGAGATTCCTCAACCGACAGGGCGGGTAGGAGAGTCATTCACCGCGCCGGCTTCGGTTGGCGGAGGCGTCGCTGTTGACTCTGTCGCGCTGGATGTGGTTGGGCCTGAGTCGTTGGGCGTTGGGCGACGCCGGCGTGATGTTGCGCCGGTCCGCGCGCCAACGGCATCGGCCACGCCTCTCAACCCAGACAGAAAGCTGAAAGCCTTGATGGCCGGCCTGGCCAGGTTGTCGCTCATGAACACGGCCGTTCCGCGCACGGTGTTCACAGTCTGATTTGCATTGGTCAGCATCGGTTTGATCTCGTTGCGCAGCAGTGCGATGAGCGATTGTAGCTGCCATACCAGCACAGCCAGCAACGCCCCGATGACGACACTTACAAAAGCAAGCGCAATGATGAACATGTCGCGGATGTTTGCAGTGCGCTGCGGGTCGACGGCCAGAAACCAGATGATGAGAACGGTGACGGCAATGAACACGATTCCGCCCACGATCATGCCGATGAGTAGCTTCGTGTTCGGCTTGGTCTCTTCGGGCAAGGCGGGACCCAGTGTGCTGGACGGATTGGCCGGCGTTTGCTCTGGGGTCGTGTTTGTGTTCATGGCTGGAACATCTTGGGAGATTATAGCAGAGGGGTCGGCCATAACGCGCAATAACACCCGCCTGGTTGATCGGGCGGGTGTCTCAACGAGGCGGTGAACCTGTGGACAGGCTCACTCTTCGCCGCGTCGCATGCCGGTGAGCAGTGTCACGTAGTACAGCAGGGTCAGAACTGACTGCAGGGCTGCTGCTACGTAGGTCAGCGCTGCCGCGTCGAGCACTTTCTTTGCGCCGTTGAGTTCATCGCCAACGAGGATGTGGCTGCTCTGCAACATGCGCAACGCTCGTCGGCTGGCGTCGAACTCCACTGGCAGAGTCACCAGTGTGAACACCGCCGTCAATGCGAACGCGATCACGCCCAACCAGGCCAGTTGTGGGCTCTGGAACAGCAAGCCCACCATGAACAACACCGGCCCGACCCACGAGCCGATCGTGACCGCCGGCACAATCGCGCCGCGCATCTTGAGTGGCGCATACCCTTGTGCATCCTGTTCGGCGTGGCCCAGCTCATGGGCGACGACGGCTACCGACGCGACGGAGTTGTGCGCCGAGCTATCTGACAGGTAGATCGACCTGGTGCGCGGGTCGTAGTGATCAGTGAGTTCGCCGGGTGTGCCCTGAATGCCAACGTGCCCAAGATTGTTGTGGCGGATCAGCATCCTGGCCGTGTCCAGGCCGCTGGCGCCGCGCGATGTCGGCACCTGCGCGTAGCGCGAGAAGGCGCCCCGCACTTTGAACTGCGCCCACATGGCGAGCAGCAGGCCCGGCAGGGCAAAAACAAGATAGAGCGGGTCAAATAGGAATGGCATCGGTCTTCCCTCTTTTTGTCTGGTTGTTTGGCAATGCGCGTCTGTTCACGCGCGTTCCTGGCGCAGCTTGCGCTGCCTCACTTGTCCTCACCGGAGATCAAGATATCTCTAACGGTGCGGTTGTATCGTAAGCGTGCTGCATAGGAATTTTGTGAGAGTGGGGTGTGTGCTATGTTAGAGCAAGGTGAAGGTGTGATGAATTCGCAGGGGGGTGCGCAGAATGCCAGGCATCGCTTCGGCGCGCGCGGTGAGTGGTGGGTGATTGCGCAATTCACGCTGGGGCCGCTGGTGGCGCTGGTGACCTGGTTGACGCGTGCGCCGGCCGGCAGTATATCGGTTGTCGGCCTGGGGCTTGGGCTGGCGCTGGCCGGTGTGGCGGCAGTGTTTGTGCTGGGCGGCATCATCAGCCTGGGCCGCAACCTGACTGCGCTGCCCAGGCCGATTGACAACGGCCACATGGTGGAATTCGGTCTGTATCGCGTGGTGCGGCATCCCATCTATGCCGGCATCGTTCTGGGTGCGCTGGCCTGGGCGCTGCTGTGCGGCAGTCTGATAGGGCTGGCGCTGTCGGCGGGTGTGTTCATCTTCTTTGATCGCAAATCGCGGCGCGAGGAAGCCTGGCTGGTCGAGCGATACGCCGGCTATCGCGCCTATCAGCAGCGCGTGAGGAAATTGCTGCCTTTCATCTACTGACCCGGCCTCGCTGATAATGGGCGCCATGCGTTACTACCATATTGGCTTTGGCCGGGAGGACTTAGGCCCCAACCCGCCGACGACGGCACTACTTTCCGGCGACCCGGAGCGGGCGCAGGTGATCGCTGAAACACATCTGCATGAGGCGCGCATATTGTCTCAACATCGAGGGCTGAACAGCTATGTTGGTTTGCTGCCCAACGGCGCGCCAGTTCTGTCGGCCACCAGCGGCATGGGGGCGCCGTCGCTCAGCATTGTGGTGAACGAGTTACGACAGGTGGGCATCCGGCAGATCATCCGCATCGGCACCACCGGCTCGATCCAGCCGCATGTGCCGCCGGGCAGTGTGGTCATTTCGAGTGCGGCGTTATGCCGGCAGGGCGCAGCCAATGACATTGCGCCGGTCGAGTATCCGGCAGCAGCCGATCCGTTTCTGACGGTGGCGCTGGCGCAGGCGGCGCAGGCGCTTGGCGTGGAGCACTATGTGGGTATCACCGCTTCAGTGGACACGTTCTACGAGGGACAGGAGCGCAGTGTATCGTCGGCCAACCCGAACCTGTTGCGCCGGCTGCAGGGCATTACTGAGGAATACCGCCGCCTGAATGTGCTGAACTACGAGATGGAGTGCGGCACGCTCTTCAAGATGGCCGGCGTGTACGGTTTTGCGGCGGGGTGTGTGTGCGGTGTCATTGCCCAACGCACAACCGGCGAAACGGTCGTGTTGGAGCAGAAGGCCATCGCGGTGGACAATGCAATCCGTGTTGCGCTGCGCGCGGCAATGACGCACCCCGGCTAGTCGCTCCCGCCGCGATACGCGGCGCACTGTGCGCCGGGCGAGCGCTTCTGGACCGACGTGCGAGCCGACGCTTCGCGCGCCGGGCATCATCGCGGTTCGATGGTCAGCTTGACGGTGGTGCGTTCTGCGCCGTCGATGGTGATCTCGCCGAACGAGGGGATCAGAATGACGTTGATCCCGTCCAACAGCAGATAACCGCGCGCGATTGTGGCGGCCTTGACCGCCTGATTGACCGCGCCGGCGCCAATTGCTTGCACCTCGGCGCGCCCATGCTCGCGCACTACCCCTGCGATGGCGCCTGCCACGGCAGTCGAACGAGAGTTGGCCGATACTTTGATTAGCTCCATTGTCAACCTCTATGTCCACCACAAGCAGTCTGGACCGTGATTTGTTACCATATATTAACAGGAGTTGAAATGACTGACCATCCCCCTTCAGTTTGCGTTGTTGGCAGCTCGAACATGGATCTGGTATCGCGCGCGCCCAGGGCGCCCCGGCGCGGTGAGAGCATCATCGGCCATTCTTTCAGCACCTTCTACGGTGGCAAGGGCGCCAATCAGGCCGTGATGGCCGCCCGGCTTGGGGCGCGCGTCACGCTGGTGACCAAACTCGGCCGCGATGTGTTTGGCGAGGACATTCTGCGCAACTATCGCGCGCAGGGCGTGGATGTCAGCCACGTCATATTCGACGATACTGCGTCCACAGGGGTGGCATCGATTCTGGTCGACGACGAGGCCAACAACTATCTGGTGGTTACACCAGGGGCAAATGGCAGACTCTCGCGCGACGATGTGCGCGCGGCGCGCAGCGCGATCGAGTCGGCCAGTGCTGTGGTGTGCCAGTTCGAGATCCCGTTGGACTCTGTGCTGGAGGCATTTCGCCTGGCGCGCGGCGCAGGAGTGCGCACGATTCTGAACCCTGCGCCGGCCCCTGCCCAGCCGCTGCCCGATGAGCTGCTGGCCTTGACAGATCTGTGTGTGCCGAATGAGACAGAAGCCGAGTCGCTAACCGGTATGCCGGTGAGCACGATTACGGAGGCCGAGGCCGCCGCCCGGACGTTGCTGCTGCGCGGCCCGCAGGCGGTTATCGTCACGCTGGGCGCGCGCGGTGCGCTGTGTGTCACCGGCGATGCCGCAGAACATATACCGGCCATGCGCGTTGAGCCGGTCGATCCAACTGCGGCCGGCGATGCGTTCATCGGCGCGCTGGCAGTGTTCCTGGGTGAAGGCGCCACATTGCGCGAAGCGATCCGCAAGGCCAATGTCGTCGCTGCGTTGTCGGTGACGCGTATGGGGGCGCAAAGCTCGCTGCCTTACCGGCCTGAAGTCGATGCTGCGCTGCAAACATTGCCTGTGGCCTCTTCGCCCGCGTTATAATGCCGCCCATGATTTTGCGGCGATTCAACATTCTCATCGGTCGCCCAGCCGGCCCCGTTCAGTCGGGCTGCGCCGGCTTGCGACACGCGCCGCAGATTGGCCTGACCTGCCTCTGTAGTTAGCGGGCGGCCGCAAGTCGGCCGTCCGCTCCACAACTCTATCGCCCCGGCGCTTGTTGAAATAGCGCGGCCCCGTCGCTTTGGCCGGCCGGCACAAGGGGCGAACCTGCGACGCGAATCCTCTATTCGTGCCTTCGCGTCGCGCAAGACCTGCCAGAGATTTGCATTCGTCGGGAACATGTTGGAGTTTTTTTGGAGGTTACACACATGAAGATCGCGCAGAATGTGACGGAACTGATTGGCAACACGCCGCTGGTGCGCATCCAGCGCCTGGCCGAAGGCAGTGTTGCGCAAGTTGTGGCCAAGCTGGAGTTTTTCAACCCGGCGCATAGTGTGAAAGACCGCATCGGCGCTGCGATGATCGACGCGGCGGAGCGCGCAGGACTCATCAAGCCGGACACCATCATTCTGGAGCCAACCAGCGGCAATACCGGCATCGCGCTGGCCATGGTGTGCGCGGCGCGCGGCTACAAGTGCGCGTTGACCATGCCGGAATCGATGAGCAAGGAACGGCGCATTCTCCTACGCGCCTATGGTGCAGAACTGATCCTGACGCCGGCGGCTGAGGGTATGGCCGGCGCCATTCGCAAAGCCGAAGAACTGGCCCGTTCTGACCCGCGCTACCTCATCCCGCAGCAGTTTCAGAATCCGGCCAACCCGGAGATTCACCGCAAGACGACGGCCGAGGAAATCTGGCGCGACACCGATGGCCAGGCTGATATTCTGGTGGCCGGCGTCGGCACGGGCGGCACGATTACCGGCGTGGGCGAAGTCATCAAGGCGCGCAAACCGTCCTTCAAAGTTATCGCGGTGGAGCCGGATGCGTCGCCGGTGCTGTCGGGTGGCATGAAAGGGCCGCATCCCATTCAGGGCATCGGCGCGGGATTCGTGCCGCAGGTGCTCAACACAGCGATCTACGACGAGGTGGTGCGCGTGAAAAGTGAGGATGCCTTCGAGACGGCCCGACGCGCGGCGCGCGAAGAGGGACTGTTGGTCGGCATCTCCTCGGGCGCAGCGTTGTGGGCGGCGTTGCAGGTGGCGCGCCGGCCCGAGAACGCCGGCAAGCTGATTGTCGTCATCATCCCATCTTTCGGCGAGCGCTATCTCAGCACGGCGCTGTACGCCAATCTGGCTGATGGGTGATCACAGACGACAGATGACAGAGCACAGAGGACAGACGACAGACGACAGAGCGCAGATGTGAGTGAATAGTCGTCAATGGTCAATCCTGCAATCGTCAATCGCTCAATCGCCAATCGTCAATCCGTCAATCGCCAGCCTTTCAATCGTCAATTCCTATGTTCAGCACTCTCCGGCGCGACATTCAGTCAGTATTTGACCGCGATCCGGCTGCGCGCAGCACGATCGAGGTCTTGCTGTGCTATCCCGGCTTGCATGCGCTGTGGGGCTATCGCATAGCGCACTGGCTCTGGACGCGCCGGCTGTGTTTTCTGGGCCGGTGGGTGTCGCAGATCACGCGCGCGCTCACCGGCATCGAAATTCACCCCGGCGCCACGATCGGGCCGGGGTTCTTCATCGATCACGGCATGGGCGTGGTGATCGGCGAGACGGCCGAAGTCGGCGCCGATGTCACGCTCTATCATGGCGTGACGCTGGGCGGCGTGAGCCTGGCGAAAGGCAAGCGGCATCCCACGCTGGGCGACCGCGTGGTGGTGGGGGCCGGGGCGAAAATCCTGGGCGCAATCGAGATCGGCAGCGACAGCCGCATCGGCGCGAACGCGGTGGTGGTCAAGCCGGTGCCGCCCAACTCGGTTGTGGTGGGCGTCCCCGGCCAGATCGTGACGCGCAGCAGACCGCACCGCCCTACCGACGCGCCCGACCTCGATCACAGCCGGCTGCCCGACACGATTGGCGCCACGCTGGCGGCGCTCATGGAGCGGGTGGAGTCCCTCGAGCAGCGCGTGGCCGGCCACGAGCGACACCCGCTGCCTCATCGCCCCGAGCAGGGCGTGTGGCGCGGCGAGGACTTCTCGATCTGAGCGGATCGCGAGCTATGGACGGCTGACCACAGGCATGTAGAGCAGCCGGTACACGTCGATCTCGAAGAGCGCCGGCCAGCGTTTGCCGGTCACGAACAGCCGGCCCCCAACCTCGTCGTAGGCGATGCCGTTGAGCACGGCGTTGGGGTCGCTCAGGCGTGGGTGGGGCGTGATGATGCCGGTCAGGTCGAGCCAGCCGGTCACGCGGCCGGTGGCCGGGTCGATGCGCGCGATGCGATCCGTCATCCACACGTTGGCCCACACTTCGCCGTTGATGTACTCCAGTTCGTTGAGCATGGTGACGGGCAGGCCGTCATCCATGACCTGCACCTGGCCGAGTACGGCAAATGTGGCTGGATCGCGGAAGAACAACGTTGCGCTGCCATCGCTCATGATGAGGCGCTGGCCGTCGTAAGTCAGGCCCCAGCCCTCTGTGGTGTAGCTGAAAACGCCGAGAGGCGTAAAGCTCGTTTTGTCGTAGGTGAATGCGACGCGATTCTGCCACGTGAGCTGATAGATCGTGTCGTTGACAATGGCGATCCCTTCGCCAAAGAATTCGTTGCCGAGGTTGTGTTGTTGTAGCACGCTGCCGCTGTCCAGCTCAACCCGGCGCAGGGATGATGCGCCGTACCAGCCGGTGCCTTCGTACAACACGTCGTTTGTAAACACCAGGCCCTGCGTGAAAGCGGCCGGGTCGTGCGGATAGGTGGCAATCACGCGCCAGGCATAAACCGGCGTCAGGCTGATGGAGCGGGTCGTGTGCGGTGAGGCGAGCGCCGGACTGCGCGCTGCATTGGTCGCGGTGTTGGATGCCGTCTGCGCCGGCGTGAGGGCCATCCACACCCCCGCGATCAACGCCGGCAGGAAAAGCAGTTTCAAGGCGCGCATGTGTGGTGTTGAGAGGTCGGCGATCTCAGCGTCGCGCGGCCGGGTCGAGTGAACTGAAGTAGTCGCGCACGTAGTCGCGCAGCGCAGGGGGCACTGCGCCGCGCTGCATGGCTTCGTCGGCAGCCTGAGCGTATTCGCGATACACCTGCTGATAGGGCACAGTGGCGTTGCCGCCCACGCCGGGATTGGGACGGCCGGCCGGATTGGCAGCGCTGTCGCCGCCGGTCTCGGGCAGTTGCACCTGCGCGCCCTCGTTGCCGAGGCGCGGGCCGGGCGCCCACACGCTGTTGTCTGTGCCAGTGTCTTCGCTGTGGCCGGGGCTGGTTTGCTGTTGCGGCATGGGCCGGCCGCTCTCCGCTTCGCCCGGCTGGCCGGCCTGTTGGCCTGTGGCGGGCTGATTGCCCTGTTCACTGCCGGCGGTCTGGTTGGCGGGGCTGGCCTGGGAGGTCGGAGCCTGACTGCCCGATTGGTTGCCCTGAGCCTGTTGTTGTTCCTGCCGGCTGGCTTGCGCGATGGCCTGGCGCGCCGCATCGACCTGCGCCTGCGATTCGTCGAGGCTGCGCGATGCCTCTGCCGCCTGGGTCGCCTCACTGAGCGACTTGGCTACCTGGTCGAGCTGCTCGCGGGCTGCGTCGGTGTTGTGCTCGCGCAGTTGTTGGGCTGCCTCGCGCAGGCGTTGCGCCGAGGCTGCGTCTGAATTCTGGATTTCGCGCGCCATCTGGTCGAGCTGGTTGGCGAGTTGCTGTTGCTGCGCTTCATCGAGCGGTTGGCCATCGGGGGTTTCGGTGAGATTGCTCAGTTCCTCGGCGGCCTGCGCGACATCGCCTCTCGAAAGGGCGTCGGCCAGCGCGTTGGTCAACGCGTCGGGCTGCATCGACTGGCCGGCCCGCCGCAGGTCTTCGCGCTGTTGTTGCCAGGCTTCATCGCGCAGGGCTTCGAGCCGGGCTTGCGCGTCGTTGAGGGCGGCCAGGGCTTCTTCGGGTGATGTGTTTGGGTCGTTGAGCCGGTCTTGCGCGTCATCCAGCGCCTGTAGCGCTTGCTGCTTTTGTTCATCAGTCAGATTAGATTCGAGGATGGCCTGCCTGGCCGCTTCGAGCGACTGCGATTGCTGGGCAAGGGTCTGGCGCACCGCTTCGCGCGCCACCAGCACCTGTTCCTGCGGGTTGGGCAGGATGATTGCCAGCAGCAGGACCACCAGCGTAAGCAGGGCTGTCAATGCCTGCCGCCAGGGGAGCCGCCAGGGCAGGGCGGTGTCGATGTTGACGCCGTAGGCGGCATTCAGCGCGTCGAGCTGTTGGAGTTGGCGCAGGTGGTCATCGCGCGTCTCGATGACGCCCTGTTGCAACTCGAATGCGGTGCTGAGCCGCTCGTCGAGCTGGAATTGCGCGTCGAACCGGCGCGCCCAGGCAATATGGCTCTGCCGGCGCGCGCGAATCCACGGCCAAGCCAGTGTCGCCACAAGGCCAGCGCTGGCGCACAGCGCGCCGATCCCCAGCAGGGTGGCCTGGCTTGCTAGCGGTGACACGCGGGCGATGAGGGCAGGGATGATGGCAACTGCCAGGCCGATGGCCATGCCGATGAACAGCCAGCGCAGGCTCCACTGCGCGCGCGCGCGTATAGCCCATGCGCGCACCAACGCGTTCAACTCATCCATGCGACAAGTCTAACACGCGCGCTCTGCGACAGCGCACCGGGCAAGCCTGGTGACCTGGCACGGTTGGGCAAGCCCAGCGGCTTGCCCTACATTTTCGCCGGCGCGGTGTGGTTGGCGCGGCGGACTACGTCCGCATTGACCAGCAAAATGCCCGACACGATCAATCCGAAGCCGGCCAGTGCGTACCCCGTGATCTCTTCGCCCAGAAAGACAGCGCCATACACCAGCGCGGTGACCGGCAGCAAGTATGTCACCAGCGACATCTGCGATGCTTTGGCGCGCTGGATGAGTAGATAGTAGATCAGGTAGGCCAGGCCGGTGCCCAGCAGGCCGAGCGCGATGACGGCCAGTACAGCATCCATCGGGATAGCGTTGAGACGCGCGGTCGCGCCGGTGGTCCATACCAGCGGGGCCAGCCAGGCGAACGCGGTGACCAGTTGCGCCGCGCCGGTGGCGATGGGATCTGTGGCGCCGGTCAGCGTCTTGCGCACAAAAACGGTGGCAATCGCGTAGGCGGCTGAAGCGGCCACGATAGCCAGGCTGCCCGGCAATTCGCCGGACAGGTCTGCCGCGCCCGGCGCGATGACGACGGCCACGCCTGCGAACCCGATCAGCACGCCGATCGCTTTGGCCGGCGTGATGCGGTCATCGTGGGTCAGGAAATGGGCGAACAGCACAGTGAATAGCGGCATCGATGAATTCAGCACCGACGCCAGGCCAGAGCTGATGCGCTGCTCGCCCCAGGCGATGAGCAGGAAAGGTATGGCGTTGTTCATCAGGCCGATGAGGGCGATCTTTGCCCAGATGGCGCGCTCGCGCGGGATGGGTTTTTTGAACGAGCCGGGCGCGAACAGCCGGCGCGCCAACACCACGCCCCACAACAGCGCAGCGCCGACTGCCAACCGCCCGCCGGCCACCAACACCGGCGACATGCCGCCGTTTAAGCCGATCTTGATGAACAAAAATGACGAGCCCCAGATCAGGGCCAGCGCGAGGATGCCGAGGAGGTCCATGTAAGGCCGGCATTATCGCACGCTCATCGCGCCGGCAGGGATTGTGGGACAAACCTCATGGCGCTGTTCAAACATCAAGCCGGTAGAATGTGCTGCGTGAAACTGGCCGGCGCGTGCGCAGTAGGAACGGCAATTGTTTGCGCTCTCCTGATGGCGCTGGTCGGCGCTGCCGGCGACCTGCGCGACCGGCTGTTGAACCCAACCGGCCAGGCTCTTGCAGACCTCGACCGCATCGAAGCAGCCTGGCGCAACCTGGGCCTGGACTATTACCGCGTCACCTTCGAGAGCGACCACATCTCCGGTCGCTGCCGGCAGATCGTTGATGTGCTGCGCGAGCAGGTCGTCAGCATTATCGAGAACAGTTGCGGCATCTCGCTGATGACGGTCACGCAGTTTCTGGAGACGTTGCGCGCCAGAGTTCAGGCCGACACATGTCTGGGCGCATCGTGCGAGTGCATCATGCCCTACACGGTGGTCGCGCGGTTCGATGCAGCCTCTGGGCTGCCAGAGCGAATTGGGTTGTCGCCGCTGAGTCCGACGATGAACCCGGATTCGCCGCTCTACTGGGAAAGTCTGGTTGTCGGTGAACCGCCGACTCGTTGCGCCCGCTCGGTCGTTCTCGCCGCATCGGGGCGCACCCTGGCGTTGATCGGGGTCAGACCCCTCTCGCAGGTGACGGTGTTCAGGTGACGGCGTCAGGTGACGGCGTGCAGGTGACGGCGTGCAGGTGACGGCGCAAGGCGTTGGCGCCCGCCAGGGATCAGGAGGCCGAACATCGATGCGCAAGACTTTGTTACAAGGTGTGGCGCTGGTCGCGCTGACACTTGCGTTCGCGTGGGGGGCTGTGGCGCTGGCGCATAGGGGCTACGAAACGCCTGTGGATCGCTCGCTGCGCAACTGGGCAGCAGCGCGGGCGCGCTGGGATCAGGCCGGCATCAAAGACTATCGCGTGCTGGTGCAATGGGCGCACGTCACGGGTCGCTGTCTGCAAGAGGTCGATGTGTCGGCCGGTAGGATCACCGCCATTCTCCGCAACGAATGCGAAGCGGCGCCCATGACGGTGCCGGGCTATTTCGATCACATCCGCCAGCAGATTCTTGGCTCGCGCTGCCCCGACAGCACCTGCAAGTGCGCTGTGGTCTACCGAGTAGAAATGACCTATGCCGCGAACGACGGCCACCCCCGCACCATCCAGTTGGCGGCGGAAAGCTACGAGATCAACCCAGACAGCGACGATTTCTGGCAGCGCGAGGCGCTGGGTCTCGCGCCTGTGGAATGCACAGCCGCCATGGTGTTTGCCACCAGTCCGGTGACGATTCTGGACATCACGCCACGCCACGCCTCCCGCTGATCGGGTTGCGCGCGCAGGACTCACACCCCGGCCGGCCTTCACACCGCGACTCGCGCCTACCGCTGCGCAAGCCGCCCTCAAGCGCATCCCCGCACAGCCTGCGCCATCGGTCCGCTTAGAGTCTGCATGATTTCGCAGATCGGCGGGCACTTTTCCCAACTTTAAGGAAATCAGCCCTGTGAAGACTTGCGATATGGCGGGAAGAATAGTACTATCTGGGCTGAAGTGGGAGGAAGTGGGTCGTTGTGGAGTGTTGACCACACGCAGTCTATTGCAGTCAGGATCAAGGTCAGGGCACGATGTTTTTGGGACAGTACAGGCACTCGCTCGACGAGAAGGCGCGCGTCACGCTGCCGGCGAAATTTCGCCCGCAGTTCGGCGAGGGCCTGGTCATGACTGCCGGAACAGAGCGCTGCATCTGGGTGTACCCGGCTGAAGAGTTCGGCAAGCTGGCCGAACGCATCAATGCATTGCCACTCACCGGCCAGGAAGCGGCTGCGTTTCGCCGGCTGATTTACGGCAATGCCTATGACGCCAGCCTGGACAAGCAGGGCCGGGTGGTCGTGCCTGAAAAGCTGCGCCGGCACGCCGGCATCGAAGATGAGGTTGTTGTAACCGGCGTGGGTCGGTTCGTCGAAATCTGGAGCCCGATCGAATGGGAGCGGGCGCAAGAGGCGATCCAGGCGCGTGGCGCGCCGGAGCGGGTGTGGGCTGAGTTGGGAATTTAGGGCAGCTATGGCTCACATACCGGTAATGACACAGCAGGTCATGGAGGCGCTTTGCCCGCGCCCGGCAGGCCGCTATCTGGACGCCACCGTTGGCGGTGGCGGGCACAGCGAGGCGATTCTTACAGCCAGTGGGCCGGATGGCCGGCTGCTGGGCGCCGATGCCGATCCGAGCGCCATCCAGACTGCCGCAGATCGCCTCATTTCTTTTGGGGATCGGGTGGTCCTGCGCCAGTGCTGGCTCGATCAGACAGCCGATGTCGCCCGGCGCGAAGGGTTCGCGCCACTGGATGGGATCGTGGTCGATCTGGGGTTGTCGTCGAACCAACTGGACAACCCGGAGCGTGGTTTGTCGTTCATGCGTGACGGGCCGCTGGATATGCGTTTTGACCAGACGCAAGGCATCACAGCGGCGCAATTGATTGGTGAGTGTGACGTGGCAGAGTTGGCGCAGATCCTGAGAGACTATGGCGAGGTTGCACATGCCTGGCGAGTGGCAGAGGCGATCTGGACAGCGCGGCCGGTGACAACGACTGCCCAACTGAGGGATGTGGTGGCAGGCGTGGTCGGCTATAGGGCGCGAACGCGGCGCGCCATCCACCCGGCCACCCAGGTTTTTCAGGCGCTACGCATCGCTGTCAACGACGAGTTGCGCCGGCTCTCCGCTGCATTGCCTCGCCTGATCGACATCCTCGCCCCCGGTGGCCGGCTGGCAGTGATCACCTTCCACTCGTTGGAAGATCGCATCGTCAAAACGACTTTCCGGGCTGCGGCGGCATCTGCTGAGGCAACTGATGCTGGCGGGCTGGGGTTTGGCGCGCCCCAGGGCCGCAATGCGCCTGAACGGGCGCAGGTGCGGCTGGTGAACAAGAAGCCGATTGCGCCGGGCGACGACGAAGTGCGACACAATCCCCGCGCGCGCAGCGCCAGGTTGAGAGTGGTGGAGCGCATCCATGGGGATTGAGCGCATCCGCACTATCGCCGGCGGCCCCCGCTCGCGGCGGCGCGCGCTGACACTGACATTGGCCAGCGCCGGCCTGTTCACAGTCATGGTTGTCTTGTGGCTGTCTGTCTCGACGCGCGCGGCGATTCTGAACCAGCGGCTCGATGCGCTCGAAGCGCAACGCGCTGCGCTCGAACGCGAGATCACCGAGATACAGGAGCAAATCGGCGATGCGACATCGGTGCAAGTCATGGAGCAGCGCATGCGCGCGGTGGGTTTTCAGGAGCCGGAAGACGTGCGCTTCCTGCTTGTGCCGACCCAAGCGCCGCCGCTGACGGCGACCACGACGATGACGGCGATGGCGACCATAGAATCGGGGCCGGCCGAGGCAGGATCGGAAACAGGGGGCGATCGATGATCTCCGCGCGGCGTATCGCCATTTTGGCCGTGTTGTTTGCGGCGGCGGTGTTGGCCGTCGTGGCGCGGACGGCGCAGATCCAGCTTCTGGAGTCGTCTACGCTCTCCTCGCGCGGCCAGTTTCAGCAGACGGCGACGTATTACAGCCAATCGGCGCGCGGCGTGATCTATGACCGGCACGGTAATGTTCTGGCAGCCAGCAAGGCTGCTTATCTGGTGCGTGTCGATCCGCGTTACATCACCGACACCGAAACATGCGCTTTTGTTGTGGCGCAGGCGATGGCACGGCCGATCGAGGAGGCGCGCCAGCGCATCACCGGCATCATTGCCGGCAGCAAGACGCCCACGCCCACTTCCACTATTCTCTATTACAACGTGACGCCGCAGGCGGCTCATGTGCTTACCTCAACGCTGGACAATCTGGGACGAGCAGGCATCACCGTTGATCCGACCTGGGCGCGCATCTATCCGCAGGGCTTGATCGCCGGCCCGCTGTTGGGGTTCGTCAGCCTTCAGCCGGCCGGCTATGCCGGCGTCGAAGGCTTCTACGACCGCGAATTGAGCGCGCAGGGTGGTATGCGCACAGAGCGCACCCAGCTCGACCTGATGGTGATTACGCCGACGCAGCCGGGGGCCGATCTGGTCTTGACGCTGGACATGGCGCTTCAGTCATACGTGGAGAAACAACTGACGGCCGCACTGACCGAATACGACGCCGCAGGCGGCACGATCATCGTCATGGACACGCGCACCGGCGCCGTGCTGGCGGCGGCCTCGGCGCCGGGCTATGACCCCAACTTTGCCATCGACATCGCCAATTCCCCTGATGCCAACAGGCTGATCGATCCGGCGGTAAGTGGACTCTATGAGCCGGGGTCGGTCATCAAGGTAGTGACGATCGCGGCCGCGCTGGACGCCGGCACAACCACGACAACAACACTGTATCAGGACGATGGCCGGTTTGTCGTAGGCGGCAAGACGATCCGCAACAGCGACCGGGCGGCACACGGCAAGGTTGACATCGAGGACACGCTGGCGCGTTCGCTCAACGTGGTGGCGGCGCAGATCGCCTTTGACCTGGGGCCGGAGAAGTTCTATCACTACTTCAATTTGTTTGGTTTTGGGCGCAAGACCGGCATTGATCTGGCGAACGAGCCGGCCGGCCTGTTGCGCACGCCCAATGATGTGGAGTGGTCCAAAGTCGACCTGGCAACCAACAGCTTTGGACAAGGCATGACAGCGTCGCCCTATCAGGTGATCAATGCGCTCAATGCCATCGCCAATGACGGTGTGCTGATGCAGCCCTACGTTGTGCATCAGTGGCGCAAGCCCGACGGCGCCGTGGTGAACAAACAGCCCACACCGATGGCGCGGGTGGTCTCTGAGCAAACGGCGCGCGTGATGCGCGAAGTAATGCAGATTGCCACCCGCAAAGGCACACCGGAAGCGCTGCCCAGGGGATACACCGTGGCCGGCAAGACGGGCACGGCCGACTGGTATTTGCGCGGTGTGAAGCAGGACACGACCATCGTGACCTTCGTGGGTTTTCTGCCAGCCCAGGAGCCCCGACTGACGATCCTGGTCAAGCTCGACCAGCCGAAAAAGAACCGTTGGGCAGCATATACTACTGTGCCGGTTTTCAAACGTGTTGCGGAGTACGCGGCTCAGGTAATGGGCGTGCCGCCTGATGTGCAGAAGTGACCGACAGGCGTTGCGGACACTGTCCGCGGTGAGCGAATTCGGATGTTGACATTAGCGGATGTGGTTGAGGGCGCAGGCGGCCCGCGCATTGAAGCGCTGGAGAATGAGCCGGTGCGAGAAGTGGCCATCGACTCGCGGCAGGCGTTGCGCGGCGATCTGTTCGTCGCGCTGCGCGGCGAACGCGTGGATGGGCACGACTTCGTCAGCCATGCGCTGGGGCGGGGTGCGATCGCTGCGCTGGTCGATCGCCGCCTGGACCTTGCCGGCGGGCCGGCGCACGGCTGGATTGATGTCAGCGTGTCACCCGCGACAGCATCGCCCCTGGCGGCGAAGCTGGCCGGCGGCGACGGGTTGCCTCTGCTCATCCGGGTCGATGACACGTTGAAGGCATTGCAGCGTCTGGCAGCCTGGTGGCGCAGGAAGATCGGCGCGCTTGCCCCCGCTCTGCGTGTAATCGGCATCACCGGCAGCGTGGGCAAGACGACCACCAAGGAAGTGGTGGCGCAGGTGCTGTCTGTGCGCTACCGGACACTCAAATCGGAAGGCAACTACAACAACGAGATTGGTGTGCCGCTGACTTTGCTCAGGTTGAGGCCCGAACACGAGCGCGCCGTGCTGGAAATGGGCATGTATCAGCGCGGCGAGATCGCCGCATATTGTGACTGGGCCCAGCCGCACACAGGTGTGGTCACCATGGTCGCGCCGGTGCATCTTGAACGGCTTGGGACGATCGACAACATCCAGCTTGCCAAAGCGGAGTTGGTTCAGGCATTGCCGCCTGCCAGCGAGGGCGGCGTGGCCGTGTTGAACGATGACGATGGGCGGGTGCGGGCAATGGCCTCGATGACTCGCGCGCGGGTGGTGACATACGGCCTGGCGCCCGAGGCGGATGTGTGGGCCGACCAGATCGAGAGCCGGGGTTTGGATGGCATTTCGCTGGTGCTGCATCACGGCGCGGAGCAACGCCTGGCGCGCGTCCCGTTGTTGGGCCGGCACAGCGCGCACACTGTGTTGCGCGCGGCTGCGGTGGGGCTGGTCGAAGGCATGGCATGGGACGACATCGTGGAAGGTTTGCGTCGCTCGTCCACACAGTTGCGCCTGACGGTGCTTGAAGGGCCGCATGGCTCGCTGGTTCTCGATGACACGTACAACGCCAGCGAGGAATCGACGCTCGCTGCGCTGAATTTGCTGGCAGAGATAGATGGCGGCCCGCGCGTTGCAGTGCTCGGCGATATGCTGGAGCTGGGCGATGTGGAGGAGTCAGCGCATCGCAATGTGGGCTGCCGGGCGGCGACAGCCGCGCACTACGTTGTGTGCATTGGCCGGCGCGCGCGCTGGATTGCCGAAGAAGCCGTCCGTTGCCTGGGTGGGCCGGGCCGTGTGCGCGCCTGCGACAGCAATGCCGAAGCGTTGCGCGCGCTGGGTGAGATTGTGCGCGAGAAATGTGTGATCCTGGTAAAGGGATCGCGGGGCATGAAAATGGAGGAAATCGTGGCAGGTCTGAGCGCCGGCGCGACGCAGCAGGCCAGATCCGCGTGACCAACCATGGGCATATCGCTGATCATGGGCAGCTTATGCTGTCTGATTGCAATCGTATGTGGACGCCCGTTGATTCATTTCCTGAAGCGACACCGAATCGGCAAACAGATTCGGATCGAAGGCCCGGCCACGCACCAGGTCAAGACCGGCACGCCCACAATGGGCGGCATCCTGATTGTCGCGCCGGTCATCGTGCTGTTGACGGGCATGTACTTGTATTCGCGCATTCCGCCGCGCATCGGGCTGGACTTCGCCGGGGTGGTGCTGGTGGGCCGCTCGCTGGCCATTCCGATGGTGGTGATGATCGGGTTCGCCGTACTCGGCGCCATCGACGATTACATGGGGGTGCGCGGCGTGCGACGCGGCGAGGGGATGCGCGGGCGCAGCAAGGCGCTGATCCAGCTTGTCATTGCGACGACGGCGGCGCTGGTGATGCATCTGGTGTTCGATATTGGCCGGCTGGCGATCCCGTTTGTCGCGCAGCCGATCGAACTGGGCCTGCTCTGGATTCCCATCGCCATCTTTATCATTCACGGCTCGGCCAATGCGGTGAACTTCACCGATGGACTCGATGGGCTGGCGGCGCTGATCAGCCTGGTGGCGTTTGTGGCCTATGGCGTGATTGCCTACATGCAGGGCCAGGTCTTTCTTACCATGTTTTGCATGTTGGTGGCTGGCGCGCTGCTGGGCTTTCTCTGGTTCAACGTGCATCCGGCGGCGCTGTTCATGGGCGACCTGGGCAGCGAGGCGCTGGGAGCGGCGCTTGGCGTGGTGGCGCTCATGACCGGCCAGTGGTTGCTGTTGCCGGTGATTGCGATTGTGCCGGTGGCCGAGGCGCTCAGCGTCATCTTTCAATCAGGCTATTTCAAGTACACCCGGCGGCGTTATGGCGAGGGCCGGCGGCTGTTCAAAATGGCCCCGTTGCATCATCACTTCGAGCTGCTCGGCTGGAGCGAATCGCAGATTGTGCAGCGCTTCTGGCTGATCGGTATTTTCGCGGCCATGCTAGGCATTGGCCTGGCGGTGGCGGGCAACCCCTGACAATTCGCGATTTTGGGATTGCGGATTTGCGATTCGGATCCGTGAAACCGAAGTACCGCGTGAACCTGATGGACAATCCGAAATCGCCAACTCAAAATCCAAAATCCATGGTGGTTCTGGGCGCGGCGCGGCAAGGTCTGGCCCTGGTGCGATACCTGGCCATGCGCGGCATCCCGGTCGTGCTCAGCGACATGAAGGCGGATGTGGATGTCTCGGCGTTGGCCGGCCTGCCCGGCGTGCGCTATGCCCTCGGCGGGCATCCGCTCTCTTTGCTCGACGACTGCGGCACGCTCTTTCTGAGCGGCGGCGTGCCGATCGATCTGCCGATTGTGCTCGAGGCGCGCCGGCGTGGCATCCCGCTCAGCAACGACGCGCAGCTCTTTTTCGAGATCTGTCCGGCCCCGATCCTGGCCATCACCGGCTCGGCCGGCAAGACCACCACCACGACGCTGGTGGGCGAAATGTTAAAAGCGCATGTCAACGCCGGCGGCGCATCGCCGGCGCGTGTGTGGGTGGGTGGCAACATCGGCAATCCGCTCATCGCCGATGTGGATCAGATTCAGCCGGGCGATCATGTCGTGATCGAGCTGTCGTCTTTTCAGCTGGAGCTGATGTCGCGCAGCCCGCGCATCGCGTGCGTCACAAACATCACGCCCAATCATCTCGACCGGCACGGCACGATGGAAGCCTACATTGCCGCCAAGCGCAACATCGTGGCCTTTCAGTCCGACGATGACTGGCAGGTGCTCAACGCCGACGACGCAGTGACGCGCGCGTTGAACACCCATGCGCAAACGGTGTGGTTCAGCCTGGAGCATGAGCCGCACGGCGACGGGGCCTGGCTGGATGACAACGGCGATTTGCGCGTGCGCATCGCGGCGCGCGGCTTCGAGCATCGCATCTGCCACCGCCGCGATTTGCAGTTGATGGGCCGGCACAACATCGCCAATGTGTTGGCAGCCAGCGCGTTGAGCGCCATCGCCGGCGCGTCGGCGCAGGCCATCCAGTCTGTGGCGACCACGTTCACAGGCGTGTCGCACCGCCTGCAACGGGTGGCCGAGATCGGCGGTGTGCGCTACTACGACGATTCGATTGCAACAGCACCCGAACGGCTGATGGCAGCCTTGCGCTGCTTCGAGCAGCCGGTGATTTTGTTGTGCGGCGGGCGCGACAAGCATTTGCCGTGGGCCGAGGCGGTGGCTCTGATGCGCCAGCGTTGCAAACACATTGTGTTGTTTGGCGAGATGGCCGGCCTGGTGCACGCAGAGATCAGCCGGCAATGGACCGGGCTGGCGGGCGGTCCGCCCGGCGGGCCGCCCGTCGTCCTGTGCTCGACACTCGACGAGGCCGTTCATGCTGCCGCAGCCACGGCGCGCCCCGGCGATGTGGTGTTGTTGTCGCCGGGTGGAACCAGCTATGATGCGTTCAAGGATTTCGCCGAGCGCGGCGACCAGTTTGCGCGCGTTGTGCGCAGTCTGGCAGGTGCGGATCAACTCCGCGAGGCCGCCACTCGAAATGGGATTGGGCAGGCAAGCTTGGAGCGGGAGTAACGGGCAATGGCTTCAACATCTTCAGCGCACACGACCCGGCGCGCAACGCAAGTCACGAGGATTCCATCCGCGAGGACAGCTGCGCGGCGATCTGCGGCGGTAGTGGCCGGCGCGCGCAGCGTGGACTGGGTGTTCGTCATGATCATGCTGGCGCTGGTGTCGCTGGGCTTGATCATGACCTACAGCACCACGTACTACTGGTCATATGTCGAAGAGGGTAGCCCGCTGGCCATATTCGGTCGACAGGCGCTGTTTGCCGGTCTGGGGCTGGTGTTGTTTGTGGCGCTCAGCCGGTTCGACTACGGGTACTTCAGACGTTGGTCGGTGGTGCTGATGGGTCTGTGCCTGCTCATGCTGTTGCTGGTGGCGTTGGTCGGCGCCGACAAGTTCAATGCGCGCCGTTCGTTCATCGGCGGTTCGATCCAGCCCAGCGAAGCTGCCAAGATTGTGATCCTGATGTATGCCGCGTCGTGGCTTGCGTCGCGGCGCGATCAGGTGCAGAGCATTGCGAATGGGCTGGTGCCGTTCGGCGTCATCATCGGCATTGGGGCGGGGTTGATCGTGATTCAGCCCGACCTGAGCACGACGCTGGTGATCGTGCTGGCGGCTTCGGCCATGTTCTTTGTCGCCGGGGCGAGTCTGCCGCAGGTTGTGCTGGTGGGCGCGGTGGCAGCAGTTGTGTTCCTCGGACTGGTGCGCGTGTTCCCACATTCGACGGCCCGCCTGGATAGTTTTCTGTTGTCGCTGGGCGATCCAGACAGCCAGGCGCACTATCACATCCAGCAGGCGTTGATTGCGTTTGGCGAAGGCGGGTTGCTGGGGCGCGGCATCGGCGCCGGCTATCAGAAATTTGGTTTGTTGCCGACACCGCACACCGACAGCGTGTTTGCCGTGCTGGCCGAGGAGATGGGCTGGCTGGGTGTGATCGTGACGCTCAGCCTGTTTGTGCTGCTGGCGTGGCGGGCGACGCGGATCGCCTACAAGTCCGACACGGCGTTTGGCGCGTTCCTGGGCATCGGCATCATCACATGGATCATCGGGCAGGCCATGATCAATGTGCTGGCTATGACTGCGCTGTTTCCGTTGCCCGGTGTGCCGGTGCCGTTTCTCAGTCTGGGCGGGTCATCGCTGGTGTCGGTGATGGCCGCGTGCGGCATCCTGGTCAGCATTTCGCGTGGAACACGATTGTCTGCTGGCGCTGCCGAGGATTCATATTTGGCCGGCGCCGCAGGCGCGGGGAGCTACAGTGCGAATACTCATTTCCGCCGGCGGGACAGCCGGACACGTGTTGCCGGCGCTTACCGTTCTGAAAAGTCTGCGGGAGATGGCAGCGCAGATCGAATCCGCCGAGATTTCGGCGACGACCTTGAAGAACAGGCCGGCGCGGATGCCATCCGAAGAACCATTGTGGGCCGAGACGCGCGACGATACACGAACGGGCGGCTGCGCGGAGGGAGCCCGCGAAGTGCAGGCGCTGTTCGTTGGCGAACATGAGGGTATGGAGAGGCAACTGGCGCAGCGCGACGGCATTCCATTCGCCGCGATTCAGGCCGGCGCTATGCATGGCGTGGGTCTGCGTCGGGCGGCGCGTGGCGCTCTGCGCATCGCGCGCGGGACGCTCAGCGCGCACCGAATCGTCGGCGCGTACAAGCCAGATGTGGTGTTGCTTACGGGCGGGTTTGTCGGCGTGCCGGTGAGCATGGCGGCATGGCTGCGGCGCGTGCCGAGTGTTGTCTATCTGCCGGATGTCGAGCCGGGGCTGGCGCTGAAAGCCATGGCCCGGCTGGCTACCAAAGTCGCCACGACAACTGAGGCTTCGGGCGAGTTCATTCCGCGCGCCAAAATGGTGGTCACGGGCTATCCAGTGCGTGAGGCGTTTCTGCGAACCACACGGGAAGAAGGCCGGGCGCGCTTTGGCGTGCCGGCCGGTGTGACTGTGCTGCTGGTTGTAGGTGGCAGCACGGGCGCGCGTAGCATCAACCGGGCGGTCGTCTCCAATATCGGCGCGCTGTTGTCTCCGCCGGCGGTGCGCGCAGGTTCCATCCGCATTCTGCATGTGACGGGCAATCGCGATTGGCCCGAAATGGAGGCGGCGCGCGAAGCCATGGCTCCTGATCTGCGTGAGCGATATACGGCAGTCCCTTATCTGCATGAGGAGATGGCTGATGCAATGGCGGCGGCGGATCTGGTGGTGTGCCGGTCGGGCGCGTCGGCGCTGGGCGAGCTGCCGGCACTGGGCTTGCCGGCTGTGTTGGTGCCGTATCCGCACGCATGGCGGTACCAGCGAGTCAACGCGCAGTATCTCGTGGACCGCGGCGCGGCGGTGATGCTCGAGGACGGGCAGTTGAATCACCCCGAACAGGGCCTTGTGAAAGTGGTCGCATCACTCCTGGGCGATCCGGCGCGACTGTCTGCCATGCGCGAGGCGTCGCGGGGACTCGCGGCCGGCGCAGGTGGCGGGGCGCGCCGGATCGCTGAAGTCGTCTGGCAGATTGGGGCCGCGCAGGCAAACCGGCGCAGCGGAGGCAATGCGGATTCGACCCGCCCGCACTGAGGTGGCAGCATGGTCAATGCAGACGTTGTGTTTGCCTTCTTCACAGTGATCTTTGGCTTCATTGGGGCCATGCGCGGCTGGGTGCGCGAGATCATTGCCACGGCCAGCCTGATCTTGGCGATCTTCGTGCTAAATCAGTTCGGCAACATTCTGGCCGGCTTTGCGCCGGATCAATCGCCGGCCGGCGCGGCGGCCCGGTTCGCGGTGAAAGCCGTTCCTTTCCTGGTGATCGCGTTTTTCGGCTATCTCGGGCCGGCAGTCGTGCGCAACCGCTTCAGCAACAATCCGCGCGGGCGGATCGAAGAGGGGATCATCTCTTTTCTGTGCGGTGGGCTGAACGGGTTTCTGATCTTCAGCACGCTGGCTTATCTGGCCTGGCAGGCGCAGATTCTGGGTGGCGCGCCGTTTCCGCCCAATGCCAATCCGCCATTGTTCACGCCGCCAGCAGGCGGATGGGAGAACTTTTTCTGGATCAAGAACTCGGCGTTTCTGTTCTTCTCTGGCACAACGCTGATCGTGGTGCTCGTGGCCATTTTCCTGTTTGTGATTGTGGTGATCATATGAGAGTGCACATCATGGGTATCGGCGGCGCCGGCATGAGCGCCATTGCGCGCGTGATGAAGGCGCGCGGTTTTGCCGTGTCTGGCGACGATCGCGCCCATTCGCCGGTGCTCGATGCCCTGAACGCAGAAGGTATTCCTGCGTTCGTCGGCCACGATCCGGCACATCTGGATGGCGTCGACGCGCTGGCGCCATCGTCGGCGATTGCCCGTGATGAGCCAGAGCTGGTGACGGCCCGCGCGCGGGGCATTCCGGTATGGCATCGCGGCGATGTGCTGAACATGCTCATGCAGGGCTACAACGGGCGGGGCGGCCCGTCCGGCGACGAGGCGTCGATTGGCATCGCGGTGGCCGGCACGCACGGCAAAAGCACCACGACCGGCATGATTGCCACGATTCTGAGCGATGCCGGATATGACCCATCGTTCATCATCGGCGCGACGCCCATGCCGCTTGGCGTGAATGCGCGCGCTGGCGGTGGTGACGTGTTCGTGGTTGAGGCGGACGAATATGATCGCACATTCCTGCGCCTGCATCCGCGCATCGCGGTAATCACCAACATCGAGTTCGATCATCCCGACACCTACCGCGATTTGGACGACACGATCGCTGCGTTTGCCGCATTTGCTGGCAATGTGCCGGCCAATGGGGCCATCATCGCCTGCGCCGATGATCCGGGTGTGGCGCGGGCGTTGAAGCAGGCAGAGCTGAGTCAATCGCATCCACTGCCGGCAGACGAGGCAGACCGGCCGGCTGTGATCGACTATGGCTTTCAGCGGGGCACGTGGCGCGCCTCGAACGCGCGAGCCAATCCCCTGGGCGGCGTGGACTTTGCCTATGTCGGGCCGGCCGGTCACGCCGGGCAGGTGTCGCTGCGTGTGCCGGGCGAGCACAATGTGTTGAATGCGCTGGCATCGCTGGCGGTGGCGGAGGCGGTCGGCGTGCCGATAGAGGAGGCGGTGAAATCGCTGGGCGGCTTTCTGGGTTCGGGCCGCCGGTTCGAGTTGCGAGGGGAGCGGCGCGGGATTCGCGTGTTCGATGACTACGCGCATCATCCGACCGAGATTCGCGCGACCCTGCGCGCGGCGCGCCAGCGTTTCCCGGTGGCGAGGATCTGGGCGGTATGGCAGCCACACACCTACAGCCGCACTATCGCGCTGATGGATGAGTTTGCCGAATCATTCACGGATGCTGATCGGGTCATCGTGCTGCCGATCTACGCGGCGCGCGAGCGGGTCGAGGACTTTGGCTTTGCAGCCAGCGCGTTAAACCCGATCGAAATCTCGCGCCGGCTGACGCACCAGCACGCCCGCAATGCGGCGTCGTTTGGCGATGCGCTGGGCATCCTGATCTCGCAGGCGCGCGGCGGCGATGTGGTTGTAACGCTGAGCGCCGGCGATGGCAACCTGGTCGGCGAGCGGTTGCTGGAGATGTTGCGGTAGGGGCGACCAACCGGTCACCCCAACATGCAGTCATGGATATTCTGGATGTGCTGAAGACGCGCGCGAAACGCAACGAGCCGATGGCCCGGTATACCACCGCGCGCATCGGCGGCCCAGCGGACTTGCTGGTTGATGCGCGCGCCACAGATGAGCTGGTGGCGCTGGTCAACCGCGCGGACGCGCTGGGATTGCCGTGCGTCGTCATCGGTGGAGGGGCGAATATTCTGGTAAGCGACGCCGGCGTGCGGGGGCTGGTCGTCCTCAATCGCACGCGGGATGTCAAGTTCACGGTGAAGGATATTTCAGCGCGCGTGGAGGCGGATTCGGGCGTAGTACTGGCAACGCTGGCGCGGGATTGCATCGAGCGCGGCTTGGCTGGTGTGGAGTGGGCGATTGGCGTGCCGGGAACGGTCGGCGGGGCGGTAGTCGGCAATGCCGGGGCGCATGGCACAGAGGTCGGCGCCAATTTGCATCTGGCGCGCATCATGCGCCGGGGCGGGCAGCCCGAATACTGGACGCCGCGCCAGCTTGCCTTTGCGTATCGTCAGAGCGCGTTGAAGCAATATCGGCCGGAGGAGCGGCCCATTGTGCTCGGCGCCTTGTTTGATTTGAAGCGCGACCATCGCGTGAATCTGGAGCGCCGGGCGGCCGAGTTTCAGGCGCGACGGCGGGCATCTCAACCGCCGGGCGCGACGATGGGCAGCATGTTCAAGAATCCTCCCGGCGATTACGCTGGCCGGCTCATCGATGCTTGTGGCCTGAAAGGCGCGCAGCGCGGCGGAGCGATGATCTCGCCCGTGCATGCCAACTTCTTTGTGAATGCCACCGGCCAGGCCACAGCCGCGGATGTCAAGGCGCTCATCGATCTCGCGCGCAAAGCTGTGCTTCAGCGCTTTGATATCTGGCTGGAACTGGAGATCGAACTGATCGGTGAGTGGGAGCAGGAAGGTTCGTAAGGTTGAGGGTGGAGAGTGCTGAGTGGAGAGTGCTGAGTGGAGAGTGCTGAGTGCTGAGTGCTGAGTGGAGAGTGCAGAGTGGAGAGTGGAGAGTGCTGAGTGGAGAGTGGAGAGTGG
>DAOUDB010000132.1:0-25559 GCA_034431495.1 Thermoflexales bacterium
CAGCGCGGGCGCCAAACCCAAAGTCAAGGTCGCCTCGGACGCCACCTGGCCGCCGTTCGAAATGGTCGATGAGAAAAGCAAGCAAATTGTCGGCTTTGACATCGACCTGATGAATGCCATCGCGCAGAAGGCTGGCTTTGAAGTCGAGTTTGTCAATGTCGCTTTCGATCCGTTGCTGGCCGGCGTGTCGCAGTGCCAGTACGACGCCGCGATTTCGTCCATCAGCATCACCGATGATCGCAAGAAGACGATGCTGTTCTCTGATCCGTATTTCGCCGTCGGGCAGCTGGTCACCGTGCAGGCCGGCAACGCCGACATCGCCGGCAAGGACAGCCTGGGCGGCAAGAAGGTGGGGGCGCAAATCGGCACAACCGGCGCGCTCGAAGCCGAGAAGATTCCCAACGTCACGCTCAAGACCTATGACTCGATCGACCTGGCTTTTCAGGACCTGATCAATGGTCAGGTGGATGCGGTGATCGCCGACAACACGCTGGCGCTGGGCTACATCGGCAAGAACCCTGACAAACTGAAGGCGGTGGGCGAGGCGTTTACGGCCGAGAGCATTGGCATTGCTGTGTGCAACAAGAAGGCTGATCTGCTTGCACAGATCAACAAAGGGCTGGCGGCAGTCAGGCAGGAAGGATTAATCGATCAGTTGACCGACAAGTGGCTCAAAGGCGCAGGCCAGTAAGGGGACGGCTATTGTCCTATCATCACATCTCCTCCCGTGGCTCAACCCACGGGAGGATTGCTATTACGAGACGACATGGACTCTCAAGCGAAAGGGCCTCCCGCGCCGCCGGAGCGGGAATTGGCGCATATCCCCGGCGCTGAACCATCGGGCCGGCTCGATGCGTGGTGGGGATTGCTGGCGCTGGTCGTTGGATTGCTGGCGCTGTTGTTGATCACTCAGCCCGATCCCTATCAGCGCATTATCGAGTTTGTCAGCGATGGCATCGGAGTCACGCTGGTGACCACCGTGGCTTCGTTCCTGTTGGTGCTGCTGGTCGGCATGTTGGGCGGGCTGGGGCGGCTGGCTCGCAACAAGGTGATCTATGGCGTCAGCACGCTTTACGTTGAAATCATTCGCGGCATCCCCTTGTTGGTGCAGTTGTTGTTCTGGTACTACGCGCTGCCGCCTGTCTTGCAGAGTATTGGCCGGTCGATGAACATCGAACCGCTGGCGAATTTCCAGTCTGACCCGATCGTGATGGCCGTGCTGGGATTGACCATCTGCTATGGGGCCTACATGAGCGAGGTGTACCGGGCCGGCATCCAGAGCATTCCGAAAGGCCAATATGAAGCCGCCCGCAGTCAGGGCATGACCTACGTGCAGGCCATGCGCTATGTCATTCTGCCCCAGGCGGTGCGCGTAATTCTGCCGCCGGTCGGCAATGAGTTCATCTCGCTGCTCAAGGATTCATCGCTGGTGAGTGTGGTTGCTGTCGCTGATCTGACTCGCCGGGGGCGCGAGTTCATGTCCAAGAATTTCATCCCTGTCGAAACATGGCTCGTGGTCGGTTTGCTCTACCTGGTCATGACGCTCTTCTCCGCGCGGATTGTCGCCTGGGTAGAGCGCAAGACGAAGATCGACAGGAGGTAGGCCGATGAATCGACCGATTATCCACATCGAGAACGTTCATAAACGGTTCGGCGCAGAGGCTGCGCTGCGCGGCGTCAATCTGGATGTGTACAAAGGCGAAGTGGTGGTTATCATCGGCCCGTCCGGATCGGGCAAATCTACCTTGCTGCGCTGCATTAATCGTCTGGAGCATCATGATCAGGGGCGTATTGTGGTTGACGACATCCCGCTCGACAGCGCTGAAAATATCAACGCTGTGCGCACAGAAGTTGGGATGGTGTTCCAGCAGTTCAACCTGTACCAACACCTGTCGGTGATGGACAACATCACACTGGCTCAGCGTGTGGTGCGCAAGCGCAGCCGTGAGGAGGCGGAGCGAATCGGCATGGAACTATTGGAGAAAGTTGGCATCCCGGAGAAAGTGCGCGCCTATCCCTACCAGCTTTCGGGCGGTCAGCAACAGCGTGTGGCGATTGCCAGGGCGCTGGCGATGAATCCCAAGATTATGCTGTTCGACGAGCCAACCAGCGCGCTCGACCCGGAGATGATCAAGGAAGTGTTGGATGTGATGTTGGATTTGGCCCGCGAAGGCATGACGATGGTAGTGGTGTCGCACGAGATGGGCTTTGCCCGCGCGGCTGCCCATCGCGTCATATTCATGGATGCCGGCCAGATTGTGGAGGCGGCTCCGCCAGTGGAGTTATTCAACCATCCCAGGAGCGAGCGCACCCGCGCGTTTCTGAGCCAGGTGTTGCACTAGCCCCAGATGAAACATCCTCCCACAGGCCCAGGTGTCTTTGGGAGGATGTTCATCAATAAGTTGTACTGGCCCCGCACTGGCGTCAAAGGGCGCGAGTCACCCGTTGCGCGCCACGCGCGGAAACAGGAGCCACACCGGCCCGATGACAAAGCGCTGTTCGGCATACAGCCCCGCCTGATCGGTTACCCGCAGCACGACCCAGTTGTTGCCACGATCCAAATCGGCCTGTGACGGCGTGCCGGCAAGCGTCGCCGTGCCGTTGCCGTGTCGTCGTCGTGGTCGGTCAGCGCGAGCCAGGCCGGGAGCGTGGGCGCGGTGATGGTGAGCACGTCGCCGTAGGGCAGGTCGGGGTCGGTCGTGGTGATGGCGTAGGTGTAGAGCATACCCTGGGTGGCTGTCGTGACAGGCGTGCTGGCGAAGGATGGCGCGTCGTTGACTTTGACGGTGAGTGTGAAGGACTGCGTGCCGCTCAGTCTATCGCTGTCTGTGACCAGCAGCACCACGGGATGCTCGCCCACGTCCACGTTGGACGACGTGCGGAGAGGGTGGCCGTGCCGTTGCCGTTATCTTCCCTGGCCGTTGCTGTGTAGGGCATGTCCTGCATCGCAGCGATGACCGGCGTGCTGGTGAAAACCGGCGCGATATTGGGCACGGTAAAGGTGACGATGGCCCAATTGTTCACCGTTGCCAGATCGCTTGTTGCTGACCCCCGCCGTGTTGGTATGGCCATATCTGAAATTTGTAGCATAGGATTGATCTGTGCGACTACGGGGACGTGCTATGACAGGCTTTTAACGCCGCAATTGGCCGCATATCTACCTCTTTCGCGGCATCCGGGTGTTGTGCCAGCAGGCAGGGGTGTTGCAGGCAGAGGGGCGATTGGATCAAGCCCGCGCGATGTTTTGCGCTGTGTTGGATCGTCCCGCTTGCTGGCAGGGCGTGCGCGAGGAGGCTTTGGCCGGGTTGCGCGCGATGCGCGCCTGAGCCGGCTTCATAATCTATGCTATCCTCTCCCTCAAGCTTTCTGGGGCAGGTAGTCTGTCTGCAGCGCATCTGGTTGTTGCCCCATCTACTTCGATCGAATAGGATCGGCGCTGCATTTCTGAGCCGGGCGCAGGAGGGAAACGGCAATGCAGGACAGCCAATCAATCGAGATCCTACTCGTCGAGGATGATCCGAACGATGTCGAACTGACGTTGCATGCCTTTCGCAAGCATCGTCTGGCGAATCGCGTGCGCGTCCTGCGCGACGGGGCCGAGGCGCTCGAATACCTTTTTCGTGAAGGGGCCTATCAGTCGCGCGTCGAGAATCCCAAAGTCGTTTTGCTCGATCTGAAGTTGCCCAAAGTCGATGGCAAAGAAGTGCTGCGGCGCGTCAAGTCGGACCCGGCGACGCGCGCGATTCCGGTGGTCGTATTGACCTCCTCGCGTGAAGAGCAGGATATTGTGGACAGCTATGGGCTTGGCGTGAACAGTTACATCGTTAAGCCGGTGGACTTCGAACAGTTCGCACAGGCTGTGAGCCAGATCGGTCTCTACTGGTTGTTGTTGAACCAAATGCCCGCTTCTGGAGAAGTATCATGAGCGTCCCTCTTAACGTCCTGATCGCGGAGGATCGGCCTGAAGATGCAGAGCTGATGGTTCACGAACTGGAGCGCAGCGGCTTCAAGGTCGCCTGGGATCGCGTTGACGATGAAGCAGGCTACCTGTCGCATCTGCACCCCGGCCTGGACATCATCCTGTCGGACTATCACATGCCGCAGTTCGGCGCGTTGCGCGCACTGGAGTTGTTGCGCGCGCGCAAGATCGGTGTGCCGCTCATTGTCGTCTCAGGCATGATCGGTGAAGACAAGGCTGTGGCGATGATTCAGCTTGGCGCTTCGGACTACCTGTTGAAGGATCGTTTGGGCCGGCTGGGTCAGGCCGTCACACGTGCCATCCGCGAAAAGACACTGCGCGAGGAGAAGCAACGCGCAGAAGAGCAACTCCAGCGCCAGGTGAAATGGCTGGCTGCGCTGCGCGCGATCGACATGACCATTACGGCCAGCTTTGATCTCCGGGTGACGCTGGGCATGCTGCTCGAGCAGATGATCGAGCATCTGCAAATCGACGCCGCCAATATTTTGCGCTTGAACCCGCACTCGCTCTTGCTTGAGTTTGTGCTTGGCCAGGGATTTCGCCATAGCTCTGGCATCGAGTCGCCCGTCCGCGTGGGGCAAGCACTGGCCGGTCGGGTGGTGCTGGAGCAGCAGATGATTCATGCGTCACCCTGGGCTGATGCGGATGGCGGGGTAAAGGGCCTGCACGCCAACGAGGGCTTTGTCAGTTACTACGGCATTCCTCTGGTTGCCAAAGGCCAGAGCAAAGGCGTGTTGCAAATCTTCACCCGAAAGCCCCTCCAGCCTGCCGGCGACTGGATGGAGATGTTGAACGCCATGGCGGTGCAGGCTGCGCTGGCGATCGACAATGCCGAATTGTTCGAACGGCTGCAACGTTCGAACATCGATCTCACCCTTGCCTATGAGGCCACCCTGGAAGGATGGGCCAGGGCGCTGGAGATGCGCGATCACGAGACCGAAGGACACACCAGCCGAGCTGCTGAGGTGACTGTTGCTCTGGCCCGATCAATGGGATTGCCAGAGGAAGAGCTGATTCACATCCGGCGTGGGGCGTTGCTGCACGACATCGGCAAGATGGCCATCCCCGACGAAGTGTTGCTGAAGCCCGGCCCGCTGACCGAAAGTGAATGGGCCGAAATGCGCAAGCACCCCGTTTACGCCTATGACTTGCTTTCGTCGATTGCTTTCCTCAAGCCGGCTCTTGATATTCCCTACTGCCATCACGAGAGATGGGATGGCACGGGCTATCCGCGCGGGCTGAAGGGGGAAGCGATTCCTTTGGCCGCGCGCATTTTCAGCGTGGTCGATGTGTGGGACGCTTTGCGCTCTGACCGCCCCTACCGCAAGGCATGGCCCGACCCTCAAGTCCGTAATTACCTGCTTCAGAAAGCGGGCAGCCAGTTCGACCCGCTCATTGTCAAGATGTTCGTCCGCATGATGTGGGGCGACGAGAGCAATTCCACGCCAGGTTAAGCCGCGCAGTCATGCCGGCGTTGTGTTCGCCCCCAACGTTGCGCGCAAGGCTTCGATGATCGCCGGCCCGTTCGAGGTGCCGATGCGCGTAGCCCCGGCCTCGATCATGCCCAGCGCGGCCTCCAGGCTGCGAATGCCGCCCGATGCTTTCACCCCCATTGCCTGCCCCACCACACTGCGCATCAGCCGCACGTCTTCCACCGTTGCCCCGGCCGGCCCAAAGCCGGTGGACGTTTTGACGAAATCGGCGCCTTCCTCAAGTGCCATGCGGCACACCTGACGCTTTTCGTCATCGCTCAGATAACAGGTCTCCAGAATCACCTTGCTGATCACCTGCGCGGCGCGACAGACGCGCACCAGCGCGGTAATCTCGGCGCGTGTGGTATGTGTGTCGCCGGCCTGTAGCGCGCGGATGTTGATGACCATGTCGATCTCCGTCGCGCCGCGCGCGATGGCGTCGCGTGTCTCGTAGTCTTTGACTGCCGGCGTGTTCTGGCCCAGCGGAAAGCCAACCGCTGCGCCGATACCGATCCCCGTCCCTGCCAGCAACCCGACGCAGCGCTCGACCTCGGCCGGGTGGATGGCGACCATGGCAAAGCCGTACCGGCGCGCCTCGGCGCACATGCTCTCGATATCTGCCGGCGTCCCGAACGGTTTCAGAAACGTGTGATCGATCATCCGGGCCAGAGCCTGGGGTGTCAGCCGGCTGCCTGTAAGGCCGGCGCCGGTCACAGCACTGCTCATTGCATCCTCCGCGCTTGCATGAATGCTTCCACTTCCGCCCGGGTGGGTAGCGCCGGGATCGCGCCCGGTCTGGTGCAGGCCAACCCGCCTACCACGATGGCATAGGCGAGCGCGTCACGCACGACCGACTCGGCCACAAGTCTCAAAGAGCCGAGCCGCTCGCGTTCGGGCAGCAGCCGGCTGATCATGGCAGCCATGAACCCGTCTCCGGCCCCGGTTGTCTCGACGACATTCACAGGTACGGCCGGCAGATCAATCTGATAGACGCCGTTGGTCGCAATCGCACCGTTTGCTCCCCGGCTGATCACCAGCAGCTCGACGCCCCGATCCAGCACTGCCCGGATACCACTCTCCAGATCGGTGTGGCCGGTGGCGACTTCCCACTCTTCTTCGCTGATCTTGGCGAGGTGACACTGGCGAAATGAATCGCGAATGACGCGCTGCGCCGTTTCGACATCCGGCCACAGGGTGGGGCGGTAATTCGGATCGAAGGTAATCATCAATCCCCGTTCCTGGGCTATGCGCAGCGCCTTGCGTTGCGCACTGGCGGCCGGCTCGTGGATGAACGTGATCGAGCCGAAATGAAAGCAGCGCGCGCCGTCGAACAGGCGCGCATCGATTTCATCCTCGCGCAGCATCATGTCAGCGCCGGGGTTGCGATAGAAGCACAAGTCTTTGTGTCCATCGTCCCACACCGCCACGAACACGGCGGTTGTGCGCGCCTGTGGATCGACAAACACATAGCGCGTGTCGATGCCGTCTGCGGCCAGACTGTCGCGCAGATACACGCCAAATGGATCGTCGCCCACTTTGCTGACGAAGGTCGCCGGCGCGCCCAGGCGTTGCAGCGCCACCGCGACATTGGCCGGCGCGCCCCCCGGCGCTTTGATGAAGCCCGGCGCGCGCGCCAGCGGCGTGTTTGCCTGCGTGGATACAAATTCGACCAGCACTTCCCCCATGCAAATGACATCTGCCATCTTTCTCTCCTGTTCTCTGCTGTGATGCGGCGAATCGCGCCAGAATGTATGCCGGCTTGCGCGCAGTGTCAACCGGCAGCCAGGCGTGTCTTGTAGCGCAACCAGGTCTCGAAAACAGGCTCATCTTCAGGGTGCCCGGTCACGCTGTGGAGGAATGGAAAGTCGGCCGGCGACACCGGCAGTCGGGCTACGATCGGCGCTTCGCGCTCGCTGATCCATTCATCGAAGCGCGCCGGCCCTTCGGCGGTCGGCCTGAATCCCTCGGCGCGCAGGATGTAGATCATGCCGTTCACCCAGTTGGCATGTGGCAACACCTGCTCGTTGATTGAGAACAAATAGAAACGCGCGCGCTTGCCATCGGGCGCGTCAACCACAAGGCACACATTGCGCAAGCTGCCCGGCCACCTTGCCTGTGGAATGCAGGCAAAAAACAGCGGCCAGATGCCATCGCTGGAGGCGAACGCTGCGTTGACGCTCCGACCAGCCCAGTCGGACTGCAGGCGTGGTTGCAGACGGTCAATGTCAGGATTGCTGGAGCCGTGTAGCAGGTAATGTTTGTGTTCGGTCAGGTAACGCAGGAATTCATGTTTCGGATAGGGCAGGCTGTATGGAATCTGCCGGCCGGCCGGCGCATCGAGATATTGTTCGATCAGCCGCTCGAATGCGCTCACGGCGGCCTGGCTCAGCGCAAGCGGTGGCACTTTGAGGAACAGGCGTTCGCACAGCGCCAGCGCAACCTGTGCGCGATCATTGGGCAGGCCGGCCCGCAGCAGGATTTCGGGTTGAGCCATGCTGGGATCGAACACCCAGCGCGCAATGTGCGGCGCAATCTCGCGCAGCGCGTCCGGCGGTATTGATAATGGATCAGAACTCATCGCCTTCTCTCCGAGACTGGACTACACTCTGGATTGGCAGTTGCGCATCGTTCCGCAAGATCGCGCGACAGGCGCGCGGCTGATCTGGCCGGCAAAACACGTGTCCGGCGCGCCGGCTGATGATATCGCATATTGCCATGACTCAGAGAGGTTCCGATCGAACATGCAAAACGTTCACACGCATGTCTGGGAAGAGCATTTGCACCTGGCGCCGTTCTTTGTCAAGGAGGCTGAACTATCGCGCGGCTATCCGCTCGATATGACGGTGCGCTATGCCGGTTTCATGCGCGACAACGAGTGCTTTGACCGGGTGGTGGTGTTGGGCGCAAAGGCGCGTCTGAACGGCATCTGGGTTCCCGATGATTATCTGGCTGCGTTCGTAGCGCAGGCGCCGGGCAAGTTGTATGGCTTCGCCGGCTGCGACCCAACTCAGCCCGGCTACCTCGACGAGCTGCGCCGCGCTGCCGAAGATTTGCGCTTGTCTGGCGTGAAGATGATGCCCATGTATGCCGGCTTCGATCCGCGCGATCCGCGCTGCGACCCGGTGTACGCTTACTGCCAGTCGCGCGGTCTGCCCATCCTCTTTCACACCGGCACAACCTTCAACCGGCAGGCCCCGCTCGCTTTCAGCCGGCCCTGGCTGTGGGACGACGTGGCCATTCGCTACCCAGCGTTGCGCATGGTGCTGGCGCATGTGGGGCACCCATTCTGTGAAGAGTGCCTGGTTGTCATTCGCAAGCATCCGCATGTGTACGCCGACATTTCGGCGTTGTTCTATCGCCCCTGGCAGTTCTACAACATGCTTGTCGCCGCGCAGGAATACAAAGTCGCGCACAAGTTGCTCTTTGGCACCGACTACCCATTTGCCACAGCACAGGAGTCTATCGAAGGATTGCGCCAGGCCAATCATGTTGTTGGCAACAGCGGCCTGCCGCGCATCACCGATGCCACCGTCGAAGGCATCCTCCACCGCGACGCATTTGCCCTGTTGGGCATTGCATCCTGACTTTGCCATCTGTGATTTGTCATCTATCATCTCTCTTCTGCCATGACCAACGACCAATCGACTTTCGAGTTCATCAAGACGAATCTCTACGTGCCTGTGGTGTGCGATATTCTGGACGGGTTGGGCTTTCGCAACCAGGCCATGCACCAGCGGTTGCGCCCGCTGTTGCCCGATATGCGCGCCTGCGGGTTTGTGGGCCGGGCGCGCACCGTGCGCTGGATGGAGATCGATTACATTGTCGAGGATGACCCATACGGGCTGGAAATCGATATTGTGGATTCGCTTAAGCCCGGCGATGTGATTGTGCATTCCACCGATTACGCCGGCACGAATGCGCCCTGGGGCGAGTTGATGTCTACCATCGCCAAACGCAATGGCTGTGTGGGGTGTGTGTGCGATAGCCAGATCCGTGACTGTGTGCGCATCATCGAGATGGGATTCCCGGTGTTTTACGCCGGCATTCGTCCGCTCGACTCGAAGGGGCGGGCGCGCGTCATGGCAATCGATGTGCCCATCCGCTGTGGGGAGGTGCTGGTGCGGCCGGGTGAGATCGTCTTCGCCGACTATGACGGTGTCGTTGTCATTCCGCGCGAGGTCGAGCAGCAGGTGTTGGCGCTGGCGCAGGAGAAAGCCGGCAAGGAGTCGCTGACGCGCAGTGAACTCCTGGCCGGCAAGTCGTTGCGCGAGGTATACGAAAAGTACCGTGTGCTGTGACCCTCGCACAGCTTATTGCGCCGTCAACAGAAAGCGCCCGATGCCGCCGGCAAACCTGACCTGCTCCGGGCGATTGTGGTCATGGCCGATGTGCGTGCCCATGTAGTACACCCACCACGTGTCCGGCGTGCCGGCCGGGGTCAGCCCCGGCGCGATGTAGATGCCGCGGCTATCGAAACCTGTCCCCAGCGGCAGGAATGGGGCGCGGCTGGGCCGGCTGAACGTCTCGCCGTCGGTGCTGATGGCCAGATGGGGTACTACCAGGTCGTCGCCAACGTAAAACGCCGAGGGGAACATCAGGTACAGGCCCTCGCGCGCTTTGGCGGCTGCCGAGTTGTAGAAATGCAGGTTGGCCGGGTCGGTGTCATCCGGCGTCAGGATCGGGCGGGCTGCCGGGAAGTCGCCGAATACGCGCGACGCGCTATAGCCCACCAGACGCTTGCCCTGAAACACATCGCCACTCCACATGCGGACATATAGACGATAGCGATCCCCGTCGCGGAAGCACACAGTCTGCGTGTCGCTGTTGTGGCGCAGTAACGGCTCTTCGCCCCGGCGCCAGTGGATGCCATCTGCCGAAGTCGCGCCGAACACCCACCAGCCCCCTGCGCGCCAACTCACAAACACCATTTTGAATCGCTCGCTGGCCGGCGCATCGGGGTCGATGAACACGCTGCCGCCGTGAACGCCGCCGATGTCGCGACCATCGAGCAGGATATTGTTGGCGCGGCTGCCGGCGTGTTCCACCAGCCCCAGTGCCGGCTTGCGCCAGTGCTCGCCGTCATCCGACTCTGCGTAGCACAAAAAGCCGTCGGCGTCATCGCGATACGTGTGGTCGTAGGCGTCGTACCACATGCGCCAATGCTCGCCATCGCGCAGGACTGTGCAGTATCCGATCCCAAAATCTTCGTGCGGTTGATCGGCTTTGAGCAGCGGTTCAAGCGCGCGACGAGAAACAATAAAACTCATAGCGTGTAACCTCCTCTACGGAATGCGTGCGCAGTGTCGAATAGGGCTACTGTGTTCTCTGGCGGCACATCGGGCTTGATGTGATGATCCGGCCCGCAGATATACCCGCCGCCTTCGCCCAGCGCCTCGATACAGAGAATGGTCTCGGCCCGCACGGCTTCGGGCGTGGCAAAGGGCAGATGCTGTGTGTTGACCCCGCCGAAAAAGGTCAGATGTTTGCCGTACTCCCGCTTGAGTTGTTTGGCTGTCAAGGCCAGCGTATGCAGTTGCACCGTCTCCCACACATCGACGCCGATCTCGATCAGGTCCGGCAGGATGGCCGTCACGTCCCCGCATGAATGGAACCACACAAACTTGCCGCGCCGTTTGCCCAGCTCAAACAACCGCGCAAAGCGAGGTTTGAGAAAGCGCCGCCACATTGCGGGCGAGATCATCATCCCGCGTTGTGTGGCAAAGTCGTCGCCCAGACAGAGAATGGGCAGCGTGTCGCCGCAGGCGTCAAGCAGACGCTCGCAGTAGTCATGGGTGAAAGCGAACACGCGCTCGATCGCCGCTTCGAAGACAGCCGGCTCAGTCGCCATGCGCATCATCGCCTCCTCCATGCCGAAGAGATCGCACACCCGGCAGAAAATCGGCTGCCAGTACGGGCCGCGCACGGCGTAAGTTTCATTCAGCACTCGCGCGGCCTGGGTGGCCGCAGCGTAGTCATAGTCTGCCGCGTCGGGCCATGCGTAGCGTTCCACAGCGCGCACGCCGTCGGCGCCGGCCAGCGGGTTGAAGCGCGCCGTGCCATAGTCGCCCGTGTCTGGCGTGCCCCACTCGGTCAGCGATTCGCCCGGCGTCCCGGCGGGCCGCTCACCAGTGTAGGGCGCTGCAACGATACGCCCGTCAAGGCCCAGCCGATCCGGCACCTCGTCCGGCTCGATGCCCAGATAGTGAGCAATCTCTGGCTGGTTCTCGATGTGTATGGCCTCGGTCGAAATGCGATCCGCCGGCTCGTGACGGATCGCGGCCAACATGCGCTCGCGTGGTTTCATGGTGACTCCTGCGCCGCAGCATACACCGGCCATGCCGAACGTGGGGGCGCGGGGTTTGACAAGCTCACCCACCCGCAACGCATCGCAGGCCGCCTTCGCTACTCACCACTCAGCACTCACCACTCACCACTCAGCACTCACCACTCACCACTCAGCACTCACCACTCACCACTCAGCACTCTGCACTCAGCACTCATCAGATAATCTGCCCATGACCAATCCGCACTCCCCGATCACCCCGTTTGCCCTGGAGCGTTTCTTTGCCCGTTGGGAGTTCAACGCTCCCTATCTGATGTGTGCCTCGGATATCGAGGGCTATGCGATGCGCGACCTCCTGGCATTGGCCGACGAAGAAACGCGCCGCCTGTGGGACGACCTGACGCTTGGCTACACGGAGACCGCCGGCCATCCGCTGTTGCGCGAGGCAGTCGCCGGTTTGTATGCCAGTGTGTCGGCGAACGATGTGCTGATGTTCGCCGGCGCCGAGGAAGCCATCTACATCGCCATGCGTGTGTTGCTGCGCGCCGGCGATCATGTCATCGTGACCTGGCCTGGTTACCAGTCGCTCTACGAAGTCGCGCGTTCGTTGGGCGCGGAGGTGACCCTATGGCCGTTGTTGCCAGATGCCGACGGCTGGCGCGTCGATCTCGAAGCATTGCGCGCGGCCATGCGACCCACCACCCGCCTGATCGTCACCAACTTCCCGCACAATCCCACCGGCGCGTTGCCCACTGCCGCACAGTGGCAAGCCATTGTGGATGTGGCACGCGATGCCGGCTGCTATCTGTTCTCCGACGAGGTGTACCGTCTGTTGGAATATGCCCCTCAGGACTGTCTGCCCGCTGCTGTGGACTGTTACGAGCGGGGGCTGTCGCTGGGTGTCATGTCCAAGCCGTTTGCGCTGGCCGGCTTGCGCATCGGCTGGCTGGCTGCGCGCGATCGCGCGCTGTTGAGCCAGCTTGCCGCTTACAAAGACTACACCACCATCTGCAACAGCGCCCCGGCTGAAGCGCTGGCGCTGATGGCGCTGCGCGCCCGTGAGCGCGTGTTGGCGCGCAGCCTGGACATCATTCAATCGAACCTGGCGCTGGTGGACGCATTCATGGTGGCCCATGACGACATCTTTGAATGGTTGCGCCCACGCGCCGGCTCGATTGCTTTTCCGCGCTTGCGCACCGGCGAGCCGATCGACGAATTCACGGCGCGCCTGGCTCAGTCTGCCGGCGTGCTGTTGTTGCCAGGCACGGTGTATGGCTATCCTGGCAATCACTTCCGTCTTGGTCTGGGGCGACTTAATTTGCCCCAGGCGCTAGAGCGGTTGGCCGGCTTCGTTCGCGCGCGCGTCTGAGCGCGTGCTGCTATCTGTCCAGGGTTACATCGACCGTGAGCAGGGTAGAGCCGCCCGGCAGGGTGAATGGGGCGCTCGCCCCGACCGGTTGCCCCTGGCGACCGTCGTACACAATCCAGCGAAACGGCCCCCGATTGCTGTACTGGGGCGATACCCACCACGTCTTGGTCTGGCCGCCGGGATCGTCCAGATCGCCCTGCCATCCTTCGACCAACCGCCAGTTGCCTTCGTGGTCTTGCCATTCGACCCGTGTGAACAGGCCAGGTTGCGCCGGCGTGACGCGAAGCTGAATATGCGCGCCCGCTACATACGAGTCGGAAGGGGCTTTGGGAGTGGGCGTCTCTGGGCGGGGAGGCAGGCTGCTGACCGGCCCCGCGCTGGAGAGCGAGAGCAAGGCTGCGAACAAGCAGGCCATCGTGCTGACCAGCAGGCTGACAGAAAAGAAGTGACGATGTGCGCGCATGGTGTTTTACCTCGATGACGGGATGTGTGAGACCGGCGCGATCTCACACATCCCAGGACTGGCTTGCTAAGGTCTGGGTGGCAAATCGGGCGATAGGTCGGATGTCGGGTCGGATTGCGGCGGCCAAGCCGGCTCGGTGATGTCCTGCCCGGCGCCATCGTCCTCATCGCCTTCTCCGGCTTCCGCGCTGGCGCCGGTGACAATCACCGGCCCGATGATGTTGTTGTAGGGATCGCCGATGATCTCGTGCGACTCGTAGACCGCGCCATAGGTGGTGAGCGTGTTCGCTGAATCGACCTGCGCGTACAACAGGGCCCCCACTGGCAGCGGCAGGCTGATGTTGCTGTATGCAGCGACGTAGTACGGCCCGTTCAGTCGCAACACCAAGGTTCCGCCCGGCGTCAGCGCAGGGAAGGCCGATGCCGTCACGCCCCACACGGCGCCTTGCGCTGATCGACCGTCGGACCAGATTTGATTCACGCCGGCCGGCGGCGGGTTGGGATTGACGTACAGATCGACCCAGAACTCGTCAACCACCGGCGCTGTGCCGACGTTGCGGATGACGACCGTGATGCCGCTGGCCGAAGCCTGAATGCTTTGCACGACCAGATCGGGCGCTGTGCCGGCGTTCGCCAGCATCACTGTGGCCGGGTTCGGCGCGCCCAACGTGGCATTAGCCGGCGTGCTGAGCGTGACGATGAACGACTCGCTGCGCGTGAACGCAGTGGTGCTGAGAATGGGCACGCTGATCGCGCGCGTCACTGTGCCCGGCGGGAAGACCAGTGTGCCGCTGCTCGCCTGATAGTCCTCGCCGGCCCGTGCGCTGCCATCGGCCGTCGCGTAGGCCACGGTCGCCGTGACCGCTGATGGGAAGCTCAGCGTTGCCATGAGCACTGCAACCGCCGCGCTCCGGCTGAACGTGTACGCCGCCGCGCTCCATTGCAACACCGGCGCTGCTTCGTTGTCCGTGATCGTCAGCACGGCTGTCTGCGCGACGCCGAGCGTTGCATTTCCGACCGGTGGCCCGATGCGCAAGTTGATGGTGCGTTCGCCGTTGTACTGGGTGTTGTCGATCAACGGCACGCTGAAGGTTGTCTGGGTCACGCCGGGCGCGAAGGTTGCCACGCCGTTCACGGCGATGTAGTCCACGCCGGCCACGGCCGTGCCGTCGCTGGTGGTGTAGCGCACCGTTGCCGTCAGGCCCGATGGCGTATTCAGCGCGAGCTGGATCACCGCAACGCCGGCGTTCTCTGTCGCAGTGTAGCCGGCTCGGCTGAAGACAACGACCGGCGGCGGATCGTCGTTAACGATGGTCAGCGTCACAGGGTTCGTTCCGGTGATCGTGGTTCTCACCAGTGGCCCGCCGAGCCTCAGCACAACCGTCTCGTTGCTCTCGAACAGCGTGTCGTTGACAATGCTGACAGGGATGACCTGTTGCGTCACATAGGGCGGGAAGATCAGCGTGCCGTTCATGGCTGCGTAATCGGCCGGCGATGTGGCCGTGCCATTGCTGACGGTGTAACGCACGCTGGCCGTCAATGGATAGCCCCAGGTCAGCGTCACGGTGATGGGCGCAATCCCGCCGGCGACGTTTTCGGTGACGGTGTAGGCCGGCGCGCTGAAGCGCACGAACGGCTCTGGCGGTGTGCGCGCGATTGGCAGGAACAGCCGGTACAGGTCGTCGTCGAGGATGCGCAGCGTCGCCGGGTTGGGGCTGCCCAGGGTAGTGTTGACGGGGTCGAGCAGTCTGAGCGTCACCGTCTCGTTCGCCTCCTTGAACTCGTCGTCGACGATCGTGACGCTGAAGAACCGGCTGACCTCGCCAGGCGTGAAGGTGAGCGCGCCGGTTGCCGTCAGGTAGTCCGCCGGCGCGCGCGCTGTGCCATCGGTGGTCGAGTAGCGCGCGGTGACGGTGAGGCCGGAGGGGCTGCTCAGCCGCACCTCGATCAGCGCGCTGCCCGCGCTCTCGGTCACGATGTAGATCGCCTGGCTGAAGAAGACGCTGGGCGGCGGGTCGTTGTCCACAATGAACAATGTGGTAGTGATGGGCGTGCCCGGCACAGCGTTGACCGGCTCGCCGATGGCGAGCATGACCGTTTCGGTCAACTCGTCCGGCGCATCGTCGACGATCGCCACGCTGAACGTGGTCTGCGTCACGTTGGGCGTGAACGTGAAGACGCCGGCTGTTGCGATGAAATCATCCGGCGACCGGGCGGTTCCCTCGCTGGCTGTGAAGCGCCCGGTCACGGTGATTGGATAAGGCCCGCTCAGCGTCACGGTGATGCGGGCCGGCCCCGCGCCCTCGGTGACGGTGTAGGCCACGCTGCTGAAGAACATCTCCGGCACGTCGTCGTCCAGAATGAACAACTCGGCCTGGCTCGGCGTACCGAGCAGCGCGGACTGCGGGTTGCTCAGCGTTAGTGTCAAGCTCTCGATGCCTTCCAGTGTGGTGTCGTCGGTGATGCCGATGGTTGCTGTCACCAGTGTGACGCCCGGCGCAAACGACAGCGTGCGCGACACCGGCGTGTAGTCTGTCTGACTGCTGGCGGTGTGATCGCTGGTCTGAAGCGTCACGCTGACCGCCACAAACGAAGGCTGGCTGAGCAGCGCGGTGATGAGCGCCTGTCCGCCGGCCACATTCTCGGTCACGGTGTACGCGATGGCGCTGAATCGAACCTGCGGCAGGATGACATCGACGCCCGCCGCGCCGATGTTGTTGGCCGGATTGGTCTCGTTGTCGGCAGTGATGATCGCCGTGTTGGTGATGCGCGCTGGCTGGCCGATCTGGGGGGCGATGATGCCGCTGAGTGTGATGAAGCCGCCGGCGCCGGGCCACAGATCATCCAGCAGCCAGGCTAGTGTGCCGGGCGGTGCTGCCACCGACGTGATGACGACGCCTGACGATGCGACGGTCACCGGGCCGGCCAGTTGCGCCGGCAGTGTGTCGGTGATGCGCCCGTTGCGCGCGATGCCGGTGCCGGTGTTGGTGAACGCCAATGTGTACGTGACGCGCTGGCCGGGCAGCGCCACATTCGGCGCGACCGCCTTGCTGATGGCAAGGTCGGCGCTGAACTGCGCCTCGTCGTATCCCAGGTCGGGCCACGCGCCCTGTGGTCGCGCAGTACCCTCGAAGTCAGTGGTCACGCCAGCCTGCACGCCGCGATCCAGTGCTGCGCTGACCAGCGTGAGGCGATAGTTGCCGTTCTGCGGGTCGGCAAACGCCGGCGGGCCGTAGACCGGCAAGGCATTGCTCACAGCCCCGCTGGTGTCGGTTCCATTGCCGGCAAACAACGTGGCCGTCAACGTGGCGCTGCTCCCGCCCGTGACGTGCGCGCCAACCGTCTGGCTGACCAGGATGCAGTTGGTCATCTCCAGCCGGCTCGTGACCGCCGGCGACTGGCTGGTGTCGTCGCGCGCGGCGATGCCCTGGCCGGCCCCGCCAGTGTTTCGGGCCAGGGTGATGTGCAGCATCGTCGCCCGCGATCCCCACAGCAACACGCCGCTGCCCTCGCCCGAAAGATTGCTGAGCGCGTTGTCTGCGATTAGCGTGTTGGTGATCCACGCGCGGGCGCGGTCGAGGAAGATGCCGCCGCCCCGATCCACGGCCTGATTCGAGTAGATCAGATTGGCGGACACTGTGGCGGTGACGTTGGCCAGATAGATGCCGCCGCCAACCACAGCGGTGTTCGAGGTCACGCTGTTGTTGCTCAGGCCGGCCTCGCCGGCATCGATGTGCGCGCCGCCGCCGTTGCGGCCGGCTGTGTTGCTGATGAGGGTGTTGCTGCTGAGCGACGTTCCACGGCTCTGGTGCAGGTACACGCCGCCACCATCTCCATTGGCGCCCGGCGCGATGTTGCCGGTGATGATGTTGCCGATCAACAGCGCCTGGCTGCCGGTGATATAGACGCCGCCGCCGCGCGCGCCGCTGTTCTGCGCGATGGTGTTCTGCAGCAGGTACGCGCTTGCGCTGGCTACATACACGCCGCCGCCGGCATCCTGGTTGGCTGCCGGGCCGCCGCCCAGTCCGGCTGCATTTCCGCCGGTCAGGCGCAGGTCGCGCACGGTTGGCGTGACCGGGCCGGACAGATACAGCGCGCGACCCAAGTCGGCGGCCTGAATCGTCGTCGGCTGTGTGACGGGGTAGGCCACCAGCCAGTTCGAGCTTGTGTAGCCGCCGCGCAGGGTCAGCGAGCGGGTCAAATACACGGACTGGCGCGCGCCGCCGCGCGTGTTCACGTTGCTGCACAGGCCGGCAATCTGGATCGTGTCGGTCGGAGCCGGGGCCGTGTCGATGGCGCGTTGAATGGCCAGCGCAGTAGTCGCCGAGAAAATCTGGTTGCTGCTCTGGATGCGCGCAAAGCACACATCGTCGGCGGCAAGGGCCTCATAGGCGCCGGCGTCGAAGCCTTGCCGGCGCGGGCGCAGCGCGTTGTCTGCGTCCACATTCACACCTGAGTTCAGGCCGATGTCGATGGCTGCGCTCGTGGGGCCGAGGCGGTAGTTGTCGAACAAGGGGCCGACAAAAGCAGCGTTGCCGAGCCAGTTGCCGCCGCCCAGCGTCACGTTGCCCGACGCGATGGATGTGTTGCCGGAGAACAGACTGCCATCCACCGTGACAGCGCCCGACGGCGCCGCGATGCCGGTCTGGTGGCTGGCGATGATGCTGTTGGTCACGGTGATCGAGCCGGCTGCCGCGTAAAGGGCAGTCCCGCTGCCCGGCGTGGGGAAGCCGATGGTGGTATGGATCACCTCGACTGCTCCGCCCCCGCCGCCGGGGCTGAGCAGATAGAGCGCCATGCCGTTGCCCATCGCGCTGTTGCGCCCGAACACGCTGTTGACGATGCGGCTGCTTCCGCCGCTTGCATGGCGCAGATACAGGCCGCCCCCGTCGCCGCCGGCCTCGTTGCCGAAGAGCAGCACGCCCGATAGCGTCAGGCTTGCGTTGGCGTAGATGCCGCCGCCGTTGTCGGCTGCCACGCCGTTGCGCAACACGAGGTTGGATAGCGTGCCGGTCGTGTCGGTGATGTAGACCACGCGCCCGCCGTTCTGCGCGTCTATCGTGGTGGGCTGAGTCACCGGATAGCTGGCAGTCCAGTTCGTCGGCGTGTAGCCGCCCTGGATCGTCAACGGCTTGCTGATGAAGAGCGACTGCGTCACACCGGCCCGGCTCGACACGCCAAAGCAATAGCCGGCCGCGCGGATGAACTCGCCCGGCGCTGCCTCGTCCACTGCGTCCTGAATGGCCGAGACGGTCGGGCTGCTGTACACCGTCGTGCCGCGCAGCGCCCAACAGCGATCGTCTGCCAGCAGGTTCACGCCGAGGATTGCGGTGTTGTTGGCTGGCGTGATGTCGCCGGTAGCGGTGATGCGGGCCGTGTTGGTGATGCGTTCGTTGACGATCAACGCAGTGACCAGGCCGGTGATGGTGATGACGCCTCTGGCCCCGGCGGCCAGCGGCCCACCCACAAATGTGTAGGAGAACGTCCCGGTTGGCGTGACCGGCGGGCTGGCGCTGAAGGCCGGATTGGTCAGCGAGATTGGCAACTGGTCGGTGATCGTGAAGCTGTCGGCGTACTCCGGCCCCAGATTGGTGTAGACCAGCGTGAACGTCAACGGCTGGCCGGTGCGCCCGGCGCCGGGCGAGACGAACTTGGCAATGGCCAGATCGCTGATGAGGTTGAGCAGCGTGCGGGTGGGGTCGTTGGGCGCCGGCGTGTCGGGGTCGTCAGTGACAATCGGCGTGAAGTTGTCGCCGCTCAGCGCGCCCTGATTTTCGACGTAGACAACTCCGGCCGGCACTGGCGAGCGGATGACGACATCGAAGGTGAGCGTGACGGCTTTGCCGGCTGGCAACACGCCGATGGTGTGCGACACAACGCCGGCCTGCGGCGCGAAGCTCGCAGCGCGCGTGTTCCCTTTCGCGCTGATGCTGGGCTGCGCCGGCGCGGCCAGCACTTTGCTCGCGCTCCTCTGTTCTGCCAATGTCTCACGGCTCAACAACGATGCAATCGGCGCCGGCTGCGGACAAGAGGCGCTGCGCCCCCGCACAGTGCCGGCCGACAGAGTGACCAGCGCGCCGGGCGTGACCGTGCTGGCGCTGCTGTTGAGGAATGTGGCGATCTGCGAGATGTTGTTGTTCGCGCCGGTGTAACCAACCAGATCCACCAGCGGGTCGCCATACGCGGTCAGGAGTTCGACGCCGGCATAGCTGACATGACCGATGAATGCCGTGTTGCCCTGCGCGTTCAGACACACCGTGTTGGCGTCCGCGGGCAGCGCGCCGATGATGACGCCGAGGCCGGCCAGTGCCGAAGCCGAACCTGTGTTGACGCTGGCATCGTTGGATTGCAGCGTGGCGTTGAGCGTGGCCGATCCTTCGCCCGCGCTGAGCTGGATGCCATACCCCTGCCGGATCTGGCGCACGGTGTTGCCCGTCACCAGCGCCGTCAGTGTGCCCAACCCGCGCGCGTCGATGTTGATGCCGTTGCCCTGATCGGAGCCGGAGTTGGCGACTGCGGCGTTGCCGATGGTGTTGTTGCTGACTGTGCCTTGCAGCGTGGCGCCGGCGACGGTCGCGCCGCCCAGCACGATGTTGATGGCGTGGCTGCTGCCAAATGCCGTTTGATTGAGCGTGTTGTCCGACACGTCGAAGCTGACGTTCTGGCCGGTGACGGCGTTGTTGGCGATGTCGATGCCGGCAAAGCTGCCCTCGAAAACACTGTTGGTCACGCGCGCGACGCCGCGACTGCTGCCGTTGGCGGCGTATTGCACGCCGCGCGCGTAGTTGCCCAGAAGCGCGCTGTTGTCGATGAACAGCCGCAGGTCGTAGCTGCCATTGAGCGAAGCCTGAACCCCGCTGCCGCCGCTGGCATCCTGGGCGGTGCCGCCGATCGTCGCGTTGGTCACTGTGAATACAAGCGTGGACGCCGCGCTGCCGGTGATCCGCACGTTGGTCTCCTGCACGTCGGTGATCAGGCTGCTGTGCAGCGTCGCTGTCCCGGCCACATTCACCAGCCGGATGTTCGACTCGTCGTTGAGGGCGCTGTCGGCGCTCTTGGCGTTGTTCTCGATCTCGGTGTGCAGGATGTTCAGGCCGGTCAGTCCATTCGCCAGCAGGCCGTCGTTGCCGAAGCCGGTGATGCGCACATTGTCGAGCGTCAAGCTGCCGCCGGTGACCACGATACCGCTCACATCTGCCGGTGATACGCGGCTGAGCGTCATGTTGCGCAGCGTCACCGCATTCGCGGCGTTCAGCAGCACGGCGCTGCCGGTGGTGTTCTGGATCACGCCGCCAGAGCCGGGGGCAATGCTGCCGCCGCCCTGCCGGGCGGTGGTGCGCCCGCGCGTGGCATCGGCTGGATCAGATGGCCCGTCGCCTGTTACCTCAAAAGTGCCGCCGGTGACGCTGCTCATCACAATGCCGTTCGCGCCTCCGTCGGCGCTGATGCTACGGAATGTGACGCCGCCGGCCCCAATGGCGATGCCCGACAGGTTGACCGCCGGCGCGTTGGTGGCGGTCAACGCGCTGCCGGCCCCGGTCACGCTCAGCGTCCCGCCGCCCGTCGCATTCAGGGTCGTCGCCCCATTGGTCGTGGCATTCAAACCGCCGTTGAAGCTGATGGTGTGGCCGGTGTTGTTGATCAGACTGACTGCCATGGTCGCGCCGGTGTTGAGCATGACCGCGCCGTTGAAGGTGGTCGCGCCGGCGGTGTTGTTCGAGAGGCGAATGCCGCTGCCGCTATCGTTGATCGCGCCGCCAAAGGTGGTCGTGCCGCCGGCGCGCACGGTGATCTCGACGGTGTTGCCGGTGTTGTCGCTGATATCGCCGTTGAAGGTAATGGCAGCCGTGCCCCCGTTCACGCGAAAGTCTGTGTCGCCGGCGTTGCTGATCGCGCCGCCATTTGCGCTGAAGCTGCCGGAGAGCGCGCCGAGGTACACCCCATGATTGCTGCTGCCGATTGAGGTCAGGCTGTCGAGCACAACGCTGGCCGTGCCGTTCAACAGAGAGACACCGCCGCCGGTCGAGTTGTTGACCGTCACGTTGGCGGCTGTCACGGCCACGAAGTTGGCGCCGGTGATGGCGTAGCTTGTGGCAAGCGTGTCCCCGGCCGTCAGGCCGCGCAGGGTGTTGTGTTGCGCCAGGGCAATGGCGTGCCCCCCGGCATTGCCGATAAGCGGGTTGCTGGCTGCCCCGGGCAGGGCGTCGCTATTCGGCGCCGGTGTGATGCCCAGGTCGCTCAGCGCCGCCGCCAGCCCGACGCCCTGGCCGATCAGCGCCTGGTTGTTCTCCAGCGTGAAACCGCCGGTGTACGCGCCGCTGCCCTGATAGACGAAAATCACATCGCCCGGCTCGTCGAGGTCGGCCCCCTGCAATGCAGCCAGCGTGTTGTAGGGCGCGCTCAGCCGGCCATCCCCGTTCGCGCTCAGGCTGTTGTCCACGAACCACACCACGTCGTTGACGGCGATGGTGACGAGGGCGGTGCTGCTCCCGCCGGCGTTGCTCAACGTGTACGTGAAGGTGTCATTGCCCTCGAAGCCGGGCGGCGGATTGTAGGTGAAACTGCCGTCGGCGTTCAGGACAATTTGCGCGCCGTGGATGCTGGTTGCCTGATAGCCGGAGAGCGTGGCGAAGTTGACCTGATCGTTCCCCAGCACGCCGCTGGCCCCCACGCTGATGCGAATGTTGCCGGTGGCGGCGTAGCTGTCGTTGTTGGCGACCGGCGGCGGCGGGAGGACGGTCATGCTTGCCGTGGCGGTGCTGGCGCCGAGCGCGTTTTGCAAAGTGTAGGTGAATGTGTCCACTGGCGGCGACAGTAAACCGGCCGGTGGCTGGTAAGCAAAGCTGCCGTCGGCGTTCAAGGTGACGTTGCCGCCCTGGCTTGTGCTGGCCTGATAGGCCGCAATCGACGCGAGGTTGACCGTGTCGTTGGTCAGCACACCCGGCGCGGCAACCGTGCGTTGTGTCTGATAGGTGGCGGTGTAGCTGTCGTTCGCCGCTGTCGGCGGGCCGGGCGGGTTGATGAAGATCGTGATGAGCGCCGTGGCGCTGCCCAGCGCGTTGGTCGCGGTGTAGGTCACGGTGTCAGATGGCGGGCTGACGGTGTTGAGAGGCGGAATGTACGTGAAGCTGCCATCTGTTGCCAGGGTGATGGCGCCGCCGCGCGTGGTGGGGCCGGTGAAGGACACCGCAGCCGGCGCGGGGTTGCCGGCGTCGTTGCCAAGCGCGCCGGGCGCGGGCACAATCAGCGGCGTGTTCGCAGTTGTGGTGTAGTGGTCGTTGACGGGTAACGGTGGCGATTGCACATCCATCGTCACTGTGCCGGCGACACTTCCCAGCGCGTTCGTCGCTGTGTAGATGAACGTGTCTGCGCCGATGAAGGATGCCGGCGGGGTATACGTGAAACTGCCGTCGCTGTTCATCGCAACGCTGCCGCCGTTGGCCGAGGCATACGTCCCTGCCACGGCGGTTGGGGCCGGGTTGCCGGCGTCGTTCGCCAGCACGCCCGGCGCGGCCACCGTGCGCGGCGTGTTCCGGGTCGCAGTGTACGCATCGTTGACAACCAGCGGGGCGGTCTGCACGTTCAGCGTGACAGTTGCCGTGTCGCTGCCGATCACGTTCTGCGCCGTGTAGGTAAACGTGTCTGCGCCGAAGTAATTTGAAGCGGGCACGTAGGTGAAGCCGCCATCCGTGGTGAGGGTGACTGTGCCCCCTGCGCTGGTCGGTTTGATTTCCGTGACCACCGCCGGCGCCGGCAGACCGCTGTCGTTGGCCAGCACACCGGGACCGGGCATCGCAAAGGGCGTGTTGCGTAGCGCGGTGTAACCATCCGGCAGCGCAATGGGCGACATGCGCACCGAGCCGGCCACCAGATCGGTGTTGACATCGAGCGTGCTGCTGAACGTCATGCCCAGCGCGTCGGTGTCGCCACTGTTGGTGACGACAACGGTGTAGCGCAGCGTGTCGCCGGGGTCGGCTTTGCCGTTGGCGTTGGCGTCGTTCAGCAGGGCGTCGCGCAGGGTTGCAGCCAGCGTCACAGCAGCCGGCGCCTGTGGCGCAGATCGAGGCAGTATGCGCGCCGTGTGCGCCCCGGCCGGCGCGGCTGCCGAGGGCGCAGCCGGGGCGGTGCTGAGGGCCACGGCGACGGCCAATGCGGCCCGGACAAGGCGACTACCGTTCCCTTGGCGAGAGTCGTTATTACGCATGTGCATGGTGGCGCAGACAACATGGCGGCCGGGGCCTGCGGTCACAGCCGCCGCGCGGATCAATTGAAAATCGCCTGGTAGCGCATCGCGCTGCCATCCGGCGTGACGCCGATGGGCACCACGAAGATGTCCATGCAGCCTAGTGTAGCGTGCTCGATGCGATAGACGCGCTGCGGCAGGTAGCCGCGCATTGGCCCGATCAATGGGGCGCTGAACACGAGCGAAAAGCCGGCCCGCCGGCCTGCTGCTTCTGCGGCTGCGTTGGGAGATGCGGCCGGCGGCAAAGGGTGCGCTTCGATCAGGGTCAATGCCAGCGTTTCGGGCACGCCTGTGCTGGCGCACTCCTCAGACGTGAAGCGGATGCGAAATGCGTCGTCCACAAGCACATACGGCGTGAAGTCGCGGACTTGCAGCGTGGATAGACCGCGCGGTTCGGATGGAGGGGTGTTCATGGGTGTGGGGTGTCCGGCGCATCGCGCCGCGCGTCGCGCCGCACATCGCGCCGCACATCGCGCTGCACATCGCGCTGCATCAGATAGTACACGCCATGCGTGTCGACCGGCGCGAAGCCCAGCCGCTGATACAGGCGCAGGGCCGGATTGAACATCTCGACGTGGATGGTGACGGGCAGGCCGGCCTGCTCTGCTTCGGCGATGATGTCCTGAAGCAGCCGGCTGCCGAAGCCGCGATGGCGCCATTCGGGCAGCAGCGCAATATCGACGATGCGCACCTGATCCGGCCAGCGGTCGAGGTACAGCCGGCCAATCGCCTGGCCGTCATACTCGATCACCTGAAAACGCGCACTGGGGTAATGCTGCGTGTAGTAAGCGCTCTGCGCGTTGAATTGCATGCGCAGGAAGTTTTCTTTTTGCGCGTCATTCCAGTCCGTCAGCGCCAGTTCGTCTGTGCGTGTGCTGGCATACACCTGATAGAGGAACTCGTGGTCATCCGGGCGGACAGGGCGGAGTGATAGCATCGGGCATCACTTGCGCAAGATCGCGCTACGTGCGAGGCGGGAAAACGCCCTGCAGCGCAATGCAGAAATAGAAGGTGAGATACGGCATCATGTTGTTGTGCGGTTGGTCGCCGCCGGCCGGGACGATGGCCTGATTTGACATTGCGCCGTTGGGGGTGGGCGCATTGATGTAGGCGCTGCCGCCGGTCGCGCGCGCCAGGATGACCTGGGGCGACGGCGTGCTGACATTGGCAGCCGGCGCAGTGCGGGCGCGCATCGCATGGCTGTGGCTGGGTATCTCACTCTGGAGCAAGGACACGCTCTCGACGCCGCCCGTTTCACCCAGGTCATGCAGCGAGAGGCCCGGCCCCTGGCCGGGATGCATGGGCGCACAACCTTGCAGGTCCGGTAGTGCGAAGGTTGCCTTCCCGTCGCCGCCATAGGTGGTGCCCAGCAACGAGAACAGCGCGGTGTTTTGAGAAATCAACATGAGTTGACCATCGCACCAGGCCCAGCCGCGCGGCGCGAAGTTGAAGGGGAAGATGCGAATCTCGGCGACAAATGGATCGGCCATATTTCAAGACCTCTCAGTGTGAAGCGTGGTGCGTGGTGCGTATTGCGTAGTGCGTATTGCGTGGTGCGTATTGCGTGTTGGAGCCGGGCTATGTGGGCTGCGGGAAAATGCCGAAGAGCGAGATGATGAAGTTGACGCACAGATAGGGTTGCAGGTTGGTGTGGGGCTGGCTTCCGCCGGCGGATAACACGCTGCTTGGGTGCAGTGTTGTCTGAGGCGCCTCAGCCATGCTGTACAGCTTGGCGATGGATGACTGGGCCG
>DAOUDB010000133.1:0-11649 GCA_034431495.1 Thermoflexales bacterium
TCGCATTTCTCATTGCATTTGGCGCGCTGCTTGTGCTGGAGCGCGCGGCGCACCGCAAGCTGCAAGAGATTGCGCTGCTGCTCACCGGCCACGCGGATGTGGCGATCTACCTGTATTCCATCCCATTGTTGCCGGGTGTGGCATTGCACGAACTCAGCCATGTGGTGATGGCGAAGCTGCTGGGTGTGCGCGTGCGCGCCATGACGCTTTTTCCAGAGCGGCAGCGTGGCGGCACAGTGCGATTGGGGTCGGTCGAAGTGCTGCGCTCGGATACCCTGCGCAGCGCCCTTATTGGCGCAGCGCCTCTCATCACCGGTCTGTTGGCATTGGGCTTGATCGGCCTGCGCGTGTTCGATGGATCGGCAGTCGCCGACGCGCTCATGAGTGGCGACGCCGGCGCGATCGTGGGCAGCATTCTGGCGACATTGCAAGCGCCCGACTCATTGCTCTGGTTCTACATCGTGTTTGCCATCGCCAACAGCATGATGCCTTCGGCGTCGGACACACAGTCCTGGCCGCCGGTGCTGGGATGTCTGGGCATTCTGACCGCAACGGTTGTTTTGTTTGCTGTTGACCTTGTCCAGACACTGGCGCCGGTGATCGAGATGACATTGCGTTGGTTGGCGGCTGCGCTTTCTATCACCGCATTCATCGATCTGGTTGTGGTGGCGCTGCTCTCTTCAATCGCTGCGCTTGTGGCGCGCGCCACCGGCCGCCGGGTGGAGTATTGAGGCGCCCAACTGTGCGCGCATTCTGATATGACATTCGATGATCTGCTATCGCTGGAAGTGAACTGTGAAGTCGTCGCCTCTGACACGGCGGCGCTGCTCTTACTGGAGGCAGACACCGGCCACACAGCAAGCCTGACTTTGGCCGGCGCCTTGTGCCAGTCTGGCGGCGCTCCTGCTGCGCTATCGCTTGCGCATTTGCCAGCGCCGGCCACGCTGTATTTCGGCTTACAAATCCTGACCGCCCCCTTTCCCATCCTGGTTCACTCGCTGATGACCGAGCACAACACACAGCTCGATCAGTTGTCATTGTTCGGCTGGATCGAAGAGAACGGCATTTTGGAGCCGCGCGCAGAGATCATCGGTCTCACGCCGCTGGGCGAGCAACCCGTCCTTTTCCTGCGCGATCTGGACCTGGATCGTCCTCCGCAGGCGTGGCTGCGTGTCGGCCAGCCGGCGCGTTGGCTGCGCGTGTCCGGCGTGGCGCTGATCGACCCAACCCATGCTGGCCCGCCCTTGTCGCTGGTCGGCGATGAAGCGGCGTTGGCCGCTCTGGCGTTTGCCTTGCCCGCCGAAGCCTCGCAATTCCTTGCCGGCCTGCGCGCGGCTGTGGCCAGCGGTGTTGCGTTGCGTGTGGCGCTGCGCCAGCGCCGCAAGACCACCGCCCCCGCATGGATGCGCGTGTGCGATGGCTGGCGCGTGCTGTCGCGCGCAGCGCCTTTTGCGCGGCTCGATCCAGCGTGTGAGCCGGAGGGGATGCGCAAACAGGTGTCCCAAAGCTTTCGGCTGAGCCTGCCGCGCGCATGGTAGGGCTGGCTGTCGGGTATCTATGGGCTGATTGTCAGCCGGCGTCCATGCTGCGCGCGTTCAGCCGGGGTAAGATTGATCTCGCGGAGAGCCTGACCTCCCGCAGGGTGCGATCTTGCGAGGGGTGAGCAGAGCAGGAGGTGAGCGCATGGCATTCAACCAGAACTCAGATCCGAATCAATCGGCCCGGCCAAACATGAACATCTTCATGTCGGTGGTCAATCGTTTGCGATTGACCTGGCGGCTGATGCTCGATGGCCGCGTGCCGATTTTCCTGAAAGTGATTCCCTTTGCGCCCATCGCCTACCTGTTGTGGCCGATCGACCTCTTGCCGGATCTCTTTCCATTTCTCGGCCAGTTGGACGATCTCGGCATGTTCATCGTAGGGATGGAAGCCTTCATCGCGCTGGCGCCCCGCCACGTTGTCCAGGAGCACCAGGCCGAACTGGAGGCCGGCAGCGCGCCGGGCAGTTCAAGTGGACAGGCCCGCTCGCGCCGAAACCCCGATGATGTTGTTGATGGGGAATGGCGGCGGGTGAAGTAGCCGGCCTCACTCCATCTGATCGAAGTGCCAGGGCAGAATCGCCCATGCCGATGGCGCGCGCAGCAATTTGAGCAGCCGGCCTGCCTCGGCCAGGGAAAAGGACGCGGGGGAAAACTGTGGCGGCAAGAGAGGATTGCGCGACGGCCCGATGATCACGGTGCGCACGCGGGGATCTGGCGGCAAGCCGGCCAATTCGCGCGCCTTTTCTACGGCCCGGCTGAAGTCGCCCAACTCATCCACCAGTTTCCGTTCCAGCGCCTGCCTGCCGGTCCATACGCGCCCGCCGGCCAGTGCTTCGATCTCGCCGGCATCGATCGCGCGGCCTGCAACCACGATTTTTTTAAAGTCGTCGTAGGCGCGGCCGAGCGACTCCAGAATGGCGTTGTGCTCGTCATCGCTGAGCGGCGTGGATGCGCTCAGCAGGCTGGTGCGTCCGCCGCGCTGCAATACAGTGCGATGCAGGCTGAGCCGGTCGTCCAGCCCCGCAGCGTTTGGGCGAAGCACGATCACGCCAATGCTGCCGGTGATCGTCAACGACTGGGCGATGATGGCGTTGGCCGGCGCCGACACGTAATATCCCCCCGACGCGGCAGCGCCACTCATGTAAGCCACCACCGGCTTTTTGGCGCGCACTCGTCTGACCTCGCGCGCGATCAGGTCCGAGGCCAACGCCGACCCGCCGCCGGAATCCACGTGCAAGATCACAGCCGCGAAGGTGTCGTCCTGTTCGGCGTGGCGCAGCGCCTGGGCGATAGTCTCGGAGCCGGCCAGTTGCTCGCCAACGAATGGAATGGGGATGGGCAGCGGCAGGGGCAGCGACTGACTGCTGCCTTCGACGATCAACCCTTCCACGCCGATCACGGCGATCGCTTTGCCGGCATAGCGCGTGTAGGGGATGAGGAGCGATTTCCTCACCTCGCTGTACAGGCCGAGGACGGGCGGTGTCGCGCGGCGCGCCCTGGCGCGTGCCGGATCGCCGGGCGATTCAGCGCCCGCGCCCGGTGACAGGAATCCCTCCAGTTCGTCCTCGTACAAGGCGGCATCCAGCAACCCGTTCTCGACTGCGGCCCTGGCGCTGAGCGGGGCGTTGTTGATCAACATTTCGACGCGCGCTTCGCTGAGCCTGCGCCCCTCGGCGATGCCGCGCAACAGCTCGCGCCATGTGTCTTCCAACAACCACTCTGCCTGCGCGCGCGATTCTTCGGAGAAATCGACGCGCGTGAATTGATCGCCGGCTGACTTGAACGGCGAGACGTTGAACACATCCACGCTCAGGCCCAGTTGTGCCAGCGCGTCCTTCAAGAACACGTATTCCCGTCGCAGTCCCAGCACCGACCATTCCGCGCTGGGAGGCATCACGATCTGGTCGCACGCACTGGCGAGGTAATACTGGAAAGGCCCGAAGCCGGTGGCGTACGCAACGACGCGTTTGCCTTTGGCGCGCAAATTCAGCACAAGTTGGCGCAGGTTTTGATACACCGCCGCGCTGCCCGTACATCCGATGCGCAGTACAACGCCCTCGATGCGAGGGTCGAAGGCGATCTGGTCGAACAGCCGGCGCAGGCTGCTTACAGTGGTGGGCGGCGGCGGCAGGAAGAAGTGGGCGAACGGGATGTGGGGCCGGTAGGGAGGTAACTCGCGGATCTCGCCGCTCAGGCTCAACGCCACAAAGCGCACCATTGGCCGGCGGCGCCGCAGCGCATTCGCCAGACCGATTTGTCCGCGCCGGATCGCTTCACGCACACGAGCCACAGACTTCATCGCCATTCCCTCCTCCAATGCGCAGTCAACTCATCGCCCCCGACCTTCAACCTTAACAACGATCAACCTGCAACCCTTAACTCACAAAATCGATCTCGACCCGCTCGCAGGGATCTATCGGCTCGGCCAGCCGGATCACATGGGCGCTGGCCGCGCGGACACCATCTGCAATGTCGTCGGCAGTGTGATCCGGCTGATGAATCAAGGTCAGGTCTGCTTCGTTTGGCGCGTTGCAGATCCAAACTGGGTAAATTCCGGGCGGGGGCAGGGCATGGTCCGGTGGGACTTGCGCGTGGCGCGCGTCGAGCCGGTTTCCGATCACCCGGAATGGCCGGCCCAGGCAAAGGTTCACATCGCGCAAGTCGCCGCGCGCCAGCGATTGCCGGATGCGCGTGCTCGAGATGCGCTCTGGGCCGACATTGACCGGCGGCAGCACGTTCACCTCGAACCCTTGCTCGCGGCCCAGTTCGGCCAGGTACTGTGCGTTGCCCTGGCGTTGTTTGCCCAGAGCGAAATCCGGCCCGATCCACAGGCTGACCATGCGCAGCCCGTCGATCATATTCTGAATGAACTCGGCGGCACTGATCTGCCGCGTGTGCTCATTGAAAGTAAAGATTACCAGGGCGTCGACGCCCAACGACGCCATTTGCTCTGCTTTCTCTTCGGGTGTGGTGAGATAGATTGCCGGAGCGCGCCCCAGAAAAATGCGCGGATGTGGATAGAACGTGACGACCACAGACTGCGCGCGTTGCGCGTGGGCCTGGTTGACCACCGCATGGATCAATTGCTGATGACCGAGATGGACGCCGTCAAATGCCCCGACGGTGCAGATGGATGCGCCTGGCAAATCAGGTTGAGACAGGGAATGCAGGATTTGCATAGCGTAAGGAAGGATGCCTGCACGCAATCAGGGCTGGGAAGCACTCCCCTTGCGGATTGCATCCGCAACCGGCCTGGGCTGTTCGAACACTTTGGCAGGCTTCAGTAACGCGCGCCCGGGGTCATAGATGCCCAGCGCCACGAACCGGCCTTGCCCATCATACACGCGGCACATCACGCCTGGCCCGTTGCGCTCGCTGTGGCCGGCATCCGCGGCCTGGGCGAACTTCAGCGCGCCCGTCACAAACTGGCCCATCTGGAGACGGTGCGCTGTGTCATCATCCAGATCGCAACGCGGCATATCCGCCACAGCGCGATCGGCCGGCAACACGTGCTGCGCCAAAGTGCCGGCGCGGGCGGCCTGTTCCAGTTGCTCCAGCGTCAGCGCGTCGGCCAGTGTGAATGACCCGCTGCGCACCCGGCGTAACGCAGCGAGGTGCGCGCCGCATCCAAGCGTCTCGCCGATATCGCGCGCCAGCGCGCGGATGTAGGTGCCGGCAGAGCAGGTGACGAGGAACTCAAGCTCATGGACCAACGGCGCCGTTAGCGGATCGATCACCGGCCTCAGCGTCAGTTCGTGTATGGTGACGCGCCGGGGTGATAGATCGACCTGCTCTCCCTGGCGGGCCAGTTTGTAGGCGCGCCGGCCCTGCACCTGAATGGCCGAATACTGAGGCGGCGTTTGCAAGATTTCACCGATGAACGCTGGCGTCACGCGCGCCAGGTCTTCAGCTGTGACGTGTGGGTTGCGTCGTTCGATGATCTCGCCCTCTGCATCGTCGGTGGTGGTGCGTTCGCCCAGTTTGATGCGGCCTGTGTAGGTCTTGTCCTTACCGAGCAGATATTCACTCAGTCGGACGGCATGACCGAGGCACAGCACCAGCAGGCCGGTGGCCATAGGGTCAAGTGTGCCGGCGTGGCCGATCTGGCGGATGCGCGTCCAGCGCCGGGCGCGCGCCACCACATCGTGCGAGGTCATCCCTGCGGGCTTGTCGATGAGGAGAAGGCCGTCCATCGATTTTGGATTTTGGATTTTGGATTTTGGGTTGCTGCCCTAAAATCCAAAATCCCAGGCCGGCTCACGCTTCACGGATGACCTGCCGCAGGCGAGGCAACACCCGGTTGACCGCGTCGCGCATGGGGCCGGGGATGGTGCAGCCGGCGGCGGCTGGATGCCCGCCCCCGCCAAACTCAAAGGCTACCTGCGAGACATCGTAGCCGGGGGCCGACCGGAAGCCGATCTCGATCGTTCCATCGGTGTTCTCGACGAACACGGCGGCGATGCGCGCCTCCATGGCTGTGATGAGAGTGCCCACCAGATTGCCGTCGCCGCGGTCTTCCCTGGTGCCCGTCTCTCGGCGCAGCTTGCGCGTGATGCAGGCCCAGGCAATGCCATCTTCCATCTGCGAGGCCATGATGCCGGCGGCCATGAACTTCAGCGAGTCATAGGAGCGGAGCACGAGCGACTTGCGCGTGATCTCGGCCAGCGACACGCCCGTCTTCATCAGTTCCATCGCGGCGGCCAGCGTATCGGGTGTGGTGTTCGAGGTGCGAAAGGCCAGCGAATCCGTCACCACGCCGGTGAGCAGCGCAGCCGCGATGTCCGGGGTCAATGTCAGGCCAAGCCGGCGGATGAGCTTAAGCACCAGCTCAGAGGTCGAGGAGACATTCGGCTCGATAACGTTGACAACGCCGAACAGGGTGTTGGTGACGTGATGATCGAACACCACGATCGGCAGGCGCGCGTGCAGGCCGGGGACGAACACAGTTCCCAGCCGCTGCAAGTCGCTGGCGTCGAGCGCGACGATCAGATCGAAGTTGTCATCAGCGGATTGCCTGATCTCGCGCGCGCCGTTCAGATAGTCGTATTTGGCCTGAGCGGAATCCTGGCAGGCCGGCGTGACCAGCTTGCCCATGCCGCGCATGGCAAGCGTGAATCCCAGCAGGCTGCCGATAGCGTCTCCGTCCGGCGACACATGGGTGATGGCGAGAATGCGCTGCGCCCGCCGAAGATAGCCCTCGGCAGCGTCCCATTCGCGCTGCAATTGATAATCGGGTGAAAGGTGCTGGCTAAACATGCTGGTGCGCGTTGCGCCGGCCATGGCTTCCTGCCGGCTTATGGCTGGCCGGCAGGCCGATCATCGCCGATGTCAGGTCGAGTCGCTGGGGCTGTCCCGCCGGGCGGATCGTTGCGCAGTGAGTCGAGGAGTTGGGCCATGCGTTCGCCGCGTTCCAGAGACTCATCGAAAATGAAAATCAGCTCGGGCGTGTGACGGGTGCGCAGGTGGGCGCCGAGTTCCCGGCGCAGCCAGCCGGCTGCGCTTTCCAGGCCAAGTGTGGCCTGGCGCCTGGCCTCCTCGTCTCCGATCAGGCTGTAGTACACCTTGGCCAGCCGCGTGTCGGGCGTCACTTCGACGTCCGTCACCGTCACCCCCGCCACTCTCGGATCTTTGATGCGGGTCTCGATCAGTGTCGAGAGGTGGGCGCGCACCAGTTCGCTGATGCGCCGCTCGTATTTCTTGCTCATGCCAGCCGTTGCTCTTCCTCGACAAAGAATTCCACCGAGTCGCCGGGTTTGTAATCGACGAATCCCTCGATGCTCAGGCCGCACTCGAAGCCCTGACGCACTTCCTGCACATCCTCGGTCAGGCGCTTCAGCGAGCCGACCTTGCCGGAATAGATTTCCTTGCCGGCGCGCAGAATTCGCACCTGGGCGTTGCGCTGAGCCACGCCGCTGCGCACAATCATGCCTGCCACTACGCCGATCTTGGAGATCTTGAAAGTCTGCTTCACTTCGGCGACGCCGACGGTGCGTTGCACGATCTTGGGCGCCAACATGCCTTTCAGCGCCAACTCCACATCCTCGATGAGTTTATAGATCACGTCGTAGGTGCGGATATCGACCTTGTTCACATCCGCCTTCCGGCGCGCGGCGGTGTCCATGTCCACTTCGAAGCCCAGGATCACCGCGCCCGAAGCCACGGCCAGCTCGATGTCTCCTTCTGTGATGCCGCCGATGCCCCGGTGAATGATCTCAACCGACACTTCAGCGTCGGGCGTGTTCAGCCGCAACAGCGAGTCGACGATTGGCTGCAACGACCCGTCGTTGTCGGCCTTGACAACCAACAGCAGCTTGCGCGCCTTGCCGGCCCTGGCCTGGGCGAAGAACTCGTCCAGGGTTGTAGCGCGCGACGGTCCTGCCTCTCTGGTCTTTGCCGTGCTGCGCTGGGCCGCCAGCGCCCGCGCAACACGATCGTCCTCGACGGCTTCGAGGATGTCACCCGCGGCCGGCACGTCTGATAGGCCCAGGATGCTCACGGGCATGGATGGCGTGGCTTTCTTCACCCGGTGGCCGCGAAAGTCGAACATCGCGCGCACCTTGCCGGGCACGTTGCCCACCACCACCGAATCGCCCAGATTCAGCGTGCCATTCTGGATCAGCACGGTAGCCATGGGGCCGCGCGATTTGTCCAGCTCGCTTTCGATGATGGTGCCAATCGCCGGTCGGTCTGGATTGGCGCGGATGGTGTCCATCGATTCGGCCACGAGCAGGATCGCCTCAATCAGGTCGTCGATGCCTTTGCGCTGCTTGGCCGATACCGGCACGACCATCGTGTCTCCGCCCCACTCGTCCGGCACCAGCCCGTTTTCGGACAATTCCTTCTTAACGAGTTCGGGATTGGCATTGGGTTTGTCGATCTTGTTGAGCGCCACGATGATGGGCACCTGGGCAGCCTTGGCGTGCGAGATGGCCTCTTTGGTCTGGGGCATCACGCCGTCGTCCGCGGCGACCACCAGCACAGCCACATCGGTGATCTGCGCGCCGCGCGCCCGCATGGCAGTGAAGGCTTCGTGGCCGGGCGTGTCGATGAAGGTGACTTTGCGACCTTCGTGCTCGACCTGGTAGGCGCCCACGTGCTGGGTGATGCCGCCGGCTTCGCCAGCTGCCACGTTTGTCTTGCGGATCGCGTCGAGCAGCGATGTCTTGCCGTGATCCACGTGGCCCATCACGGTGACAACAGGCGGCCTGCGCTCGCGCATATCGCCGGCTTCTTTCGCCAGCAGCCGCTGGCGCAGGGTGTTTGGCCTGGCCGGCGTAGCCGCGCCTGTGGCCGGGTCGACTACGGTTTCTTCGGTGGTTGGCGTGGCAACCACGATCTGCCTGGGCTTGGCTTCATAGCCGAACCCGCTGACCACAATTGCGGCCGTGTCGAAGTCGAGCTGTTGATTGATGTTGGCCATCACGCCGTTGTTCATCAACTCGCGGATGACATTGATCGGGCTGATATTGATCAGCGTTGCCAAGTCGCGCACAGTCACCTGATCGGGCAACTCGACTACCCTGGGTTCAGCTGGGCGCCTGTCCTGGCCCCCTGGCCGGCGGTCTGACGACCCACGCGGCCCACCACGTCTATTGTCTCCTGGCCCGCCACTTCGGCGGACGCTGTCCGCGTTGTCACGGCCATTGGCCGGCCCGGCCGGCTTCGGCGCGGCATCTTTGGTCACAGTTGCCATATCACACCTCTCTTTGCTTGCAGGCACTCAAGCGCCTGCAACAACAACGCAGGCTAACTAGCCTGCGTTGTTGTCGCGATCATCCATCGTCCCGCGAAACCGGGTCGCCAGCGAATGGGCTGCTCAGGGCGCACAATCGGCGCGCCGCGAGTCGTCATCAGATCAAGTTCTCATGGCTCAACTCGGACGCTGTCCGCACCATGCAGGGCATAGCTTGCTGCCCGCCCCAACCGATCTCGCTAGAGACACTTCTTACCAACCTGGCTAGGTCGCATCAAACTGGCTTACGTAAGCCAGAATGGCTTCGATTTCCTCTGTGGACAACGACTGGCCGAACTCGGCTTCGATCCGCTTGTGCTTGATTGCGGCTTCCGCTGCTGCCCGGCTCTTCATCAGATACGCGCCCCGGCTGCCGCCCAGTTTGCCGGTAGGGTCCACCACCACCCGGCCCTCACGTGTCCGCACCAGCCGCACCATCTCTCGTTTCGGATGCACGGTCAAGGTGCCGAGACATGTGCGCATCGGCGCGCGCTTTGGGCGCGTCGCGCTATTCTTCTTCGATGCCATCGATGAAGCCTTCCCGGCCGGGCTTGCGCGTCCGTTGCACGACAGTGCGCCCCAGGTCCTCATCATATATTAGCACACGGTCGCGCGCGCCTTTCTTGCCCTTATCCTTGTCGGCTTTCTTCTTGGCGCCCTGGACTGAAGAAGACGCGCCTTGCTCGTCGCCCTCTTCTGCCATGGCCTCCAGGAAAATCTCTTGTGGCGAGCGGCCGCCGTCGTCCATGATCGGCTCGGCCGTCACGGTGGCTAGGGCTGGTTCTTGGGCCGCCGTCGCAGCCACTGCCGGCTCTGACGTGGCTGCTGTGGCAGTGTCAGTCTGCGCCACGCTGTCGGCGGCGACGACAGGCGCCACGGGAGCCGCCTCTGCAATCGCCGGCATGGCGAGGGTCTCCGCCTCTGTCTGGTCCGTGTCCTCAGTTGCCGCCGCTGCCGGCAACGCCGTAGCTTCGGCGGGCGTGGGCTGGGTCGATGTCTGCGATGGGGCAAATGTTCCCAGCACCTTGTCCATGGCCAGCTTGATCTCGCTCAGCGCTTTGGCGCCGATGCCATCAATTGATAGTAGCCCTTCGTCGCCGCTGAGTCTGCGCTCCATGAGATCGCCGACCGACAGAATGCCGGCTGACGCGATGTGCTGCAACACGCGCTGGGTCAGCTCGAGTTTTTCAACGGGCATGGCGTACGCCGCGCGCGGGATACGCTCCAATGCTGCTTGACGCGCATCCTGGCGCTGCGCATCTGCTGCGCTTCGCTGCGCTGCTGCCCGCTCTGCTGTTGCCGAAGGCGATCCTTGCGAGGTCACATACTCGTGAAGGGCATCCACGATGCGCTTGACCATCAGGAACTCTTCGGGATTCAGCGCGGACGGCACAGCGCGCTGGCGCACCAGCAGTTCGCGCGCCGCCGGCACGGTCTGCACGATATCCGCGTCGATCCATCGCTGGAGCGTTTCATCATCGGCAATCTTCACCAGCGCCTCGCTCAGCGCCTCGCTGCCGCTCTTGATGTCGATGTGCCATCCGGTCAGCTTGGCCGCCAGCCGGGCGTTCTGCCCCTCCCGGCCAATGGCCAGCGACAACTGGTCATCCGGGACAATCACCGTCGCGCTCTTAGTCCTGGTGTCCTGACTGGGATGCACAGCCAACACCTTGGCCGGGCCGAGAGATTTAGTGATGTATGCAGCCGGGTCCTCGCTCCATTCGATCACATCGATTTTCTCGCCGTTCAGTTCGTTAACGATGCTCTGAATGCGTGTGCCGCGCTGGCCCACGCAAGCGCCCACCGGGTCGATGCCGGCCTGGAGCGCGGCGACGGCCACTTTCGACCTCGACCCCGGCTCTCGGGCGATGGACTTGATCTCGACCTGGCCCTTGCTGATCTCGGGTACCTCGATCTCCAGCAATCGCCGCAGCATGTTCTTGTGCGACCGCGACAGCATGATCTGTGGGCCGCGATTGCTGCGTTTGACCTCGGTCACGTAGGCGCGCAAGCGTTGTTGCAACTCGACACGCTCGCCCGGAATCTGCTCCTTACGCGGCAAGATGCCTTCGGCGCGGCCCAGGTTTAGAACCAGACCAGCCGGCGTCATGTTGTGCACGACGCCGTGAACGATCTCGCCTTCGCGCTCGGCGAAGCTGTTGTACTGAAAATCACGCTCGGCCTCGCGCAGCTTCTGGACGATCATCTGTTTCACGTTCTGTGCCGCGATCCGGTCGAAGTCCTTCGGCGTCACATCCACCATGATGCAGTCGCCAATTTCGGCCTCGGCATTCTCCAGCCGGGCCTCTTCGAGCGACACCTCGGTGCGATCGTCCATAACGTCGTCAACCACTTCCTTCTCAACTAAGACGCGCG
>DAOUDB010000134.1:0-1976 GCA_034431495.1 Thermoflexales bacterium
GGTTTTCCTCAACCTCGCCCTCTTCCATGGCATCGTGCAGGCGCTGGGCGACCTCAGCCCGTCGCACCGACTTGAGGTACTCGAGTTCCTCTTCGAGCTTCTTCAAACCCTCTGGTGTGAGGAATTCCTGTTCTTGCATGATGAACCCCACTTTAACAGAAGTGACTGAGTCCGCCTTCACCAGGAAACCGGCTCAGTCACAGGTAGAGACTGAGTATAGTCGTGTTGATTCAACTTGACAAGACGGGCGGAATGCTTAGCATAGTCCCTCGTTATGATAAATCTCTCGGCCATCCGCCACCTCATCATTGACATGGATGGTGTGTTGTGGCACGGCGACCACCCCCTCCCCCCAACAGCAGCATTCTTCGCCACCTTGCGCGAGATGGGCATTCGTTTCGTGCTGGCCACGAATAATGCCAGCAAAACCGTAGAAGCGTATCAGAAGAAACTGGCCGGCTTTGGTGTGCGTGTCGAGCCAGATGAGATTATGACATCGCCGCAGGCAACAGCAGCCTACCTGAAAGCGCGCGCCCCTGAGGCGCGCATCTATGCGATTGGGGAAGCCGGGCTGGTGAAAGAGTTGGAGCAGGCCGGGTTGACCGTTGTCCCGCCAGACCAGTCGGCCGGGGCGACCCACGTCGTCGTGGGGTGGGATCGCAACCTGACGTACGCCAAGCTGGCCGAAGCCTGTCTGCTCATCCGCGCCGGCGCAGTATTCATCGGCACCAACCCCGATGTGACCTACCCCGAAGCGCGAGGCATCGTGCCCGGCAACGGCGCGACTCTGGCCCTGCTACGGGCAGCTACAGACGTTGACCCCATCATCATCGGCAAGCCTCAGCCCGACATGCTGCTGCAATCGATGGCGCGCATGGGCGGCTCGCCGGCCGATACGGCCGTCATCGGTGACCGACTTGACACTGATATCGTGGGCGGCCAGCGCGCCGGCTTGCCCACCATCCTGGTATTGAGCGGCGTCACCGATCGCCAGTTGGCAAACACCAGCCCGATCCAGGCCGATGCCGTTTTCGAGGACGTGGGCGAACTCGCACAGGCCCTCAAGGCAGCCAAAGGGTGAGGATTAAAGAAAGATTGAGGGTTGGGGTGTTATGACGCAGACGGTCCGGCGGCGCACGTTTGCCGCGCCGCGCACCGACCGGCTTGACAAGATCGTGGTGGCGTTGTTGCCGGATATCACGCGCAGCGCGGCGCAGCGCCTCATCGAGCAAGGCTGCGTCTCTGTGAATGGGGTGATCCGAGACGCGAGCTATCGAACGCGGGCAGGAGACGTGATCGATGTCGCCCTGCCAGACACGCCGACCCCCGACAGCCTGATTGCTGAAAACATCCCGCTCGATATCCTGTATGAAGATGACGATGTGCTGGCGATCAACAAGCCGGCCGGCCTGGTCGTGCATCCAGGGGCCGGCAATCCCAGCGGCACGCTTGCCAATGCGCTGCTGAGCCATGCGCCAGAAATCGCCGGCGTCGGCGACAAGGATCGGCCAGGGATCGTGCACCGGCTGGACAAGGAAACCAGCGGCGTCGTGCTGATCGCAAAAACTCCCGCCGCCCACCGCGCGTTGCAAGCGCAGTTCAAAGCGCGCGCGGTGAAAAAGCTCTATCTGGCGCTGTGCGTCGGCGCGATGCAGCCGGCGCGGGGGATCATCAACAAGCCCATCGACCGAGACCCATCGAACCGCAAGCGCATGGCTGTGGTCATGGATGGGCGAGCGGCGCTCACGGAGTACGCCGTGGCAGAGATCTTCGAGGCCGGGGGCCGTGTCATTGAACTGCCGGCCAGCAGTTCTGCCAGCGCAACGCCGGCCACCGTCACGCTAAGCCGGGGGGCGGTCTATTCGTTTGTGCGCGCCCAGCCGGCAACCGGCCGCACACACCAATTGCGCGTGCACTTCGCCTCGATCGGGTTTCCAATCGCCGGCGACACGCTGTATGGCGCCGCGCGGCGCGAC
>DAOUDB010000135.1:0-11045 GCA_034431495.1 Thermoflexales bacterium
TGCCCTGTGCGACAGCGCCCGGCGTCGGCGCAGCCTGAGCCTGCTCGCGGCGCACGACCTCGATCAGGGTGTATTGAATCGCAGGCGCGCCGGGTTCAGGATTGGCGACCGGCTGAGCCTGCACCTTCAGCTCGTACTGATAGCCTTCCACATAGTCAAAGCCGGCGATGTTCCCGTTGTACGGCAGATAGCGGCCCTCGCCCTCCACGCGGATCGCCAGGCACTTCTGCCCGGCCCCATCGCAATCCATCAGTTGCGGCCCGACGAAGATCGTGGTCTGGTAGGCGCCCATCGGTGCGTTGGCGTCGTTCGACTCATCATACTCCTCGACCAGCGTCAGGTTGATTGCGCCCCGGCCCCGGTTGTAGATCAGTCGCAATTGGTCGCCGTTGACGGTGAAGCGGATTGCTTGCTCCAGCGCTTCCAGGTAGTAGTATTCCTGGCGCATGGTGAGCGGCCCGCACGATTTGCGCGTGCGCGCCGGCGGCTGGATGTCGATCGTGTCGCCCTCGATCGTGTAGCTGCTGGTGAAAGTGTTGCAGCCGGATGAGCCGCTCACCTCGCCCTCGTTCCCGAACTTCAGCGTGAGGGTTGTGCCGCGCACCAGCCGGGTTTGCGCGCGCAGCGGGCCGAACGTGCGCACCGACCAGCTTGTGCCGGCCAGCGCATCGCGCGGCACGACAGCCTTTTCAACAGGCTCGGCGGTTGGCTCGGATGTTGGCTCGGGGGTGGCTGTCGGCTGTGGTGTGGCGGTGGGTGCTGTTGTCGCTGTAGGCGCTGGCAGTGCTGTCGCGGTCTCGGTTGGGGGGACGGGTGTTGGTTCGCTGCAGCCGGCGATCAGTGCCGCAGTCGCCATCAACGCCACGAAAACGGACGCGCGTTTGGAGGGGGACAGGTGGGTGATTGCCATGGCCGAATCATACTTGATTTGGTCCCGCCCGGCTCTGTCTTTCGTATTGCGTGGTGCCTATTGCGTAGTGCGTGTTGTGTGCTGTGCGGATTCTTCCTTCCTCCTTCTTCCTTTGTCTGCTATGCCGCATACAGCGACATGCCACCGTCGACGCGGAGCACCTGTCCGGTGACAAAGCGGGCGCCATCCCCGGCCAGAAAAGCCACCACATCGGCCACTTCTTCGGGCTTTCCGTAACGCTCCAGGGAGGGCGAGGCGTTATCCACCCATGTTGGGTCTGTCTTGCGCGTGGCCAGGAAGCGCGCGGTCATGGTTGGGCCGGGGCTAACGACGTTAGCGCGGGCGCCCGATGCGCGCAGGGTTGCAGCCAGGCAACGCGTGTAGTGCACAATGCCGGCCTTGGCCACTGCGTAGGTGACTTCGTTGGTGATGCCCACATGCGCTGCCACCGATGCGATGTTGATCACCGAGCCGCGCTGTCGTTCGATCATGCCGGGACACACGGCCCGGCACACCAACATGGTGCCGATCAGGTTGCGATCCATGATGGCGCGCAGATCTTCAATCGGGATGTGCAGCGCATCATTCGGCTGCGGCTTCATGTTGCTTTTGGCAGCAATGTCTCCGCCGGCGCAATTGACCAGGATGGTGATCGGCCCCAGTTCAGCGGTGGTGTGATCGACCATCGCCTGGACGGCGTGTTCGTCGCCCACGTTGCCGGTCACGGCTGTGACTTTGGCTCCCAGTTGGCGCAGGCGGGCCGCTGCTTCCGTCAGATTGGCCGCCTCGCCGAAGGCTGCCGGCGCGGTCTCATCGATGTCATGAATGGCGACCGCCGCGCCCAGTTCGGCCAATCGCGTCGCAATCGTGTAGCCCAGTCCGCGCCCCGAACCGGTCACCAGCGCCACACTATCTGCCGGAAGGCGATCCATGCTGCTCATTCAATACCCTCGTTTGTGTTGCGTGTTGCGTGTTGCGTGTTGCGTAGTGCGTAGTGCGTGTTCTTCTTCCTTCTTCCTCGTTCCTTGCTACTGCGCCGTCCAACCGCCATCGACGAACAGGGTGCTGCCGGTGATGAACGAAGCCGCGTCGGAAGCGAGGAACAGCGCCGGCCCGGCGATCTCGTGCAACTCGCCCCACCGGCCAATCGGCAGCTTTTCGACAAACGCTTTGTATTTCACCGGGTCATTCAGGATAGGGCGGTTGATCTCGGTGGCGAATGGGCCGGGGCAGATCGCGTTGACGGTGACGCCAGAGTTCGCCCATTCCAGCGCCAGCACGCGCGTGAGATTGACCACGCCGGCCTTGGCCGAGGCGTAGGGCGCGCGCCCCGGCATGGCGATCACAGACAGGATCGACCCCATGTTGATGATCCGGCCCCAGCCGCGTTCGCACATGCGCGGGCCGAAACGCCGGGCGCACAGAAACGGCGCTTTCAGGTTCACGTTCACAACCAGGTCCCAATCGGACTCGGCCAGTTCGTGCGCGGCGCCGCGCACGTTCACGCCGGCGCTGTTGATCAGGATGTCAACCGGCCCCAGTGTCTGCTCCACTTCGCCGGCCATGCGCTCCACCTCGTCGGCGCGCGTCATATCGGCAGCGACGGCAATAGCGCGCCGGCCGGTTCGCCCGGCAATTGCCTCGGCTGTCGCCCGGCAATCATCGAGCGTGCGACTGACAATGGCCACATCGGCGCCGGCCTGCGCCAGCGCGGTGGCCATCACCTCGCCCAGCCCGCGCGCGCCGCCGGTCACCACAGCCCGCCGGCCCTCCAGGCGAAACAGATCCAGTGCATTCACAGTCAATGACAGCTCCTTGTCCATGTTCCCATCCTGTAAAGTTCACGCGCCCCGTTTACGGGGCGCTGAACAAATTTGTGTGTCAGAGTCGGATTGAGAGCGGCTTCACAGCCACCCCAGCGCGCGCAGGTTGGCTGCGCTCTTGCGAACCTGGCCAATCTCGTAGTCGATCACGGTTTGCCCGTCGGCTTCCAGTTCCCACGGTGTGCGCCATTCGGCGCTTTCGGGCAGACGCCCCACGCGCGCAGCGCCCAGCGCAGCAGCCAGGTCGCGCGCTGGCCGTTCTGTGTAGCCCTGCCACCATGCCGGCGTCAGCAGCCGGATGTGGCGCGCATACAGCGCGCCGATCTCGATGCAGGCAGTCAGCTCAGGCTGGTGCGCTGTCAGAAGGCGTAGGATTTTGTTGAAGGGAATCACGCCGTCGCCGACGGGGCAGCGGATCAGCCGGTAGCCTTCGTCGGTCCATTGCACCCAGTAGTCCTTCAAATGCACGTGACGAAGGTAGGGCGCTACGGCAGACGCGAACGTCATCGGCTCTTCGCCAACCGAAAGCGGATTGGCCGTGTCGAGGCAAATGCCGATGCCCGGCCCGCACGTCTCGCACAACTCGATCAGTTCGGCGCTGGTGAAGTCCTGGTGATCTTCGATGGCGAGCGACAGGCCATGCTGAACGGCGATGGGCGCTGCTGCCATCAGCGAGCGACGCACATTGGACACCATCTCCGGCCAGCCGGCGCCCAGTTCGGCGCGATCTCCACACAGCACCGGCGTCAATCCCAGGCGCACCACCTTTGCGCCGACGCGAGGCGCAAAGGCGATGGCATCGGTGACGGCTGCCAGGCCGGCGCTGATGACGGGCGTGATGTCCTGTGCATGCAGCCGGTCGCGCAACGCCGCTGTGCCTTCTGCGTCGAGCGCGCGCGCCATCCCGAAATCGAGTTCAACTGCGCGGACGCCCAGTTCCTCCGCGATGTCAAGATAGCCGTTCAGGCCGATCGGATGGGGATTGGCGCGCGGTGTGCCGGCCCCTTGCAGGCCAAGCGTGTAAGTCAGGCCGTATGGATTCAGACCAATACGCAACATGAATCATCTTCCTCGCGTTGTCCCCGCGCTTCGGCGCTCATGCGCGAGAGACGCAGGTGAGGCTGCCGGTGAACGATCTCCTGGCAAGGCGCTCGGCCAATGTCTGCTGCTCCGCAGAATGGAATGATTGCAGCTGGTTGTCGTGATGATTATACGTGTTGGTTCAGTCCCATGGGCTGGCCGCTCGCCGGCGGCGCAGTGGCGAGCGACGATGACGCGGGATGCAACTGTGAATACGGATGACTTGGGCGCCGTGCCGTCACTTGCCCCGCCTGCTGTGTCATCGGCCGGCGCGCGCCGCGAGATGTGGGCTTGAGTATGCATGAAGCTACGGGCAGGGGTATCGCGCCCGGCGCGCAGATTCACGCGTTGCCCCGGCGATGAAATGCGCCGGCGCACACCTAACGCGCATCCGGCCCCGGCAGGCTGAATCCTGTGATCCGATACGCCAGCAGGCTGAGCGCGCCGGACGCCGATTGCATCGCGCCCTCTACCACGACCGCGCGCGATTTTAGCGCGGCGCGATACCGTTCGTACACCTCCGGCCGCACGACCGCGTCCAGCAGGCCGGTCTCGTCCTCCAGCGACAGGAACGCCACGCCCTTTGCCGTGGGCGGGCGCTGGCGCACCGCCTGCATGCCGGCCACGCGCACCCGCCGGCCGGCCGGCTGTTGTTTCGCCGCTGCCACGCTCAGCACGCCGGCCCGGTTCAGCGCCTCGCGGTGGAACTGCATGACCTGCCCCATCGGCGACAGGCGCAGCAACTCGTACTCCCAGGCCATCTGTTCCTGCGCCTCCAGTTCGGGCAAGTCAACGGGCGTGACAATGGGCGACCATGGCAATTCGTCCGGCGCGTAGTCGATCTCGCCCAGCGCCCACAACAGATTGCGCCGGCCATTCGGTGTTGTATCGAAAGCGTCGAGCGCGCCGGCGCGGATGAGGTCGGCAATTGTGTCGCGGGGCAGCCGCGTGCGCGCGCACAGGTTAAGCAGGCTGGTGAAGATGCCGGCCTCGCGCGCTGTGGCGATGCGTTGCCAGGCGTGCTCCCCCAGTCCGGCCACCGCGCTCAGACCGACGCGAATCGCCCCCTTCGATCCCTCCTCCGTTTGACAGGGGAGGGCTGGGGCATATTTCCACATACTCTGGTTGATATCCGGCGGCAGCAACGCGATCCCATGGCGGCGCATATCGCCCACCACCACCTCGACCGGATAGAACCCCATCGGCTGCTGATTGAGCAAGGCGCAGTAGAACGCCACCGGGTAGTAGTGTTTCAGCCACAATGTCTGATATGCGATCCAGGCAAACGACGCCGCGTGCGACTTGCAGAATCCGAATCCCGCGAAGCCCGATAATTGCTGGAACACTGCCGCCGCCGTTTCCCGGCTCATGCCTTGCTGCACCGCTCCAGCCATGAACCGATCACCCAGCGCCAGCATGGCTTCGGTCGAGCGCGCCCGCGACATGGCCCGTCGCAACTGGTCGGCCTCGCCCGGCGAGAGGCCGGCCGCAACCACAGCGACCCGGATGGCTTGCTCCTGAAACAGCAGCACACCCAGCGTCTCAGCCAGCGCCGGCTCCAGGGAGGGGTGCAGGTAGGTCACCGGCTCCTCGCCCGAGCGTCGGCGCAGGTAAGGATGGACAGCCCCGCCCTGGATCGGGCCGGGCCGCACGATGGCGACCTCGATCACGATGTCGTCGAAGCGCTCCGGTTTCAGGCGTGGCAGCATCTGTTGCTGGGCGCGGCTTTCGACCTGAAAGGCCCCGATTGTGTCGGCTTGCCGGAGCATCTCGTACAGCGCCGGGTCGTCGGGATTCAGCGCATCCAGGTCGGGCGGCGGCTGGCCGGTTTGATCCGCGATGTGGCCGAGCGCTTCGCTGATCATGCCCAGCGTGCGCAGGCCGAGCAGGTCGATCTTGATCAGGCCGGCGTCCTCGACCGAATCCTTGTCCCACTGGCACACCACGCGGCCGGGCATGGTCGCGCGTTCGAGCGGAACGAGCTCATCGAGGCGCGGGCCGGTGATGAGCATGCCGCCGGTGTGGATGGATAGATGGCGCGGGCAGCCGTCGATCTGGCGCATCAGGCCGGCCAGCGCGCGGAGTGGATGGTCGTTCGGCGCGTCATCATCGATCTGCGCCAGCAACTGGTCGGCGGCCTGCTGACACGAGTGGGTGTCGAGCGAGCGCGCCAGTCGTTCCACTGCCGGCGCCGGAAAGTCCAGCGCCTTGCCCAGATCGCGCAACGCGCTGCGGGCCTGGTACGTCACCACATTGCATACCATGGCGGTGTGATCGGCCCCGTAGGTCTCGTATACGTATTGGATGACCTCTTCACGCCGGTCGGCTGCGAAGTCCAGGTCGATATCCGGCATGGTGTGGCTGTCGTCGCTGAGGAATCGCTCGAACAACAGATGATGGCGCAACGGGTCGATGGCGGTGATGCCGAGCAGATAGGCCACCAGCGAGTTGGCGGCCGAGCCGCGCCCCTGACACCGGATGCCGCGCGCGCGGGCAAAACGCACCAGGTCCCATACGATGAGGAAGTAGCCGGCCAGACCGGCGCGGTCGATCACGTCGAGTTCGTGAGCGAGCTGTTTGAGAATCGCCGGTGTGAGGCGCAGGTAGCGGCGCGGCAGTTGGTCGTGGCATAGCTTGTACAGAAACTCGAACTCGGTCAAGCCGTCCGGCGCAGCAAAGGCCGGCAGGCGGCGCTCCGAGAAGTCGAGCGAGGCGCCGCAGCGCTCGGCGATCTCAAGCGTGTTGCGGAGCGCATCCGGCAGCCGAGCGAACCGGCGCGCCATCTCGTCAGGCGATGCCAGCGCCCAGGTGGTGTTGGCCGGCAGGCGCCCGGCCACGCGGGCGGCGTTCAGCGACTCGATGTGGCGGATGGCGATGAGAGCGTCGCGCAATCGGCTTTCATCCTGTGTGGCGTAGTGGGTGTTGTTGGTGGCTACACACGGCAGATCGAACGCTTCGGCCAGCGCGATCAGGCCACGCAGCAGGCGGTCGTCGCCAGGCAGGTAATGCTGTTGCAGTTCGACATACACCTGCGCGCGCCCGAACAGCTCGCGCAGCCGGCTGGCAGCCGCGCGCGCCTGCTCAACATCCTGTCGCAACAGCGCAGAAGCCACCGCCCCGCGCCGGCAACCCGTGAGCGCGATCAGACCGGCGCGATGCGCATGGAGCGATTCCCACGTCACCAGCGGTTCGCTCTTGCCGGGCCAGGCGTCGTTGTTCATCGGGCCGGTTGCGTTCTCGCCCGCGCTTACTGGGCGCAGATGCGCTGCGGTGAGCAGCCGGCACAGGTTCGCGTAGCCCTGTTGGGTTTCGGCCAGCAGCGTGAGATGCGGCGGACTCCGTCCGAGGTGATCTGTGTCGTCCAGCGCGATCTCTGCGCCGATGATGGCGCGCAGGTCGGCTTGCTTTGCCGCTACCTGGAAGCGCACGGCGCCGGCCAGGCTGCTGTGATCGGTGAGCGCCAGCGCGCGCAGACCCAGCGCCTTCGCGCGCGCGACGAGGGCCTCTGGCGACGACGCGGCGTCGAGCAGGGAGAAGTAGCTGTGACAATGCAGTTCGGCGTACACGGGGTCAGGAGAGGGTGGCGTTAGTCGTATACCGACGAAAGATGCCAGCTTTGATTGAGCAGGTCGAAGTACACTACGCACAACAGGCCGTCTGTGGTGGTCAGCGCAAGATATTCGCGCCATGCGCGCCCTTGATCGGTCCACCAGTCGGTGTCGATCTGCCAGCGCTGGCGGATGATCTGCACGCCGTGCAGCCGACCCTGCCAGGTGAACTCGATCGGCCAGCCGCGCTCACTCAGCCGAACCGTGATGGTTTCTCCTTCTGTCCACAATCGCGTCATGACTGCGGTCTACCCTCCTATGGGGTGATGTGTTGAACCTGCGGGAGGGTGAGCAGTGGCAGTGATGAAACTGAAGCGTCGTTCGGGCACGGGGTGACCGGCGTCGTGCACCTGCGCCCGCGCGAACGCCGGCCCATAGCGCGGACTGAGTCTGGTTACCAGCGTGTCAAGCGGCGCGCGCGCCACAGCGGCTGTGTCGAGTTCGGCAAATAGCGTGAGCTGGTCAGGCTTGAGTTCGGCCACGTCGAGCAGGATCACGCGCAGCGCCGCCAATTCTGCCGGCCATATTGCCCGTCGCAACTCCTGGCCGATGGCCGCGCGCAGGATCGCTGGCTGGCAGGCAGCCTCGAGCAGGGCACGGTCTGCGCGCTGCTCGGAACCATCCGCGAATCGCAACTCTAGCCGCACGCGCCGGCAGCCTTCCAGTCGCGTTGCCAGCGCCTTCAGCGGTGCTCTCAATGCTTGCATGGCCCGTTCCAACGCAAGGTCGTGCGATGCAGTCGGGCCGTCCAGATCCACTTCAATCGGCGGCGGGGTCTCGTTGACGGCGACCTGCACCGGCCGGTCGTCGTGGCCTTGCGCCCAGCGTTGCGCCAGTACCCCGGCCGGGCCGAAGCGTTGCCGGACGGCGGCGGCGGGCAGGCGTCCGAACTGGCCCAGCGTGCGAATGCCCAGCCAGTCCAATTGCTGCGCTGTCGCAAATGGCAACGGCAGCAGTGTGACGGGCAGCGGGTCGAGGAAGCTGGCCTCGTCGCGTGGACCGATCAAGCGCATCTGGCCGGGTCGGCAGCGGATAGCGGCGGCGCAGGCGGTGAACTTGCCGGAGTCCCAGCCCAGTGCTGGCTGGAGCGCCGCACCGAGTTCGCGTCGCACCTGTCGGCCCAGGTCGGCGCACACATATTGCGCGTCGTTCTTTCCCGCCGTGACGGGGCGCAGGTCGACGTAAACCGTGCCCCAGTCCTGCGCTTCGGTGGGCAGGCCGGTGCGCGCCAGGACGCCGAGCAGTGCGTGATGTTCAGCCTCGCACGCTGAGGTGTCGAGCGGGCGCAGGCACACGTCGGGGCAACGCGCGCGGGCCTGGTGTGACGACATGCCGGCACGGACGCCTTCTGCGCGCGCCGGGAGTGAGGCGGCCCACACGGTCTGGTCGCTGCCGAGCAACGCGATCGGCCGTTCTGCGCGCTCGAGTTCAGGCTCATGCCGGCGCGTCACAGCGAACAGGAAATCGGGGATGTGGCAACACAGGACGCTCATGGCAGGGGGAGGAGTCAGGAATCTTCAATCGCAAATCCAAAATCAAAAATCGGAAAGTCTGTGTTCACCAGGTTTCGCGCGCTTTAACGGCGCCATTGAACTCCACAGCCACCGGCGCCGTCTGCCCGCCTCTCGCCCAGCGGCTGCGCACGACCTGCGCCTGCGACTCATATCCCACCAACACGCCGTTGCGCTCCAGCCAGCGTTCGTGCTTGAGGTCGATGTGCAGCGCGGCGTAGTGCGCGATTGCCCCGCTGCCCGGCCGCAACCAGCGCAACCACGGCGGTTGCGGCTCGTCCAGGAAGATCACCGCGCAGGGTAATGTCTTGAGCATCATGCTCAATTGCGGCAGCGCGGCGTCGAAGTAGCTTGCCGCGCGCCGGTCGTGCAGCAAGTCGGCGATGCCATCGACGACCACAGCGCGCAGGCTGCGGTCACGGGCCAGCTCGAACACCACGTCGACAGCACCCTGGCCGGCTGGAACGCGGACGAACAGAATGTGGGCCAGGTCGATGCCGCAGCGGGCCAGGTAGTCGGGGTTGGCGGTGAGGGTCAGGTCGAGAATGGCGACGTCGCGGAGGGGGTGGGTACTGCGGCGGATCGGTCGTGCGCCGGGACCGCCCTCGCATTGTTGGGCGTAGGCCAGCGCCTTGTAGGCCAGGGTGAGCTTGCCGGAGGTGGTGCGGCCGGTGAGGAGTGTGATTGCGCCGAGCGGGATGCCGCCGCAACCGGTGAGAGCGTCGAGCCGGGTGAAGCCGGTGGCGATGTGTGGCAGCGGGCCGACGGACAGCCGGGAAGCGGGCTGCGCGATGCGCGGACCATATCGGTCTTGCAGCAGCGAGATTGCTTTGTCCAACCGTTGTCGCTTCGGAGTTGCCATATCGTCACCAGAACAAACGTTCTAGTGTTTGGATTGTACAAAGCTGCGGGCCGGTGTCAATCGGACGCAGGCGAAGAAAGGCGTCAGAAAACGCTTAGACGTGGGTGTGCGAGAGGGATTGCAGCGTGGCCGGGGCCGTGCCAACGCGCGCTCGAGAAGTGTGTCGGTATGTTGATGGGCAAGGGCCGTGGGAGTGGCGCAGAAAATGCGATGGATGAGGTGTGTCAGGGGCAACCGATGAAAGTGAGATCGGCGCGATAGGACCACTCCGCAGGTGTGTAGCTCTGGCTCACGATACTCCACGACAAGATGCCACCGTCCGGGTCGCTGACAAAGGCGGTAATCACGCCGCTGCGACTCGTATGGCCGGCGCAAGCCGTATACGATTGCGCCTCACCGTGTGCACGGCCCAAGCGCGCGCGGACCGCCGAATGAGATCTCAGAACTGTGTCGATGTCGCCGCCGAGATTTTGCCAGGTGTCGCCGTCATACAAAATGAACACTTGCCCAACATCCCCAAGCCAGATCATCCTGCCATAATAATGCTGTCGTTTTCGCCGCTGATCTGGCGCACGTGTTCGTGATTGTCGAAGACAAGCTGGAACTTCCGGCCAATCTCGTATGTGTCGCGCAGCACGCTGCCGTCTGCATCGCCGAGTTTGAAAGCCGGTTCCTTCTTCACACCGGCTGACACGCTCACATGGCCTTTGGTGTCCACAGTCAGCGACACCTCAACCATGCCGGCCGACGCGCCGATTCTCATAGCCGGCTCATGAGGTGTTGCGCCGCTCGCGCATCCCAACAAGAGTAACCCGGACAGGGCAAAGACCATGACGCCGCCCCAGGGCTTTTTCGCCCGTGATCTGCCCTGAACCAGCCGCTGTCTGCGGCAAGCGCGGAAAGTCCACCCGCACACTGGCCCGTTGCAACGAGGACCGGATCTCTTTCCTGGTCAGGTTCGGGATGCGCTTGTTCAGCAAGCGCAACAACGCCGCGTCCTGACTTTGCACCAGACTCTCCAGTTCGCTTTTGATCCGCCGGTCCACGAAGTGAGCGTTCCACAGCACGTCGAGCTGCTTCTCGCCCATTTTGTCCTTCGACAGCAACTCGATCGTGTCAAGCGTGAAAGTGTGCTGGCCGGCATCGGAAATGCGCACAGTGCGAAACAACTTCTCCTCTGCGTCGACCGGCGCGTGCGCGTTGTATAGCCGGTACTCGTCGCCGTTGGTTAACACGCACCACTGTTCCCCT
>DAOUDB010000136.1:0-44632 GCA_034431495.1 Thermoflexales bacterium
GGCGCTGATGGAGCTTGCGCCACAGCACGGCTTCCGGCTTTACACACGATACGAGCAGGCCGTGAACACGCTTGCTATGGATATAGAAAAGCCCCAGCGCGAGGCGCACATCCGCCCGATCCGCCGGCGCCGGCTGTGGACGCACATCGGCCTGGGCATCGAGATCATGCGCCGGCCGCCCGATGCACTGTTCATTCCTGCGCACGTCCTGCCGATCACGTTCGCGCTGCCGGGGCAAGCCGGCCGGATGCGCAGCGTGGTCACGCTGCACGACATCGGCTACCGGCGTTTCCCGTCGGCGCATCCCTGGCGACAACGCCTCTATCTGGACTGGAGCGCCCGATTTGCGGCGCGCTACGCATCATTCATCATCGCCGATTCCGAAGCGACCCGCCAGGACATCCATCGCTTCTATGGCGCGCCGCTCGATCGCATCCGTGTGGCATATCCCGGCGCCGTGAGGCTGCCAAACGTGTCTGACGACCAGCGCCGGGCGACACTGCGCCGGCTGGGTCTGGATGGTGGCCAGACCATCGTGCTGCATGTGGGGACGCTGCAACCCCGCAAGAACCTGCGCCGCCTGATTCGAGCGTGGCGGCAGGTGCTGGCAAACTCCCCGGCCGACCTGCCGGCCCCGCTGCTAGTGCTGGCCGGCGCTGCCGGCTGGGGTGGCGAAGCCGCGCAGGTGCGGCGCGATATCGAAGCGCAGGGGCTATCGCGCAGCGTGCGCCTGATCGGCTACATTACGGACGAAGAGAAAGCATCGCTATTAAGCATTGCGCGCGCGCTGGCTTTCCCATCCCTCCACGAGGGATTTGGCTTTCCTGTGCTGGAAGCGCAATTGGCCGGCGTGCCGGTGGTGTGCAGCAACACATCGTCCTTGCCCGAGGTGGCCGGCGACGGGGCAGTTCTGGTGAACCCGCTGGACGAGCAGGCCATCGGCGACGGCCTGATCCAGACCATGTATGATCCGGCGATTCGATCCCGGCTGATCGCTGCCGGCGTCCGCAATGTGGCACGTTTTAACTGGCAGGATTGCGCGCGCGTGATCCTGGAGGCGTTGACATGCCGCAGCTCCTCACTCACATGACTCCAACATCATCGCTCAACGCCGTGTCTGTCGAGCGCCACGCGCCGGCGCTCCGCATCCTGGGTGTGCGCATCGATGATGTCACCTCGGCGGAAACGTGCGATCGCGTGATGACTCTGATGGCGGGCGGGGGGGCGCACCAGATCGCCACAGTCAACCCCGAGTTCATCATGGCTGCCCAACGCAATCCGACATTCGCCCAGGTGCTCGACAAGACTGCGCTGAACGTGCCGGATGGCGCGGGTGTGCTGTGGGCTGCACGGCGGATGGGGCGCCCTTTGCGAGAGCGAGTTGCCGGCGTGGACCTGGTGGAGTCTCTGTGCGCCGCAGGGTCGCAAAACCGCTGGCGCGCATTCTTCCTGGGAGCGCGCGAGGGCATAGCCGAGCGCGCGGCAGCCATCATGGCGTTCAAGTACAGCGGCCTGCTGGTCACGGGGACTCATGCCGGCTCGCCGCGCATGGAAGACGAGGCAGACATCGTGGCGCGTGTGCGAAAGGCGCGCCCCAACCTGTTGTTCGTGGCGTATGGCGCGCCGGCCCAGGACCTGTGGCTGGCGCGCAATCTGCCGATGATCTATAGCGTTGACCGCCCCGCCGACGAACCGCCGGGGCTGGTAGGGATGGGCGTGGGCGGCGCGTTCGATTTTCTGGCCGGCGCACAACAACGCGCGCCGAAATGGATGCAAGATGCCGGTCTAGAATGGCTATATCGCCTGCTGCGCGAGCCACGGCGCTGGCGCCGGCAACTGGCACTCGTTCAGTTCGCGTGGCGCGTGGCGTGGGCATCCGCGCGAGCGAAGCAATAGAGGCCGGCCGAATTCAAGCCGCGTAAAATGGCCTGTGACATCAGGCATGGACAGCGGACTCTACAATAGCCCTGGCGCCAACAGGGCTGCGAGCGACACCCTGTTCAGCGCCGGCCCGCCAGGGTCGCGCGCCGCTCAGCCATCCGGCGACCCCTCGCGCGATGTGATGATGGCGTTGCGCAGCCTGCCACTGTTTTCGCGCCTGACAGATGACGAGTTCAAATTCGTGGCCGCGCTCCTGCACTCAGACTCTGCCAACCAAGGCCAGTTGGTCTACGAGATCGGAAGCGACAACGCCAACCTGTACATTCTGCGCCGGGGGCGTGTCGCGGTGCGCTGGACCGACCAGCACGATATCGAGCGGCGCCGGGTGGTCAATCCCGGGGGCGTGTTCAACGAGCTGTCGTTCCTCACCGGCATTCGCTGCCGCGACACCGCCGAAGCGCTTGAGCCAAAGACGATGCTGTGGTATCTGCCGCGCAAGGACTTCCAGGACCTGTTGAGCCGGCGCCCGGATATCAAGTCGCGCCTGGTGTATTCGCAAGAGGCGCTGGACGTGCTGGATAAGGTGCGACGCATCGACTGGCTGCGGCCCGATGAGACGGTGATCGTTTTTGAGAAGCGGCACTGGTGGGTATTTGCCCGAATTGTCATTATCACGCTCGCAATTGTCGGGACGCTGATCGGCCTGCTGACTGTGACGCCGGCAGCCGAGTTTCTGGGCGCCATGCTGCCGATACTGTTGAGCGTGATCATTGTGCCGGCTGCGCTGTTTCTGATCTGGTCTTTCATCGACTGGCAGAATGACTTTCTGGCCGTCACCGACCAGCGCATCGTGCACCGCGAACGAGTGCTGCTCATTCGTGATGACCAGGATGAAATTCCACTCAACAGAGTGCAGGATATCACCGTAATCCGCGAAGGCACGAACATTCTGCAGACGATGGTGTTTCTGCTGCTGGACATTGGCAATATCTCCATCGAGGCGCTGGGCGCCAAGTCGCGGATTGTGTTCCAGGATATCGGTAAACCGGACGACGTCAGTTATCAAATCTTTGTGGAGCGCGCACGGGCTTTGAGCGCCAGTCACCTGACCGAGCGGGCCAGAATCCGGGCCGAGTTGCGGCGCGAGCTGGGTTTGGCCGAGCGCGCACCGGCCAAATCCATCGAGCGCAAGACGACTCGCCCCAGGCTATTTCGGCATCGTTTCGGGCAGATCTGGGCCACACTGGGCCGGCTGCGCCAGACCGTTCTTCCCCGGATGCGACTGGTCGAAGGCGATCAGATCACGTATCGCAAACACTGGCTGGTATTGGTGCAACGGGCCGGTCTGCAATTCGCGGTGTGGTTGATTTACACGGTCACGCTGGTAGCGCTGATCGCCACTCAACAGCAAATCCAGGAGCTGTTGTCTCAGATCATCCCAGCTGTCCTGATGGGGGCTATCGGCGCCGGCCTGTTTGTATGGTTTCTCTGGGAGTACGAAGACTGGCGCAACGACATCTACATCGTCACGCCAGATCGCATCATCGACAGCAAACGCTCGCCGTTCGGTCTGCGCGGCACACAACGCCGGCAAGCTGGCATGGGCGCCGTGCAGAACGTGACTTCTGCCACTCGCGGCGTGGTTGACTTGTTGTTCGACATGGGCGATGTGACCGTGCGAACCGGCGGCGCAGAGGGGGCATTGGTATTCGAGCGCGTCTACAACCCGCATGGTGTGCAGCGCGACATCACCACCCGGCTCGAAGCCTACGCCGCCAGCCAGCGCGCCAGAGAAGCCGAGCAACGCAACCGCGAGCTGGCGGAGTGGATCGCCATCTACGACGACCTGAGAGGTTTGCACAAGCGCGACTCGGGCCAGGACGGAAACCAGGATAGCGTAAGATAGGGGGGCGATTGAGTTCATTGACAGGGGATGTCACAAGTGAGCCGGTATGATCAGAGAGATTCGAAAAATCGGTGACCCAGTTCTGCGGCGCAAAGCCAGGAAAGTGGAGAAGGTCAACAAAGATACGCAGAAACTTCTCGACGATATGATCGAAACCATGCGCGCCGGCAACGGCGTGGGTCTGGCCGCGCCGCAAGTCGGCGTGCTGCAACGCGCCCTGGTGGTGGAGATCGAAGCCAATGACAAGATCCCCGGCAGCGGCGTCACCTACGCGCTGGTCAACCCGGAGATCGTGCGCCAATCGGAAGAGACCTGGGAGAACCAGGAGGGCTGCCTGTCCATTCCCGGCTGGCGCGGCGAGGTCGAGCGGCCCTGGCGCATTGTCGTGAAAGCGCTGGACCGCGAGGGCAACCGCATCCGGCTGGAGGCCGAGGGCTGGGTGGCGCGCGTCTTGCAACACGAAATCGACCATCTGGAGGGCGTCCTGTTTATCGACAAACTGATCGCACCCGATCGCGTGTGGCGCGTCGAAGAAGGCAAGGAAGAGGAAACCGCAGAGGAAATGGCGCTTGCCACCCCCTGACCAATACGCTATACGCACCACAGAATACGTCTTGCGTGTTGCATCGTGCGTATTGGGCGTTGCGTATCGAGTTGAACGGCCGTGAAAACAAACATCTACACCTCGCCGGATGTGTTTGACCTGCTGGCGAATGAATGGAACCCGTTGCTCCGGCGCTCGGCCACCAACACGTTGTTTTTGACCCGCGAGTGGCAGCAGGTGTGGTGGCAGGGGCTGGGCGAAGGCGATCTGCGCGTGCTGACAATGCGCGACGAAGCCGACCACCTGGCCGGAATCGCGCCGTTGTTTTTCAGCAGCGGCGAGATCAGCGGCGCCCCGGTGGCGTTCGTGGGATGCCGCGAGGTGTCCGACTACCTGGACTTCATTTTCGAGCAGGGACAGGAGCCGGCCTGCCTGGAGGCACTGCTCGATCATCTGGCCGGCGATGACTGCCCGGCGTGGCGCGAAATCGGCCTGTGCAACATCCCCGAAACGTCGCCCACGCTGTCATTGCTCCCGCCGCTGGCCGCCGCGCGCGGATGGCAGGTCGAAACGCGCTTCGAGGATGTCTGCCCGATCGTCCAGTTGCCGGCCACCTTCGACGATTATCTGGCGATGCTGGACGGCAAGGAGCGCCGCGAACTGGCGCGCAAGCTGCGCCGCGCCGGCGACGAAGTGAGACTTGTGTTCGCGCAGGATGCCGCAACGCTCGACCGCGACATGGACGACTTCATCCGGCTGATGGTGGCGTCCATGCCCAGCAAAGCCGCGTTCATGACGCCGCGCATGAACCGTTTCTTTCGCATGGCCGCGCGCGCCATGTTCGAGGCCGGCTGGCTCGAACTGTCGTTCCTCGAAGTGAACGGCGACCGCGCGGCAACCTATCTCAATTTCGTGTACGACAACACCGTGCTGGTGTACAACTCCGGTCTCGACCCGCAAAAATACGCCTATCTCAGCCCCGGCCAGGTCTTGCTGGGGCGATTGATCCAGAAAGCCATCCATGACCGCCGCCGCGCCTTTGACTTTTTGCAGGGCAATGAGGACTACAAATACAAATTCGGCGGCAAAGACCTCAGGCTGTACACACTCCATATTTCGCGCTGACCCGACGGCCACAGGATCACAGAGCCGCCCGGCCCTGTTCCCGGTCGCGCCGGCGCCCACGCAAGCACAAAGATGGAAGAAAAACTGGCAAGCATCGAAGCACGCTATCAAGAGCTGACGGCGCAGATGGCCGACCCGGCCATTGCCAACGACTACACACGCTATGCCGAACTCGCCCGCCAGCAGAGCGAGTTGCAGGAAATCGTCGAAAAGTACCGCGCCTGGATGAAGGCCAGAAATGACCTGGCCGAAGCCGAGACGCTGGCCGACAGCGATGATGCCGATCTGGCAGACATGGCGCGCGCAGAGATCGAGCCGCTTAAGCGCCGGATCGAAACCCTGCACTCGCAATTGCAGATGCAGCTCGTGCCCAAAGATCCCAACGACGACAGGGATGTCATCGTCGAGATTCGCGCCGGCGCCGGCGGCGACGAAGCCGGGTTGTTTGCAGCCGATCTCGCGCGCATGTACAGCCGCTATGCCGAGGAGCACGGCTGGAAAGTGGAGATTCTGGACGAGAATGAAACCGGCATCGGCGGCTACAAGGAAGTGATCTTCACCGTGCGCGGCAAGGGCGCCTATTCCCGGCTGAAGTTCGAAAGCGGCGTGCATCGTGTGCAGCGCGTGCCGGCTACCGAAGCCAGTGGCCGCATTCACACCAGCACCGCCACCGTCGCCGTCCTGCCCCAGGTGGACGAAGTGGAGATCAACATCCCGGACAAGGACATCGAGATGGAGGTCTACAAGTCGCAAGGGGCCGGCGGCCAGAACGTGCAGAAGAACTCAACCGCTGTGCGGCTGCGCCACATTCCCACCGGCATGGTCGTGCAGTGCCAGGACGAGCGCAGCCAGCTCCAGAACCGCCTGCGCGCCATGAGCATCCTGCGCGCCCGCCTGTACGCCATCGAGCAGGGCAAGGTCGATGCCGCCATCACCGAAGCGCGACGCGACCAGGTCGGCACCGGCGAGCGCAGCGAGAAAATCCGCACCTACAACTTCCCGCAAAACCGCGTCACCGATCACCGTTTGGAGAAGTCGTTGTACCGGCTCGACGCGGTTCTGAATGGCGACCTGGACGAATTCATTGACGAGATGGCAGCACGCGAGCAGGCCGAGCGCCTTCAGGCTGCGGCAATCTGAAGTGGGCGACGTGGCGCAAGCGAGCGTGGAAACGACTCTTCGGACTGCCATGGCCCGCTTCCAGCAGGCCGGCATCGACAGCCCGACACTGACTGCGCGCCTGCTGCTGGCCGCTGCGCTGGACAAGCCCCGCGAGTGGCTGGTCGCGCACAACGACCACCCCCTCAGCACGGAACAGGCAGACGCTTTCGAGCGGCTGATCACGCGCGCGCTGGCGCGTGAACCGCTGGCCTATCTGCTCGGCCGCCGCGAGTTCTACGGACTGGATTTCATCATTGACTCCCGCGTCCTGATTCCACGTCCGGAGACGGAGATGCTGGTGGAGCGGGCACTGGAACACTTGCGTGCCCCCAGCCAAGATCATGCGCCGCAGACGGATGCGGGCCATGTGGATGCGATTGACGTGGGCACAGGCAGCGGAGCCATTGCCATTGCCATTGCCAGACACGCCCCCGGCGCGCGCCTGGCGGCAACCGACGTCTCGGCCGAGGCGCTGGATGTGGCGCGCATCAATGCTGGCCGGCACGGTGTTGCTGACCGCATCGAGTTCGCGCAGGCAGACTTGCTGGATAACACCCCCTACCGAGCGCGCGTCATCGCCGCCAACCTGCCCTACGTCACCACAGAAGAGATCGAGGCGCTGCCGCCCGAAATACAGGCGCACGAACCGCGCGTGGCGCTGGACGGCGGGGGAGATGGCCTGGCGCTGGTGCGCCGGCTGCTGGGCCAGTTGCCCGCGCATCTGCTGCCGGGCGGGGCGGCGTTCTTCGAGATTGGCGCATCACAGGGGCCGGCCGCGTTGCGCGTCGCTGGCGAATTGTTGCCCTCGGCGCGCGTCACGCTGGACAAGGATCTGGCCGGGCTGGACCGCGTATTAAGTGTGGTTGTGCCTACTTGAAACCATGGAAACATCCAACTTCAGCACCACCTCTCCCATCCGCTTGCTGGCCTTCGATCTCGATGGCACGGTGTTGAGCGAACAGTTTGTCATCTCGCCGCGCGTCATGGCCGCCATACAGGAAGCCAAAGCGCGCGGGGTTTGCGTCACCATTGCCACCGGCCGGCCCCCTGGCGTCACGCTGCCCTACGCAGAGATGATCAACGTGAACGCGCCGATTCTGTGCCTGCAAGGGGGGCTGGTCTATGACACAACCGCGCGGCGCGCGCTGCGCCACCTCACCCTGCCTCACATACTAGCCTGCGAATTGATCGAGATGGAGCGCGCCTATCCGCAGTGGCAGGTGGTCGCCTACTTGAATGGCGACATGTTCATGTCGTCGAAGCGTTACGACGACACTTTCTATGAATCGCTGCTGGGCAAGGACTACTCGCTGCACACAGACGTGTGCGGCGCGCTGGCCGGGGGTGACCCGGACAAGGTGCTGTTCATCATCGAGCCGCCCGATGCCGGCCTGATTCTGAGCGCGCTGGGCCGGCTGGTGGGAGAGCGCGCTAGCGTCGTCCAATCCCATGCGCGTTTCATCGAAGTCAATCCGCTGGGCGCGACGAAAGGGGCCGGCCTGGCCTGGCTGGCGCAATACCTGAGCATCCCGCGTGAGCGCGTCATGGCAATCGGCGATCAGGACAACGACACCTCGATGATCGAATGGGCCGGCGTCGGGGTGGCCATGGGCAACGGCAGCCCGGCAGCGCAGGCTGTGGCCGACTGGATCGCGCCGCCCATCCACGAAGACGGCGCGGCGGTCGCCATCGAACGCTTCATCCTGAAGCCGGAGATATAGGACGTCTCGCCGTTGTGATAGCCGCCGGGCAAGCCCGGCGGAAGCCCGGCGGAAGCCCGGCGGAAGCCCGGCGGCTTGCCCTACAACCCGGCGCGCATATTGCCGGGCAGGGAAATGCACCCGATTGTGATGCTGCCCAGTCAGCCATAGTATCATCCCCCTATGGATGCTCGAACGGGTCTGCCGTCTACGGTCTTTTCCCACTCGGAGACGAACTCAGAAGCAACGTCCACAGCCGCCCAGTCGCCGGAACCGGCCTGGGACATCGCACTGTTGTTTCCGCCCCAGGGCCAGTGGAGCGAGGAGGAATACCTGGCGCTGGACACGCATCGGCGCGTGGAATACTCGCAAGGCTGCATCGAGGTATTGGAAATGCCCACTCAAAGCCACCAGCTCATCGTTGGCTTGCTCTACCGACTGCTGTTCGAGTTTGTGGCTGCGCTAAGGCTGGGGGTCGTGCTTCCGGCCGGGATTCGGGTCAGGCTGTGGCCGGGGAAATTCCGCGAACCGGACGTTGTGTTCATGCGCGCTGAGCACGCGCAGCGCCGGCGCGAGGAATACTGGGAGGGCGCCGACCTGGTGATGGAAGTGGTCAGCAGCGATCGTGAGCATGATCTGACCACCAAACGGCGCGAGTATGCGCAGGCCGGGATTCCCGAATACTGGATTGTTGATCCGCTGCTTTCGACGATCAGCGTGCTTGCGCTGGAGGGGGGCACCTACCGGGAGCATGGCGCGTTCAAGGCCGGCGAAGTCGCCACATCGGCCACGCTGCCCGGCTTTCAGGTGGCAGTCGATCACGTCTTTCAGCGCGAGTGAGCCGGCGTCCAGCTTCCCGCAGATGGCGCGTCTGCGGGAGGGTCAGTGTCGCGCGATCAACCGCCGGCCAGCGCAACCGGCTGTAGTGCGGCCCCAGCCGCCAGCCGGCGTTGCTGCATCGTGGCGAACAGCGCCTGGCGTCGATTGCGCCGGGCGACGGCCATCTGGATGATGTTGCTAACCGCTTCGCCATAGGAGTAGCCAGCGGCCCGGCATGCGCCGATGAATCCACCGTCGGCCGTGATGTCGGGGTTGGGATTGACATCGACGACATACGGCTGACCCTGGCGGTCGACGCGCAGATCGACACGCGCATAGTCGCGGCAGCCAAACACGCGATACGTGTCCAGCACGATACGCTCGATCCGGGCGCGCAACTCGTCTGAAGCTTGCACCTCGGTGATGACGGGCATGGCATTCCAGTCCACACTGGTGGGTACCCATTTGCTGTCCCAGGTCACCATGCGGTGGAAAGGATTTTGGATGGCGGAGAAATCAATCTCGCGCAGCGGGAGCACACGTGGCCGGCCATTGCCCCACACGCCCACGTTGATCTCGCGTCCATCCACGAACTGCTCGACCAGGGCCGCCTCTCTAAATGTTTCGTTGACGTATGCCACGCGCTGACGCAGGCTGTCCAGGTCGTGCACGACAGCATCTCGGGTGACGCCGGCCGAGCAGTGCTGGCTGACCGGCTTGACGATGGCCGGGAAATGGTCCCACGCAACAATGTCGTCGGCAGATTTGAACTCGCGGCCGGCGGGTGTGGGGATGTCCCAGCGTTGAAGCAGACGCTTGGCGCGGCCCTTCTCGACGGACAGCCGCAGCGCCGCCGGCGGGTTGCCGGTGTAGGAAAATCCCATGGCGTCGAGGTCGGCGCACACGCGGGCATCGCCCCCCACTTCGTCTTCGATGCCTTCGCACCAATTGAAAACGATCCATTTGGCCGGGTCGAAGCGCTTCATGACCTCGGTCACATCCTTCCAGAACTCCACGATGCGAACCGGATGGCCGATCGCCTCCAGACACTCGACCATGTAGCCGGCGTGCCGCCTGGCCTCCTGAGTCTCCTCGGCAGACCAGCTCTTGTAATAGTTGTAGAGCAACAGCACTGGCACTCGAGGTTTCGCTTGCAGCATCTCAATACTCCTCTACTTCAGCCGCTTTGAGTAAATGAACAGGTCGTCACCGTCGGCGTAATAGTCGGGCACGACGGCCACGCGGGTAAATCGTTGCGACTCGTACAGCTTGCGGGCCGGGGTGTAAATGTCGGTCGACGAAGTGTAGATGACCATCAGGCGCGCACCATCCTCAATTGCCAATCGCTGCGCCTCGGTCAATAACAGGCCGCCGGCCCCTTTGCCGCGCGCTGCGCGGTCCACACAGATCCAAAACAAATCCCACGCGCCTTTCGTGAGCGCTTCTCGCCCACAGCAAGCAAATCCAATCATGCGGGAAGACAGCGGCGGGCTTTCCTCCCAGCATGACAAAAACCGATAGTTGTCATCGGACGGCTGACGCAGGCTCTGCAGGAACATGTCATCCACGCAATCGGCGTCTGCCAGGCCGAAAATGCCCGAGTTCAGAATCAGGCTGCGCACAGTCAGCCGATCGTCGGGTGACGCGGGCACAACACGCAGAATGGTGTTCTCCCGATTGCGCAGGGCAGTCATAGTCGGGGCTGTCTCGATCATCACATATCACTCACACGGTCGCCAGCATGCCACCCGTCTGTGGAGTCCACACGCCGATCGCGTCATCGACAGGCTGATCGACCGGCTGCCGGCTGCGCTCCAGCGCAAAGCGCAAGATCTGCTCCATCATTTCGCCATAGGTCAGGCCGGCGGCAGCGGCAGCCGTGGCGAAGCCGCCATCCGGGCAGACATCGCAATTGCTGTTCACATCGAGCACCATGGGGTGGCCGTTCTTCAGCCGCAGGTCGATGCGGCCATAGTCGCGGCACCCCAGCGCAACATAGGCGGCGACAGACACGGCCTCGATTTCGGCCTTTAGCTCGGGCGACAGGGGAGCGGGACAAATAGCCGGAATGCGCTGATACGGCTCGGACGAGGGATCCCACTTGGCCTCGAAGGTGCACAGCCGGTCGCGGAGATCGTCGAAGGCGTCGTAGGTCATGGTGGAAATGCCCAGCACGGCCGGGCGCGAACTGCCCCACACCGACACGTTGTACTCGGCGCTGTCCAGAAACTCCTCGATCAGCGCCGGCCCGCTGAATTCCTCGATGATCCGCGCCGCCTGGCACTGCGCCTCGTCCAGATTCATCACCACCGAGTCGCGGGTGATGCCATAGGAACAATGCTCGTTGGCCGGCTTGACGATGGCCGGGAAAAAGTCTTCGGCGAGCGCATCTTGACAAATTTCGGCGGGGTCTTCAGCCACGATCCAGCGCGGGGTGGGCACGTTGTGTTGCTGAAGCGCGCTCTTCATTTTCCACTTGAATTGCGTCAGGTCCAGTGAGACGTGATCGGCGCCGGTGAAGGTGTATCCCATGGCCGACAGAACGCGGGCTGTCTTGGCGTAGTAAAACGCCTGGGCCGGCGATCCCTCGCACAGGTTGAACACCAACCAGTCGTCCGGCGAGTACGGCTTGAGCGCCCCGGCCATATCGTGATTCACCTCAACCGGCTCGACCACCCACCCACGCGCCGCTAGCGCCGCCGACGCATTGCCGATCAGCGCGCGAGTCGCGGCTGCTTCGAAGTCATAGCTCTGTTCGTCCACGCCATACAAAAGCACAACGCGCTGTCTCATAGAAGGCCGACCCGGTTTGTTGTTGTGGCGCTGCTGCCGTCGTTTCCGCCGTTCGCCGTCGCGTTCCATCGCTTTCCTACGCGGCCCGACTTCCGTTGAGAACGGCAACCGGGCTGAATTCCGCCATGCCATATCGCTTAAGCGCGGCGTCGAGCACCGCGCAGACCAGATCGGCGTGTGTCCAGCCTTCGGCTTCGGCCATCAGGGTCAGATCACTGTGCGGGGTGATGCCGGGCAGGCTGTTGATTTCGAGGACGTATAGCTGGCCATCATCGGTCAGGCGAAAATCGACCCGCCCATAGTCCCGACATCCAGTGACCTTGAACACCTGATGCGTCAGGCGGCGCACTTCGGCGGTCAGTCTTTCGCCCAGCGGGGCCGGGCACTTGTTGCGATAGTAGTCGGCGTAGTCTACTTTCTGCTGCACGCCGTAGATTGGCTCCAGATCGGGCGGGTAGCCGCTAAAGTCCACTTCGGTGATGGGGAAGAAGTGAACATCATCGTTGTTGCCAACCAGGCCGCAGGTGATGTCCTTGCCCTCGATGTAGCTCTCGACCAGCGCCGGCTGGCGGTAGGACTCGATCGTCCACGCCACCTGTTCGCGCAACTGGCGCTCGTTGCGCACGATGCTGTTGTTGCGGATGCCCATGCCGGTGCCCTCATGGGCCGGCTTGACAAACAGCGGATATGCAAAGTCCGCGCGGGGGGTGTCGTCGGGCGACTCGAACACCTGAAACAGAGGGATGCGAATGCCGTGGTAATGCAGTATGCGCTGCGTGGTCGGCTTGTCCTGGGTGACAGCAGCGGCCAGCGGGCCGGGGCCAGTGTAGCGCAGGCCCATCATCTCCAGAATACCCGGCACCTGCGCCTCGCGGCTCTCACCGACAAACCCTTCACACACGTTGAAGCAAATATCGGGCTGCCAGGCTGCCAGCCACTCCGGCAGATGCGCATTGCCCTCGTGCGCCTGCACTTCGTATCCCCGCGATAGCAGCGCAGCGGCATACGAGTAGGCCGTTTTCTCGCTATCTAATTCGGCCAGAATGTCGTAAGGGGCATCCTGGGGCGTGGGGGGGGCATTTCGGTCAATCGACACCAGCAATGCAACACGCAAAGCACCGGCATCCCGGTTGCGTTTCGAAGGGTCGGCAGATGCCCCGGCAGTATCTTCTGTGGAGCCGATGGATGAGGGGAGCGCGCCGGTGAGTGAGGTCGTGGCTGCGCGTGGCTGCGCGCCGTTGACGTGCACGGTAAAAGTCTGATTGCTCGACATGTCTCAAGCGGAATTGCTTGCTCGCTGTGTTCCTTTCCTTTCCAAACCAAGCCGGTTATCAATCTTTGATTTTATGGTTCGACTTACGCTTGTCAATCTTTTTCACGGCCAGCGCAGCTTAAAGTTGCGTTTTAACAATGTTAAACGCAGCGGCGGTCGGTTGAACAGGTGAACCGACCGCCGCTGGCCGAACAGGACATCTGACATGCCGCCCGGCAGACGCGAGCCGCTAGAAGTTGACGCCCAGCCCGGCGCCGCCCACCTTGAACAGCCGGCCTTCCCCCGGCGCGAGCGTGACCATTTGACTGCGCGGATCGGGCGGCCACAATTCCCGGAACGACCGGGCCGCCAGGTCGAACACGTACAGCTTGTCACCGGGCTGCGCCACATCGACCTTCAGAGTGATGCGCGCCCAGTCGCACGGGCTGCCATTCACCACCATCAGGTATAGGCGATCTTCGGCGTCCTGGAAGAAGCCGATGGTGACCGGATCGCCTTCGCAGTCCACCAGGGGCGGCAGATGGCTGCGGTGCAGATGCTGCGTGCCGCTCCACAGCGGTCCGGTGCGGAACACGCCAACGTTGCGCAGAGGTTGCAGCGCCGGCGCCAGCGCCAGAATGTCGCGGTTGATGCGGCGGGCCAGCTCCCACGTTTCGGTGGTGCTGGCGTCGGGCCGCACCATGGCGTTGTCGTGGGCATAGGTGAAGTATTGCAGCCCCCTGGCGCCATACGCCAGATCATTCATGAGCTGGAACCGCATGTGCCCCTCGGCCGGCGTGGGATACGGCCCATGCCGCACGCTGCACGTGAACGCCCAGAAGGGCAAGCCGGTGGCGTTGGACAGGTTGCGCAGCAACTCCAGGCAACTAAAGAAATCGGGTTTGACGATGATCTTGTGCGGCGCAAAGACGTACGGCGCGCCGGCCAGCCGGCGGATTTCCTCATCCGTGCCGATGGTGATGGGGTAATGGTCGAAGCTGAGCATCTGGGGCCGGGCCAGCTCGATGTAGCGCCGCCAGAATGCCTCGGCCGTCGGCGCGCCCCACCCTTCGATGGGCGGGAAATGGTTGATATAGCACAGGTGGTAGCCGTCCAGTTCGCGGATGAAGCGCTGCACTTCAGCCAGCAGGGATAGCAGATGAAAGCGCGGCTCGTCGCGCAGGTGGTAGCCGTACAGGCCGGGGTGATCGCGGATCGCCTCGACCATGCCCTGGATCAGCTGCCGGCGCGCGGCATCGAACTGGAAGTCGTCGCCGACGTGCCAGGCCGAATGCACCACCAACAGACGAATGCCGGCATCTGCCGCCACATCGAGCGCGCGTCGAACGTCATCCAGCCCGCCGCTGACGCTGGAGTGGCTGATCGTGAAGCCGGCCTCGGCCATGCCTCGCATCACGTCCTCGCGGATCATCTCGTTGCTGGGGCCGGCCCAGCCCATAATGGGGAAAACCTCGTCTTGGAGCACAGTCGTAGCCATTGAAACCTCCTCTGTTCGATTTTGGATTTTGGATTGTGGACTTGGGAGTTGGGATTGGCGGACGAAAAGCGGGAATGGGCGCCGTACATCTGTTGTCTGTTGTCTGTTGTCTGTCCTCTGTCGTCTGTCATCTGCCCTCATCCGCCAGCACAGCCAGTTCGACCCAGCCGATACGGAGGGATGTGGCGGGATGCAGCTCGATCACGTTGTAGCCGCGTTGCAGGGCGGCAAGCGGTACGTCACAGGCACAAGTTGGCGTATCGGGCGCCGGCTGCGACGGCGCCACGGGGCCGGCTGCCCCGCACAACACGCCATTCACCCACACTTGAAGCCCGTTCACGTCACCCTCCTCAACGCCCAGCACAACCTGTGCCCGGCCTTGTGTTGGCTGTGGGCCGATCGGCAGGCGGAATACGTGCCAGCTGCCGGCCGAAACTGTGACCGGCAGTGGCAGCGCGCGCGGCTCGCCCGGCGCCCAGGTGTCGGCAAAGGTCAGCACATGTCGGCGGGGTTTGTCGGCCAGAGTGCTCAGATCGCCGATCTCGCGCAGCAAGAGCGGGTAATGCTCCAGGTCGTCGATGGCGGTCTGTGAATCCATGTAGTTGAACAAATAGATGCGATCTGCGCCCTGATCGAGCAAGGCTGCCGCCGCGCCGCGCGCCGTCTCCAGCGAGTTGGTGTGGAAACGCGGATAGCCGGGGTATGGCCTGAGCAGCACTTCCAGGCCGGCAGCCAACTCGACAGCCGTGCCGGCCAGCAATTGCCGCCACACCTGCACCGGCATGTCAGTCTCGGCAGTTGCCCAGAACGGTGTAATCACCAGCCAGTCGATCAAGCCCTGTCGCGCCCAGGCCACGGCATCCATACCCAGGCCGAGGGCTGTTTGCGGACGCGAGGGCACGCGCGCACCCAGGCGAATGCGATGTCCGCGCCGGCGCTGCCAGTCATCCAGCAGCCGGCGCACTTGAGCGGTGAACCCGGTCAGGATGGCGCAGCCTTCGGCTTCGTGACCGGGGCAGAAGTGAAAGCCAAAGCGCATCCAGTCCAGTTCCAGGCCATCGAAGTCATAGCGTTCGGCCAGTTCGTGGATGAGGGTGAGGTGGTGTTGGCGTACTGCCGGCTGCGCATAGTCGAAAGCGCGGTCGGGCCATTCGACAAATCGATACGGAACGCGCCGGTATTCGGGATGTTCACGCCAGAACTCGCTGTGGATGTAGCAACGTTCGTCATCCACGTTGTGCACGTCATTCATACGCATGGTCAGCCAGGGGGACAGGCCGTGCTGCCGGCAACGGGCAATCCAGCGCGCGTACACGTCGATGCCCATCTGGTCAAGCTGCCAGGCGGTGTGAATCCAGTTGCGCGCGCCGACGCGATTCTCTGGCGCAAGACTGGCCAGCAGGGGTTGGTCGTCGGGGCCGGCGGGATCATAGCCGCGCCAGATGGGATCCCACACCTGGCTGGCGTAACTGGTTCGCATGCAGTTGGGGCACAGCAACAGTGTGTCTACCTGCGTGCCGGCATATTGACCGACCCACTCATCTATCAGCGCCGCGCCCAGCGGCCGGCCAGCGCGGGTGAAAAAGAAATGACTGTTGTCTTCGTTCAAGGCAATGCCTGTCATGCGTGTTGTCCTCTACGCAGCGATTGAACACCCGCCGGCGATATTGCGCACGTCAACCATGCGCGGGAGCCGGCGGCGCACTACAATGCGCTCAACCTTTCACCCTGGAGGATGTCTGGAAATATGAAACTGGGACTGGGCCTGTATCGCCACATGTTGACGCGCGACAACTTTCGTTTCGCCCTGCAGACCGGCGCGACGCACATCGTCGCGCATCTGACAGATTATTTCAGCAAGGCGCCCAGCCTGCCTTCGGCGACCGGCAAAGGCGCGGAGTGGGGGCTGGCCGGCGATCCTCAGCGCATCTGGAGCGCCGAAGAGCTGATCGAACTGCGCAAGGCGATCAATGCTGAAGGGCTGGAACTGGCTGCGCTGGAAAACTTCGACCCCGCGCACTGGCACGATGTGCTGCTCGACGGCCCGCGCCGCGCCGAACAAATCGAGAACATCAAGACGATGGTGCGCAACGTGGGGCGCGCCGGCATCCCGGTAATGGGCTACAACTTCAGCATCGCCGGCGTGTGGGGACATGTGGCCGGGCCGTGGGCGCGCGGCGGCGCCGAGTCGGTGGGCTTTCTGGGCAAAGACGGGCCGGAAGAAACGCCTATTCCCGCCGGCATGGTGTGGAACATGGTCTACGATGCGCAGCAGTTCGATCCCGAAAATCCAAAGGGAATCGTGCAGGTCACCTCTGAGCAACTGTGGGATCGGCTGCGCCGCTTTCTGGACGAAGTTGTGCCGGTGGCAGAAGAAGCCGGCGTCATGCTGGCGCTGCATCCCGACGACCCGCCCATGCCCACCCTGCGCGGCACAGCCCGGCTGGTGTATCAACCACACCTGTACCAGCGCGTGCTTGACTTGAAACCCAGCCCAGCCAATGGCATCGAGTGCTGCCTGGGCACGTTGCAGGAGATGACCGAGGGCGATGTCTACGCGCTGGTCGATCAGTACAGCCGGGAGAATAAACTCGGCTACATCCACTTCCGCAACGTGAAAGGCAAAGTGCCGCGCTATGTGGAGGTGTTTGTGGACGAAGGGGATCTGGACATGGCGCGCGTGCTGCGCATCCTGCATCGCAATGGATGGGACGGCGTGCTGATTCCCGATCACACGCCGCAGATGAGTTGCGCCGCGCCCTGGCATGCCGGCATGGCCTATGCCCTGGGCTGGATGCGCGCAGCCATCCAGATCATCGAGCAAGAATAGGCCCGCCCTCCTCCCTTTACATACAAGATTGACGATTGGCGATTCAGGATTGGTGTGACAACATGAATGCATTTCGACTGGACAACCAACTGGCGCTCATCACCGGCGGGGGAACTGGCCTGGGGCTGGCGATGGCGCGCGCGATGTGCGAAGCTGGCGCGCGCGTGATTCTGACCGGCCGGCGGCGCGAACCGCTGGAGCAGGCTTGCGCCGAGCTGGGCCACAACGCATCATTCATCCAGCACGACATCAACGATCTGGCATCGATACCGGGCCTGATCGAGCAGGCCGAGGCGCAGCACGGGCCGCTAGACATCGTGGTGAGCAACGCCGGCAATCACCTGAAGAAGCCGGCCCTCGACACCCGTGACGAGGAGTTCGCGCGCATCATTCACACGCATTTGTTCGGCGGGTTTGCCCTGTGCCGGGAGGCCGGCCAGCGCATGGCCGGGCGCGGGCGCGGGTCGCTGCTGTTGATCGCTTCGATGACGGCCCTGTTCGGCGTGCCACAAGTGGCTGCCTATGGCGCAGCCAAGTCTGCGCTGATCGGGCTGATGCGCGTGCTGGCGGTAGAACTGTCCCCACACGGCGTGCGGGTCAACGCAATCGCGCCGGGGTGGATCGAGACGGCGTTGAGCCTGAAGGCGCTGGAGGGCGACCCGGCGCGACGCACTCGCATCCTACAACGCACACCGATGGGCCGGCTGGGTGACACGATGGACGTGGGCTACGCGGCAGTCTATCTGTGCTCGCCGGCAGCGTGCTATGTCAACAGCGTGGTGCTGCCCGTAGACGGCGGGATGAGCAACGGGTTCTAGCAGAACGCAGACAGCAGACAACAGAGAGCAGCGCACAGAACAGGGTCAATCAGGGTGTGTGCAATCGACAAAGCAATTAGCGCATTTTGTGTACACTGTCGCAGAGCACGGCGCTCATGCGCGCCCTGAGTCAGCCATGTTGAGCAACAAACGTTGAGCTACGAAGGAGGAGAATCGATCATGTTGTTGAACAACCGACAGTTTGGACTGGGAGCGTTGCCGGTGTTGGGCGATTTCGAGACGCGCTCGATCAGCGCCGAGAACCCCGACGGCAGCCGGGCCGGCGGCGCCAAAGCCATCCCCGACGCCAACAATCCGGCCAGCCAGCTCGGCAAAGGCTGGAAAGTGCGCCCCTGCATCACCCTGGAGAAAGGCAGCACCACCACACTCGCCGATGTCACAGGGCAGGGGTTGATCCAGCACATCTGGATCACCGTGCATCCCAACGCCTACCGCGATTGCGTGCTGCGCATGTACTGGGACGGCGAAGACACTCCCTCGGTCGAGACACCGCTGGGCGACTTCTTCGCCAACGGCCATGGCTTGCGCTACAACGTCAACTCGCTGGCGGTGGCCGTCAACCCCAGCGGCGGTTTCAATTCTTACTGGCCGATGCCTTTCTACAAGTCCTTCAGAATCACCATCGAGAACCAGCGCCATGAGGACATCGGCGGCTTCTTCTACCAGATCACCTACGCGCTCGGCCAACTGCCGCCCGACCTGGGCCTGTTCCATGCGCAATGGCGCATCAGCATGACCACCCGCGAATACCCGGAGCACGTCATTCTGGACGGTATCAAGGGAAACGGCCAGTACGTCGGCACCTTCATGGCCTGGGCGCAGTTCTCAGACGGCTGGTGGGGCGAGGGCGAGATCATGTTCTACCTGGACGGCGACACCGAATATCCCACCATCTGCGGCACCGGCACCGAAGATTACTTCTGCGGCGCATGGGGCTTCGAGGACACCTTCTCCAGCCTGTACACCGGCTACCCGCTGTGGCAGCGCGAAGCCGGGCGTGTGCCCAAGCACGGCCTGTATCGCTGGCACATCATGGACCCCATCCGCTTCCGGCACGACCTGAAAGTGACCATGCAGGCGCTGGGCTGGTGGCCGAATAGCAAATTCCAGCCGCTCACCGACGAAATCGCCTCGGTTGGCTACTGGTATCAGCAGGAGCCGCACGCGGCCTTCCCGCCACTGCCCGACCGAGATCATCGCCTGCCGCGCTGAAGCGAACCACACAGCAATGAAGGTCACAAAGAGGGAGACAGGCGCAATGAGCGGTCAGCGCGCTCTGTGACCTGCGTGGTGAACCATGACATTAGGCACTTTCGACCCCCAGTCACCTGCTCACATTGACGCCGCCACACGCATCTGGAACGCAGCCTGTGGCGCAGACCTTTCGTTCAGCCAGCGCTTCATGCGCTACAACACTGACCCGGGTTACTGGAACGGGCAGGGCCGGCATCAGGCCGGCCAGATCGCTGTGTTTGACGAGCAGCCGGCCGGCTTTGTGCTGGCCAGCGTGATGAAAGAGCCATACGCCAGCGCGCCCTACTCTGGCCACATCGACGCGCTGGCCGTGGCGCCGTCGCATCAACGGCGCGGGATCGGTCGCGCGCTGGTCGCCTGGGCCGAGACCTGGCTACGCGGGCAGGGTTGCGCCAGCGTAACCGTCGGAGCCAGCGCGCGCACGTTTGTGCCCGGCCCGCCGTTGGAACTGGGCAGCGCCGCTTTCTTCGAGCGGCTGGGCTACTCGCGCAGCGGCGTTTGTTGCGACATGGCGCGCGATCTGGCCGGCTACACCACGCCTGCCACCGCCCTGAAAGCCAAAGGTGTCACGGTCAGGCCGGCGCAGCCCGAAGACAAAGACGCCCTGCTCGGCTTCCTGAAGCGCGAGTTCCCCGGCGGCTGGTACTGGGAATGTGTCCAGCTCCTTGAGGCCGGCAGTCGCATCTCGGACTATGTGATTCTGTTGAGTGAGCGCGGCGTGGATGCTGCGCTGCTGGTCACATTCGAGGATTCATACCGGCCGATGGATCGCTTCTACCCGCACCGGCTGCCTCGCCCGTGGGGACAGCTCGGATCGGTCGGTGTGAGTGCAGACCGCCGGGGCAGTGGCTATGGCGCCGCGCTGATGGACGGTGCGCTGCGCTACCTGCAAACGCGCGGCGTGCGCGGCTGTGTGATCGACTGGCTGGTGCTGGTGGACTTCTACAGTAAGTTTGGCTTCGAGGTGTTCCGGCAGTACGAGATGGCCGGCAAAGACCTGCAACACGGAGCAGCATGAGGAGCAGTCATGCGCGAGCGGCTGATCGGAAAGACGCGCCTGATTTTGACGCAGGGCGATATCACCCAGCAGAACGTTGATGCCATTGTGAACGCGGCCAACAGCAGCCTGATGGGCGGGGGCGGCGTAGACGGCGCCATTCACCGCGCCGGCGGGCCGGCGATCCTGGAAGAGTGCCAGTGCATTCGTCAGTCGCACTATCCGCAAGGGCTGCCCACCGGCCAGGCCGTCATCACCGGCGGCGGCCTGTTGCCGGCGCGCCATGTCATTCACACCGTCGGCCCGATCTGGCAAGGCGGCGAGGCCGGCGAAGCGCAACTGCTGGCAGACGCATGGCGCAACAGTCTGGCGCTGGCGCGCGAGTGGGGACTGCGCCGCATTGCCTTCCCCTCGATCAGCACCGGCGCATACGGCTACCCTATCGAGCGCGCTGCCCCCGTCGCCCTGCAGACGGTCATGGCATTTGCGCGCGAGCATCCCGAGGCGTTTGACGAGGTGCGGGTGGTGTTGTTCAGCGCCGGCGATCTGGCCGTTTACCAGCGCGCGCTGGATGCGCTGGCCGATCAGGCAACTGTTCAGCCGAGCAACTGAAGTCGCGGCAACAGAAAGCGCGGACTCAGAGACTGAGTGAGCGCGGGTCAGCCTCGCCTCGCGCAGACGCAGCTTCAGCCGGCAGCCAGCGCTTCAATCGCTGGCGGGCCGGCTCGCTCGTCTTCAATGCTTGAGCAGCCCGATGCGCACTTTGGCCCGCTCGGTGTACCACAACATCAGCGCCGACAGAAGCATCGACACCAGAGTCAGGGCCAGGTATTCCCAGTTGAGCGCCATGTTGTCGCCGCTGCCCGTTGTGGCTTTCGGCCAGATCATCATGATGCGACTGATGATGTTGAAGCCATGGGCAAACGAGATCAGATACCACGGCCATGGCTTGTCGCTGCGACGCAAGATCAGTTCGCCGCTGGCTATCAATGCCATCATCACCAGCAGCGCCGGCAACCACCATTCCTGTGTCGTCGGCGCAAAGGTCTCAACCGGGAACAGCAATAGCGGAATAACCTGCAACAGCAATACGGCGACGATCACGCCGCGATTAGCAATAGCCTGGCGAAAGCTCATCAGCCGGGTTCTCCTCTCTGTTCATCGCGGCCTCAGCGCGCCGGCATTCGGCCAGAGCGCGGGAAGCCAATCGAATGCGCGGATTCTAGATCAGATCGAGATCAGCGACAAGGCGCGCTCCAGGTCGGCGATCAGATCATCTACATGCTCCACACCGACAGACAGGCGAACCAGCGCCGGGTCTACTTCCAGCGGCGAGCCGGCCACGCTCATGTGCGTCATGGCCGCCGGCACTTCGATCAGCGACTCGACGCCGCCCAGCGATTCGGCCAGCGCGAAGATGCGGGTGTGTTCTGCGACGCGGCGCGCCGCCTCGGGGCCACCCTTGACCACAAACGAGATCATGCCGCCAAAGCCGCGCATTTGCCGGGCAGCGATGGCGTGGCCGGGGTGCGAGGGCAGGCCGGGATAGATCACTCGCCCCACCGCCGGATGCGACTCCAGAAAGCGCGCGATCTGCATGGCGTTGGCGCAGTGCCGCTCCATGCGCAGGGGCAACGTTTTGACGCCGCGCAGGACGAGGAAGCAGTCGAGCGGGCCGGGCACTGCGCCGACCGCGTTTTGCAGGAACTTCAGGCGCTCAAAGGCCGCCTCGTCATTCAGGATGACCGCGCCGCCTACCACATCGCTGTGCCCGCCGAGATACTTGGTCACGCTGTGCGTCACGATGTCCGCGCCGAGCCTGAGCGGTTGTTGCAGGTACGGGGTGGCGAACGTGTTGTCCACCACCAGCAGCGGCCGGCCGGCATGAGACGAAAGCAGTTCGGCAATGGCGGCGATATCGGCAACCTTGAGCAGCGGGTTGGTGGGCGTCTCGATCCACACCATGCGCGTATTGGCGCGCAGCGCCGCGCGCACCGCGTTCAGATCGCCCATCTCGACAAACGAGAAGTGCAGACCGAATTGCTCGTACACCTTCGTGAAAATGCGAAAGGTGCCGCCATACACATCGTTGCTGGCCAGCAGATGATCGCCCGGCTTGAGCAACCGCAAAATAGTGTCGATGGCCGCCATGCCGGAGGCAAATGACAGGCCGTAGCGCCCTCCCTCCAGCGCGGCCAGACAATCCTGCAACGCGCTGCGGGTCGGGTTGATGGTGCGGGCGTAGTCGTACACGGCCTCGCCCATGCTGGTCTGGGCGTAGGTTGAAGTCTGGTAGATGGGCGTCATGACCGCGCCGGTGGTCGGGTCGGGAGATTGGCCGGCGTGAATGGCCAGCGTTTCAAAGGCCAGCGCGTCGTTGCTCAAAGGTCGTGGTTGCATGGCGTTAGTTTACCTGTCATCACGCGCAATTTAAGAAGATGCTCATCTTTTCAATTATAATCGGCCCATGCCTGAAGAACTGAAGCTGGTTAACGACCGATCCGATCTGCCATCCGAACATGCGCAGCCCGACAACGTGCGGGTGACCGATTACCGCGTGATGCCGTGGCCGGATGGCACGCGCGTCACGGTCGAGCTGGGGCTGACGCCTTTTCGGCAGTTTCCGGCCATGGACATCAGCATCGTGGCCGAAGACGGCCAAATCCTGCGCATGGTCTCAGTAGTGGGGACGCTGGAACGCCGGCCGGCCCCTACCCTGCATTTGCCTCGTCTTACGCCGGGGACTCGCCTGCTGGCCGTCATCGAAATGCTCTGGGACGGGACGATCACCCAGACCGTCGAGGCGCCGTTCGAAGTCGCCGGGCCAATCGTCAAAAAGGCACTGGAAGCCTGAAGCGCAACGCGCGGCCCGACCCATCTCTCCTCTGCTGCTACACTGTGCCGGCTCATCACTCAGCAAGCAGGTAGACAGGATGACTCAGATAACCCCCGCCCAGCGCATGGCACTGCCGCCGGCGTCGGCCACAATATCCGGGCCGGCGTTCGACGCCTTTGGCCGACATATCCACTACCTGCGCGTGTCGCTGACCGACAAATGCAACCTGCGCTGCGTGTACTGTATGCCAGAGCAAATGGTGTTCCGACCCTCCGAAGAACTCCTCACCGACAATGAGTTGTTCATCGTGCTGCGGGCGGCCAGTCTGCTCGGCTTCGACAAGTATCGGCTGACCGGCGGCGAACCGACTGTGCGCCCGAATCTGGTCGAAATCGTGCGCCACATCGCGCAGCTCCCCGGCACGCGCGAGATCGCCATGACGACCAACGCAATCAAGCTGGCGAAACTGGCCAGACCGCTGGCCGAGGCCGGCCTGCGGCGCGTCAACATCAGCCTCGATTCGCTCAATCCGGACAAGTTTCATCGCATCACACGCTGGGGCCGGCTGGATGACGTGCTGGCCGGCATTGCTGCCGCAGAAGAAGCCGGTCTGACGCCGGTCAAAATCAACTGCGTGGTGGTGCGCAACTTCAACGAAGAAGATCTGATCGACCTGGCAGCATTGACGCTGGAGCGCAACTGGCAGGTGCGCTTCCTGGAGGTCATGCCATTCGCCGACGTGGCCGAGTTCCAGCAGGCCGTGATCGTCACCACCGCCGAAATGTTGCAGCGCCTCGAAGCGCGCTTTGGAACGCTGATTGAACTCAACGGCGGGCGACTGGACGGCGAGGCCAAAGTCTATCGCATCCCCGGCGCGGCCGGCGAGATCGGCTTCATCAGCCCGGTGAGCGCGCCCTTCTGCGCCAGTTGCAATCGCGTGCGTCTGACCGCCGACGGCACGCTGCGATTGTGCCTGCTGAAAGACGGCGAACTGGATATCAAGACGCCTCTACGCGCCGGCGCCACGGCAGAAGAGCTGGCCGGCCTCATTCGCGCCGCCATCTGGCGCAAACCCTGGGGACACGAACTGGGCAGCGGTATCATCCCGCTGAGCCGGATCATGAGCGAGATCGGCGGATAGGGTCTTGCCTGGGGCCTTGCCTCAGCAAGATCAGCAGCGGAGCAACCCGATGGCCGAAAATAGCCTGACCCATTTGAACGCCAGCGGCGAAGCCCACATGGTGGATGTGGGCGGCAAAACAGACACACACCGGATTGCCGAGGCGCGCGGCTGCGTGCGCATGACGCGCGCAGCATATGACGCCATCGTGGCCGGCAATCTGAAGAAGGGCGACGCGCTGGGCGCAGCCCGCATCGCCGGCATCATGGCCGCCAAGAGGACCAGCGATCTGATTCCGCTGTGCCACCCAATTGCCCTGACGAAGGTGGAAGTGCGTTGCGAGCCGACCGAGGGAGACGACGGCCCGCGCATCGAGATCACGGCGCGCGCCGAGTGCGTGGGCAAAACCGGCGTAGAGATGGAGGCACTGACGGCGGTCAGCGTGGCCGCCCTCACCCTGTACGACATGGCCAAGGCCATCGACCGGCGCATGGTCATCGGCGACATCGTCCTGGTTCACAAGAGCGGGGGCAAAACGGTTGAGCTATGAAGATCAAACTCTTTGCGACCTTGAAGGACCGGGCGCAGGCCGGCGAGATCGAACTGGCAGTGGATAGCGACGGATTGACCGTGGCGGCGCTGCGGCAAACTGTGGCGCAGCAGTACCCCGCGCTGGCCCCGCTGGTGCAACAGGCGCTGGTGGCCGTGAACCGCGAATTCGCGTTCAACAGCGAACGAGTGAAAGTGACCGACGAAGTCGCTTTGTTTCCGCCGGTCAGCGGCGGCGCGCCCGATGAGGCGACATGGCCGGAAGTTGTGGCAATCACGCCGGCGCCGATTGACCTGAACGCGCTGCAACAAGCCCTCACAACACCTGACGATGGGGCAGTGGTGATTTTCACCGGCACAGTTCGGGCGTATACACAAGCACCCGGCGGCAAGCAGATGACCAGCAAGCTGGAATACGAGGCGTACACGGATATGGCCGTCGCCAAGCTGCGCCAGGTGGCGCAAGAGATGCGCGCGCGGTTTCCTGCCATCCACGGCATTGCGCTGGTGCAACGGATTGGCGAGATGGCGATCGGCGAGCCGACGGTGGCGGTGGCAGTCAGCGCCGGTCATCGCGGCGATGGGGCGTTCGAGGCAGCGCGCTACGGCATCGACCGGCTCAAACAAATCGTGCCGGTGTGGAAGCGCGAGACACGCCCCGACGGCTCCAGTTGGATCGAGGGCGACTACATTCCTGCGCCAGACGATCGCACACCCAGCCCGGCCGTCTGACGCCGTGCAGGCCGGCCAGAGTGAGCCGGGATCAGCGCCAGCGTTTGACCACGTGCTCGTCCCACCGGCCTTCCTCGGCCAGAATCAGCTCAAATCCCAGGGCCTTGACCCAGAACTCGCGCACAGGAATCACCTGCTGCGGGTCGGTGTGCTTCAGCAGCTTCACGATGCTGCCGCGCCAGCCACGCTTGAGCAGCCAGCGTTCGAGCGCGGCAAACACCTGGGCGTCGAGCCGGCCGGCCCGCAAGTCATCGCGCACGCGAAAAACGGTGATCTCGAAGCCGCGTTTCGCACTCAGGTCGGGTTTGAGGTGATGCATGTTCAGAATGGTCTGCGCGTCGCCCTCATACCCCACCAGCCGGCCCAGGTCCGCGCCGGCCGCCGATATGGCAACCGTCCAGGGCGTTACCATGCCAGCGCATAGCCCCAGGGCAGCCTCATCATAGTTGATCACCGCCTGCAGCGTGCCACCCGAAGCCATAGCGCGGTCGAAGAAAACTTCACGAGCCATGGAGCACGATTCTACGCCGGGCGGCTGGAGTATAATCGCCCCGCTTTCGGGCTTGCGCCCAAAGCAGGATGACTCTTTTTCAGGCTCAATCGTGAGTAGCGGTAGCGGGCGCTTCGGGCGCTCGTAAGCGCGCAATGGGCGATTGAAAGGAATAAACATGGCAGAGACAATTACTCTCAAGGCGCAAACTCGCGCGACTGTTCGACGCGGCGTGGGCGCGTTGCGCCGGGCCGGCCTGGTTCCCGGCATCATGTACGGCCGGCGTGTCGACCCGGTTTGCATTCAGATAGACGCCAAGGAACTGCAGACCGTGCTGCGCACGGCTGGCCGCAACCGGCTCATCACCTTGAACGTTGATGGCACCGACAACATGGTCCTCGCACGCGAGGTCCAGCGCGACCCCATTCGGGGCGCCATCAAGCACGTCGATTTCTACCAGGTGTCCTTGACGGACAAGATCAACGCCGATGTAGCCATCGAATACGTCGGTGAATCCGCAGACATGAAGAGCGGCTTGGGCGTGCTGTTGCAGGAAATGAACGCCGTCGCCATCCGCTGTCTGCCGACAGATTTGATCGAGCGCATCACCGTCGATGTGTCAAACCTGAAAGTCGACGACTCGATCTACGTGCGCGATTTGCCCATTCCCGCCGGCATCGAGGTCATGGATGACCCGGGTGCCGTTGTGATTCGATTGACCCGCTTCGTAGAGGAGAAGGTCGAAGAGGTCACCGCCGAAGCCGGCGAAGTCGAGGTCATCGAGAAGGGCAAGAAAGAAGAAGAGGAAAGCGAGGAATAGTCCCGGCCCAAACGACGCCGGGTGGGGGCTGGAGCTGGGTCAGCACAGGGGCAGAAGGGTATTGGTCACCCTTCTGCCTCTTTATATTTGGCCGACCTGTTTGCCGGCCTGCAAAGTGAGTTACACTGCTGCTTATGAACGCTGAGCCTGGCCGCAGCCGCGCCAATCTGGTCGTTGTGATTGTGCTGGCGCTCGTGGCGCTGGGGGCAATCGGTCTGGTACAAGGTGGCGCAATCATCAGTCCCCTGCAATCGCCCGTGGACACCCCCGCACTCGTGCCAACCCGCCAGCCGCCCACGCCTACACCGAGGAATGAGCCAACGGCCACGCCAACCGTGACACCCACGATCACCCTGACCCCCACACCCGGCCCATCGCCGACGCCGGACATTCAGGCCACATCGCAGTCGGTGATTGCCACCATCACCGCGCTGGCGGCGACGCCCACGTATCCGCCCACCGACACACCCCGTCCGCGCCGAACGCCCATCATCTCCGGGCCAGGCGACACGATGCCGACGCAGACCGACGGATCCGGCATCGAGGTGCAGACGCTGTCAGAGCAGGTGTTCGCCGGCGGAACCGCAGTGCTGACGATACGCACGCAACCCGGCGCGCGCTGCGTTGTCCAGATTGCGCGCGAGGACAACGGCGCGTCTTCACCGGAACCGATTGCCGATGCGCCGGCCCAGACCGCCGGCAGAAACGGCATCGCGGCCTGGATCTGGACAGTCGATCGTGATGAGCCGGCTGGTATCATGCGCCTGCGTGTTGATTGCGGCAGCGCCGGCGTCATCGAAGTTCGCATGCGCGTGACTGTTGAATGATGCCAGACAGGAACAAAACTTACGTGAAGACTTTGGATACTGCGAGCGTTCGACTCGATTTTCCCATTCTGTCAGAGCCGGTGAACGGCAAGCCGGTGGTATTTCTGGACAGTGCGGCGTCCTCTCAGAAGCCGGTCCAGGTGCTGGAAGCCATGGAGCGCGTGTACCGCTCGACATACGCCAACGTGCATCGCGGCGTGTACACCTTCAGCGAGCGCGGCACTGAGTTGTATGACCAGGCCCGCGCCAAAGTCGCGCAGTTCATCGGCGCGCCCCGCGCGGAGACCGTGGTGTTCACCCGCAACGCCACCGAGGCGCTCAATCTGGTGGCCTACTCCTATGGCCGGGCATTTCTGCAGCCGGGCGATGAGATCGTCATTACCGAACTTGAACATCATGCCAACTTTGTGCCATGGATGGTGCTGGCCCAAGAGCGTGGTCTGGTGCTGAAGTTCATTCCGCTCACTGCGGAAGGGACGCTCGATCTGAGCAGGCTCGACGAACTCATCACACCCAAAACGCGCCTGGTGAGTTTTGCTCAGGTGTCCAACGTGTTGGGGACGATCATCGATCCTGCGCCGATCATCGCACGGGCGCGCAGTGTGGGCGCGACAGTAGTCGTCGATGGCAGCCAGGCCGTTCCACACATGCCGGTGAATGTACAGGACATGGACTGCGACTTCTACGCATTCTCCGGCCACAAGATGCTTGGCCCCACCGGCATCGGTATCTTGTACGGCAAGCTCGACTTGCTGAACGCCATGCCGCCCTTCCTGACCGGCGGCGACATGATCACCAGCGTCACGTTCGAGCGCGCCACATGGAATGACCCGCCGCTGAAGTTCGAGGCCGGCACGCCCTCTTTTGTCGAGGCGATCGGCCTGGGCGCAGCGGTAGATTACCTGTCCGCGCTGGGCATGGATGCGGTGCGCGCGCACGAGCGCGCCATCGTCGAATATGCCCTGGAACGCATGAGCGAAGTGCCGGGGGCGCGCATTTTCGGCCCTACCGACCCGGCCATCCGAGGCGGCGTGCTTACGTTTACCTTGAACGGCATCCACCCACACGACCTGGCCACCCTGCTCGACCGCGAAGGCATCGCCATTCGCGCCGGGCATCACTGCGCGCAACCGTTACATATCCGGCTGGGGGTGAATGCTACTGCCCGCGCCAGCTTCTATGTCTACACAGAAGCGCGCGAGATCGACGCGCTGATCGAGGGCATCTACAAAGCGAAGAAAACGCTCCGGAAGTGAGAGCTGTACCTTCGTTATCAATCGTCAATTTACAATCAACAATCGGCTGATGGAAGATCTGTACCGCGACAATCTGTTGGATCACTACGAAAACCCGCGTCACCACGGGACGCTCGAACATGCCGACATCTCGCATGAAGAAAGCAACCCGCTGTGCGGCGACACGATTCGCATCGACATTCAACTGGGCGAAGACGGCCGGCGCATCGCGGACATTGCCTTCACCGGCGACGGCTGCATCATTAGCCAGGCGGCAACCTCCATGTTGCTGGAGGAGGTCGCCGGAAAAACCATCGATGATGCGCAGAAACTCGAAACGCAGGACGTGCTCAATCTGATCGGGGTGCCGCTGACAACCAACCGCGTCAAGTGCGCAGCGCTGTCCCTGAAGGTGCTCAAGACCGGCATCTACCGCCACCTGATCGAACAAGAGCAGAAGCGCCAGAAGTGACGAGTGGTGAGTGCTGAGTGATCGTCTCGCTGGATCCAAAATCATCAATCCAAAATCCAAAATCGAGATGCGTTGTCTTGTTGTCTCAGACATTCACTCAAACCTGGCGGCCTTCGAAGCCGTGCTGCGCGACGCAAAGACGCGCCAGTTGAGCTATGACATCGTGTGGTGTCTGGGCGACGTGGTCGGCTACGGCCCCGATCCGAATGAATGTATTGACTTGCTGCGCACGCTGCCCCACGTGTGCCTGGCCGGCAACCACGACTGGGCCGTCATCGGCAAACTCGACCTGCGCACATTCCACGAAAGCGCCGCCGCCGTTGTGCGCTGGACACAGGACGCGCTGGCCCCGCACAACATGAACTATCTTCGCGCACGCTCCGAACAGGTAGAGCACGGCGATTTCAGCCTGGTGCACGCCAGCCCGCGCGAGCCGATCTGGGAGTATGTCACCGACGTGAGCGTGGCGGAGGAGAATTTCGGCTTTGTCAAGACGACTTATTGCCTGGTCGGCCATACGCACGTGCCCATTCTGTTCGTGAAAGACGGGCGCACTCAGAACGTCCACGTCGCGTTCGCCTCGACCAACATCCAGTTGCCGTTCAAGAAAGACTCGCGCTACATTGCCAACCCGGGCAGCGTCGGCCAGCCGCGCGACGGAGACCCGCGCGCCGCCTACGCGCTACTCGACACTGCAGCCGGCACGTGGACGCAACACCGCGCCGAGTATCCGATCCACCAAACCCAGGAAAAGATGCGGGCTGCCGGCATGCCGGCCCGATTGATCGACCGGCTGGAATACGGGCGATAACATGCCGCCGGTAAAGTCCCGACTCGATGTTCTGTTGGTTGCGCGCGGCCTGGCCGACACGCGCGACTGGGCGCAGCGGCTGATCCGCGCCGGCGAGGTGCGCGTGAACGGGCAGGTGATCGAGACGCCGGCCCGCCTGTTCGCGCCCGATGTCGAAATCGTCGTCGAGACGCCGCCGAAGTACGTCTCGCGGGGCGGCTTCAAGCTCGAAGCGGCGCTCGACCATTTTCAGATTGATCCTGCCGGCCTGACCTGCGCCGATGTGGGCAGCAGCACCGGCGGATTCACCGACTGCCTGTTGCAGCGCGGCGCGCGGCGTGTTTACGCCATTGATGCGGGCCGGCATCAACTGCACTGGAAGCTGCGCCACGACCCACGCGTCGTCCTCATGGAGCAGGTCAATGCGCGCTATCTCGAGGCGCTGCCCGAGCCGATTCAGCTGGCGGTCATCGATGTGTCGTTCATCTCGCTGACGCTCATTTTGCCCAGGGTGTTTGGCTGGCTGCGCGAGAGCGCCGGCGCGGTGATTGCGCTCATCAAGCCACAGTTCGAGGCCGGGCGCGACAAGGTGGGCAAAGGCGGCATTGTGCGCGATCCAGATGTGCATCAGCAGGTCATCGACCACATCACTGCGTTCTGCGTCGCGCATGACTGGCAACGGCGCGGTCTGATCGATTCGCCCATCCTGGGCACAGACGGCAACAGGGAGTTCCTGATCTGGTTGAGTCCCGTCTCCTGACCATGCGCATTGCATTCATCGCCGGCGAGTTTCAGCCCCTGCAGGGCGGACTTGGGGATTTCACCCGCGAACTGGCGCGCGCGTGTCACGCTGCCGGCCACGAAGCCCACATCCTGACGCGTACAGCGCCGGGCGCGCCGGCATATGAATCCCTGGAGGGCATGTCTGTTCACCGGCTGTGTGCGGGCTGGGGCTGGGCCACATGGGGCCGGGTGGCCGGCTTCATCCGACAGATGCAGCCGGATGTGGTGAACCTGCAATATCAGGCAGCCGCCTACCAGATGCACCCGGCCATCAACCTGCTGCCGGCCATGCTGTCGCGCCGCGTGCCGATTGTGGTCACCTTCCACGATCTGCGCGTGCCGTATCTCTTCCCGAAAGCCGGCCCATTGCGCCGGCAGGCCATTCTCACGATGGCGCGCGCGGCGCGCGCCGTCATCGTCACCAACGTCGAAGACGAAGACACGCTGCGGCAGGCCGGCCTGGCGCGCGTGTTCCGCATCTCCATCGGTAGCAACATCGCGCCGGCGAAGATCGAGGGATTCGATCGCGGCGTATGGCTGTGCAAGCACGGCGCGCCGGACAGCGCATACACAGTAGGCTACTTCGGCTTTCTCAACGAGAGCAAAGGCGGCGAGACGCTCATCCGCGCGCTGGCCGAACTGCGGGCGCAAGGGCTGGACGTGAAGCTGGCGCTGATCGGCGGCCAAACCGGCGACAGCGACCCGACCAATCAGAGCTACGCCCGCAGATTGATGGAACTGGCCAGCGAGTTGGGCGCGCAAACGCACATCATCACCACCGGCTTCCTCGACGGGAGTGGCGTCAGCGCAGCATTTGCCGCGTGTGATTGCGTGGCCCTGCCCTACCGCGACGGAGCTTCGTTGCGCCGAGGAACGCTCATGGCCGCGCTGGCGCATGGCAGCGCGATTGTAACGACAACGCCGCGCGTGGCGCTGCCCGAACTACAACACGAAAAAAACGCGCTATTTGTCCCGCCCGATGACCCGCCGGCGCTGGCTGATGCCATCCGGCGCGTGCTGGTGGACACTGAGCTGCGTCGCAGACTGCAGGCCGGCAGCTTGCGCGCGAGCCGGATGTTCGCATGGGATCACATTGCCGCCCAGACGATGCGCGTCTTCGCGGCCGCGCGGGATGAACCACAAAGAAACAAAGAGCACAAAGAGGGAGTGGGTTAAGTCCGCCTCTTCGTGACCTTTGATTCTTCGTGGTTCGTCCCTGTGATCCAACCACGAAGAAACGAAGAACTCGAAGTGGGTCGAGATGAACCCGCCTGCGCCCCTTCGTGACCTTTGATTCTTCGTGGTTCGTTTCCTGTGAACCAACCACGAAGAACTCAAAGTGGGAGTTGGATTCAGCCACCTTCGTGTGCTTCGCGTCTTTGTGGTGAGTCCCAGTCAGCAGCAGGCGTGCTCCCACACGCGCAGGCCAAAACGGCTGAGGTAGACGGGAATGCTGCGATAGCCTTTCCCTTCGGATTCGATGGCGCGAATCATGGCCCGCTTTTCGTGCGACAGGCCGCCGCACAGCAAGGTGACCGAGCCGCCCTCGCCGCCGGCGCCGTTGACCTTCCAGCCCATCACGCCATAGGACTGCGCAATCTCGATGATGCGGCGGGCATCGGAACCGACCAATGCCGGATTGAGATTGGCCTGCGCATCGGTGTTCTCGATCATGGCTTGCCCCAGAGCCGCGAAATCGCCGGCATAGACAGCATCGCGCGATTTCTCGGCGGTCACGCGCAAGGCCTGGATGCGCCTATTGTTCGGGCCGGCATCCTCCAGCTCGCGGATCACCTGCTCGTGAACCTGCGATGAGTCGTGCGTGCGGCCGAGGAAGATCAGCGCCAGCCGGCGCTCCAGCTCCCACCACGTGGCGTTGGGCACGTACAACTGCGACACGCTGGCATAGGGATACTGCACCATGTCGATGAAGTTGATGCCGCCGTAGGCGGCGCACAACTGATCCTGAATGCCGCACTGGCGCTTGAGCATATCGACTTCGATCGACTGGGCGATATAGGCCACCTCGTGCGGCGTAAGCCGGCCCGGCGTCAATTGGTCGAGCGCGCCGACCAGAGCCACAGCCACGGCGGCCGATGTGCCGGTGGACGCGCCGCCGGGCATCTCGCTGAAAATAGTGACGCGCACGGCCACATCCCTCGGCACGCGCATGCGTTCTATGGCCGCCTCGATGAGCGGATGATGTTGCCAGCCATTGACCGGATTGACGGCGAAACGCTCGTCGTAGTTCTCGGCATACACGACGATGCGGTCGGCCTGCGAGTCGGCCGGGAAGACTTCGATCTGAACTTCGACATAGGGATACACGCCGATGTTGAAGATCTTGCCGTGGCCGGCGAACCAGGTGTCGGTCCATCCGCCGTTGTCGCAAATGCGCGTCGGGGCCACACTGTTGACGATGCGCAGCGGTGGCCGGCTGTCTGAGGCCGACTGGCCGGCGCCAGATTGCGGGCGCAGATTCGGTTGAGGATGCGTGAAAGTCGCCATGGGCAGATTGCGATCTCCGATTCGATGAAGTTGCCGGGATTGTAGCCGATGGCCGCGCCGCCGCTGTGGTATCCTCCCGGCCTTGAGGCCCGCGCCAGCGTGCGTCGCAATGGCTCGATCGTCTCTCAGCCCGATGACCCGATATCTTCGCCGGCTGCCCGGCCTGCTTGCCGCGCTCGCGCTCGTCGCAGCCATGTCCATCGTCCTCGACGCCATCCGGCCCGCGCCGAGCCTGCCGGTGGTTGTGATGATGTACCTCTTTCTGGTTGGCGCATTGGCTTCTGCGCTGGGCTGGGTCGCCGGCCTCGCCGCCGCGCTCGCTTCGGCGGTGCTCATCGACCTGCTCTTCTTTGCGCCCCGCCTCACCTTTGCCGTCACCCGGACGGAAGACGCGGCGCTGCTCATCATGTTTCTCAGCGTGTCGTTGGTGAACATCCCCCTGCTCGGACGTGCCCGGTCCAGCCTGCGCGAAGCGCGCGACCGCCAGCGCGAGCTGACCCACCTCTACGAACTGATCACTGCGCTGGCCGGCCAGCGCCGCGAGAGCGCCATCGCCCGCACGCTGGCCAGCCACCTGCGCGAAGCGCTACAGGCCCAGTCCGTCGAGGTGGTCATCCAGCCCGATCCAAAACGCGAAGCTGTCATCGCCTGCGCGCCAGAGGATGCCGCGCCCACAAGCCGGCCCGACGCCGTCGTCCCGCTCATGACCCCGCGCGGCCTGCTCGGCGAGATTCATCTCTGGCGCGACCCGGCCGCGCCGCTGTCTGCCTCGAGCGAGCAACTCATTCGCGCCGCCGCCGGCCAGGCTGCGCTGGCAATCGAGCGCGCCGCCCTGGCCGAGTCCGAGACGCGCGCCCAAGTGCTCGAAGAGAGCGACCGCATGAAGACGGTGCTGCTGTCCTCCGTGTCGCACGAACTGCGCACGCCGCTGGCAACCATCAAGGCCGCTGTCAGCAGCCTGCGCAGCGGAGCAGTGAGCTGGGATGCCGCCGCGCGCCACGAATTGCTCGCCGCGGTTGAAGAGGAGACCGACCAGTTGAACCACCTCGTCGGCAACCTGCTGGAAATGTCGCGCATCGAGGCCGGCGCTCTCAAGCCCCAGCGCCAGTGGAACGTGCTGGCCGACATTCTCAACCAGACCTTGCGCCGGCTGCAACGCGCCTCGGCCCGCCACCACTTCGAAATCGACGTGTCCGAGGACCTGCCGCTCGTGCCGGTGGACGACGCGCAGATCGGCCAGGTGTTCGCCAATCTGATCGGCAACAGCCTGAAGTACGCGCCGCCCGGAACTGCCATTGCCATCCGCGCGCAGATAAAAGAAGATCGATGGTTGATGGTGAGCGTCGCCAACCAGGGGCCGCAGGTTCCAGCGCGGGATCTGGAGCGCATCTTCGACAAATTTCATCGCGTGACCGCCGCCGAGCAGATCACCGGCGCCGGCCTCGGCCTGTCCATCTGCAAGGGCATCATCGAAGCACATGGCGGCCGCATCTGGGCCGAGAACCCGCCCGCGCCCAATCGATTCACATTCGCCTTTCACTTCACCCTGCCGCTCACCCTCGACGGCGCGCGTCAGCCCCGGCTGCCACAAGAAACGGAGTAAGCCCGCTCTGGTGACCTTAGATGACACCGATACACATCCTGGTTATCGATGACGAACCGCAAATCCTGCGCGCGTTGCGCACCATCCTGTCGGAAAAACAGTTCCGCGTGTCCACCGCTGCGCGCGGAGAAGAGGGTCTGGCGCTGGCCGCCGCCGAGACGCCCGACCTCATCATTCTGGACATGGGCTTGCCCGACATGGACGGATTGGAAGTGTGCGCCCGGCTGCGCGAATGGTCTGCCGTGCCGATCATCGTGCTGTCCGTGCGCGACAGCGAGCGCGACAAAGTGGCCGCGCTGGACAGGGGAGCGGATGACTATCTCACAAAGCCTTTTGGGATCGAGGAATTGCTCGCGCGCATCCGCGTCGCGTTGCGGCACTCGGCGCAGGCCGGCGGCAGGGAGGCCATCGTCAGAGCCGGCGACATTGTGATCGACCTGGCGCGCCATGTGGTCACACGCGCCGGCGTCGAAGTCAAGCTCACGGCCACCGAGTACAGGCTACTGGCCTACCTGGCTGCCAATGCCGATCGCGTGCTCACCCATCGCGCCATCCTCACCAATGTGTGGGGGCCGGCGGAAGCCGATCAAGTCGAGTATTTGCGCGTGTACATGCGCCAGTTGCGCAGAAAACTGGAGCCTAACCCCAGCCAGCCACAGTTTCTGGTCAACGAGCCGGGCATCGGCTATCGCTTTCTCACGCAGCCCCACACGCCGGCCTAGCCCTGATCTTTACGGCTTTTTTACGCGGCGCGCCGCAATATCCCCTCTCCTTTTTACACCGGCACGCTATGCTCTGGATGTATTGAAACAGGAGCACACTTGAAACATGCCTGCTCAATCCCAATCCCGGTCCCCGGCCAGCCATTTGCGAGAGGAATACGACACCTGGCAGCGCTTGTTCGACGCCCAACCGGTCATCGTCGAGCGCTTTCTTGAAGGTCAGGCGCGCACACTGGCCGACGCCATCCTGCAACGACAGTCCCAGATCCGTCTCACTCTGCCCGACGCCGTGGTCATTGACCCGTCAAACAAGGGCGGCACGGCCGAAAAAGTGCCGGCAGAATTGCGCGAACAAATGGTCGGCGGCCTGCTCGACCGCATCACCCGCGCCGATATCGGCGTCATCATCCGCGAACGACTGGCCGAGTTGGAGCAATCCCCCAACCGGGCTGTGGCTGTGAGCGCCGGCCTGTTGCGCCATACCACCGCCATTTACATGGTGCGCGGCATGTTACCATCGGGCCGCTCTGTCACCTACGTTCCCGACGACGATGAGGAAACGCCCACCCTGCCGGCGCCGGGCGCGCTCGAACTCGAATCAGCCATCACCGCCGCCACAGACGCTATCGCGGAGGAAGACGAGACGCGCAAAGCCCCGGACGCAGACGGGCGTGGCGAGTTGCTCGTTCCCTACGTGCCTTACGCCCGCAAGTTTTATCTGCCGCGCTGGGTCGCGTTCGACGACGAAGACCGCCTGCTGGTGAACTCGGTCGCCGAGGCCGAAGCCCACGTAGCCTCCATGCAGCGCTTCGTCGGCGTGTTGCACGCCGCCGTGTCGCTGGCGCCTTACATGGTGGCCGACGAAGTGTACCAGTCCAAACGCTACGGCATGTTGGGTCAGTTGATCAACCAGGGCCGCGCCCTGGCGCGCTACCAAACGCGCGAAATCATTCGCGTCATCAAGCAACGCGCAGCGGCCAACGATCTCAATCGCGGCCTGAGCCTCAGCCTGCCCTACTTCGACGACCAAGACCTGGTGATGAAAACGCACAACTTCGAGGTCATCCCCGGCGGGCGCATCATGTTCGTGCCGGCCTTCGTCGTGCGCGCCTCCATGCTCGAACAGGCCAAAGTCGCTCAGGACACCCGGCTCAGCCCATCCACCCGCAAACACCTGCTGGCCGAGCTGCGCATGCTGGAGCAGGCGTTTGTCAATTGACGATTGAGCCATTGAGCGATTGGGTCATTGAGTCATTCAACCAATGACCCGATGACTCAATCACCAAATCACCCATTCCCATGATTGTGCCTATCTTGATTTTGGCTGCCATTGTGTTTGTGGCGTGGCGCATTGCGCCGCGTGAAAGCCAGGAAAGCGCCCACGTGCATGGCGCCGGCCAGATCGGCTTGCTGGCCGCCGTGGCCCTGTTCGGCGTGGATTACTTCACCTCGTTCTACTACGCCACCGGCGAGATGATGAGCGCCCTGCATCCCTACGGCCTTGAGGGATACGCCTTCGTGCCGGTGGCGGTGGTCATCATCGCCAACTTCGTATTCGGCGCGTTGTACATGTACTCGCTCGGCGTGTTCCGCGAGGGCGGCGGCTCCTTCACCGCCGCCATGCGCTACCTGGGGCCGTCGCTCAGCCTGATCGTGGCCGTCGTGCTCATTCAGGACTACGTGTTCACCATCGTGGTATCGACGCTGTCCGGCGCCGACCAGTTGCTGTCACTGTGGAACGCGCAGGGATTGAACTGGGTCTTCAATTTCCTGATCGGGGCAACGCTGGTCGGCGCAACCTGGTTCGTCACCATCCGGGGGCGCGGAGAATCGGCCCAACTGGTGTTCACGCTGCTGGGCGTCTTTCTGATGCTGACTGTGTTGATGTTTGCCGGCCTGCTGATCGCCAAAGCCAATGGCGTGCCGCCGGCTCCGCCTGAAGCGCCGGCAAAAGAAGTCGGCTCCGTGCTCGAAGCGCTGTATCACATGCTGACCGCCTCGATGAAGGGCCTGGTCGCGCTCACCGGCCTCGAAGCCATGTCCGACGGCATTCAATTCCTGATCGACGACGACCCCGGCTTCGTCAAGTGGGGCCGCAAGCGCCTGCCACGGTTGAGCTGGATCTGGCGCTTCTACAGCGGCAAGCCGGGCATTGGCCGCGCCGTGCAGACCTCGTTCCTGTTCTACGGTGGCCTCACCACGCTGCTGCTGACCGTGTCTGCGATCACCTTCAACGTTTGGGATGGCACGATGGGCCGCAGTCTGGTCGCCAATCTGGCCGCCATCGGCTTCGACTTCATTCCCAACGGCAACATCCTGTACTGGGTCTATCAGATCCTGGCCGTGTTGTTGCTATCGGCGGCGTCGATGACGGCCTACCAGGACATGCAGGCCATCACCTGGCGCAACGTGGCGATCGGCGAAATCCCAGAGGTCGTGGTGTACCGCAACATGAAAGGCACGTTTACCCGGCCCGTCACTGCCGCCGCCATTGCCGCCATCATCATCCAGTTTCTGGTGCAGGGGCGCACCAGCCTGGCCGTGCCCTACTACGGCATCGGCGTGTTCCTGCCCATCACCGCGATGGGACTGGCGATCCGACGCCATGTGCTCATGACCTACACCGGCCGCAAGCGATTGTGGGGTGGCGCGGCAGCCACATTCTCGGTGGCGTTGTCCACCTTCATATTCATCGGCCAGATCGTCGGCAAGTGGGAGGAAGGCGGATGGGTCGTGCTGATCGTGTTGATCGCGCTCATCCTGATGGCGCACGTGATTCTCATTTCGCCGGCCGGCTACCGCGATCCCAAACAGATTCACCGCATCGTGCGCGAGAAGTCGCGCGTCTACGGGCCAATGGGCAACATCGTCGAGTGGCAGTCACTGAGCGTGCAGGAATATCGCTATCGCATCCTGCACGCCATTGCGCGGTTCTGGGAGCTGTTCGGCGTCCGCAAGCCGCTGCGCTTCGAGCCGGATTTGCCGCCTGTAGCCGCCGGCGACTATGAAGATGCCTTGCATGTTCAGGACACCGGCCACAAGACGCTGCTGGATCAATACCTGGAGAGCCAGCCACCACCAGAACCACGACTGGGCGGCAAGCCCAAAGAAACCGGCGATCCCGGTGTTATAGATCGGGTGGATCAATAAGAGAACGGACGACAGACGACAGAATGCGCGGCGCACGCGATCTGCAATCTGTAGTCTGTAATCTGCAATCTGCATCCGGCCATGTCCTCACAACCCATCCACGCGCTTCGGCCGGCCGAGGTGTTCGAGGCGCTCGAGACCACGGCGCGCGGGCTTACGTCCCGCGACGCCGCGTCGCGACTGGCGCTGTATGGGCCAAACGTCGTGCGCGAGCCGCCGCCCCCACCGGCCTGGCGTCGGTTTGCCGGCTTCGTCACCTACCCCATGGCGCTGCTGCTATGGAGCGCCGGCGCGCTGGCGCTGCTCACCGGCCGGCCGGCCATGGCCGTCATCATGTGGCTGGTGGTGCTGATCAACGCCGGCTTCTCGTTCTGGCGCGAGTATCGCGCCGGGCAGGCCGTCTCCGCCCTCAAGCGCCTCTTGCCCGCCCATGCCCGCGTGATGCGCGACGGCGTCGAAGTCGAGATACTGGCCAGCGATCTGGTTCCCGGCGATGTGCTGGTGCTGGGCGAAGGCGATCACGTGCCAACCGATGCGCGCGTGGTCGAGGAATACGGCTTGCGCGCCGACGACTCCACGCTCACCGGCGAAGCCATCCCCACCCGCAAATCCGCTGAGCCGTCGTTGCGCGACGGGTTGACCGAACTGGAACGCGCCAATCTGGTTTTCGCCGGCACGTCCATCTACTCCGGCACCGGCCGCGCCGTCGTCTATGCCACCGGCATGCAAACTCAGTTCGGGCGCATCGCCAACCTGACCGAGCAGACTCACGACGAAGAAAGCCCGCTGCAACAGCGGTTCGCCCGGCTGACCCGTCGCATCACCTATATCGCCTTCCTGCTCGGCGGTCTCATCATGCTGATCCAGATCACGGATCTGAATATGAGCGTCGCCGACGCAGCCATCTTCGCCATCGGCATCATCGTCGCCATGGTGCCGGAAGGGTTGCCGGCCACCATCACCCTGACCCTGGCCATGGCCGTTCAGCGCCTGGCCCGCAAGGATGTGCTTGTCAAAAAACTGGCCGATGTCGAGACCCTCGGCGCTGTCTCCGTCATCTGCACCGACAAGAGCGGCACATTGACACAGAACCAGATGACCGTGCGCGAGTTGTGGGTGGCCGGCCGCCGGCTGGCAGTCAACGGTGCCGGCTACAAGCCGGAGGGGCAAATTCTCGATCGCGGCCGGCCCGTGCAGGCGCTCGAAGACGCCGACGTGCGCGCACTGTTGACGGCCGCTGCCCTGTGCAACAATGCGCGCATCATCCCACCTTCAGCTGACCGTCCCCGGTGGTCCTGTCTGGGCGACCAGACCGAAGCGGCCTTGCGCTGCGCTGCGCTCAAGGGCGGCCTCACCGAGCAGACGCTCAGCCAGGCATACCCCCGCCTGCACGAACTGCCGTTCGACGCGCGCCGCAAGCGCATGAGCACCATCCACCGCATTACCGATTTTGGATTTGCGATTTTCGCTTCAGGGTCGCAAGCTTCCACATTCGAAAATCAATCACAAATCCAAAATCCAAAATCGCAAATCGCCCGCGAGGTGGCTTTCGTCAAAGGCGCGCCAAAGGAAGTGCTGCAACTCTGCACCCACATCCTGATCGACGGCCAGCCGCGTCCGCTCGACGATGTGGTGCGCGCCGAGATCGTGGCCGCCAATGACGACTATGCGCGCAACGCCCTGCGCGTACTTGCGCTGGCCCAGCGAGAGTTGCCGGCGCGGCCCGCCGGCGCCGAGGCCGCCCCCGGCAGCGCCTATTCCATCGAAAGGGTCGAGCGCGGGTTGACCTTCCTCGGCCTGGCAGCCATGATGGACCCGCCGCGACCCGAAGTCGCCGAGGCCGTGCAGACCTGCCGCAGCGCCGGCATCCGCTGGGTGATGATCACCGGCGACTATGGGCTGACTGCCGAGTCGGTAGCCCGCCGCATCGGTCTGCTGGGGCCGCTCACCGCCCAGCCCATTACCGCGCCAGGCGAAGCACGATCCGGCCCCGGCGTCCGCATTTTGACCGGCGCCGACGTTGACGCCATGACAGACGCCGAGCTGCAAGCCGCTCTGGGCGAAGATGTGGTGTGCGCGCGCATGGCGCCCGATCACAAGCTGCGGTTGGTGTCGGCCTTCCAGGCACGCGGCGATGTTGTGGCCGTCATTGGCGACGGCGTCAACGACGCGCCCGCGCTGCGCCGGGCCGATATCGGCATTGCGATGGGCGTGACCGGCACCGATGTGGCCAAGGAGGCCGCTGACGTCATCCTCACCCGCGACAACTTCGGCGCCATCGTGAATGCCATCCAAGAAGGCCGGGCTATCTACGACAACATCCGCAAAGTGATGACGTATATTTTCGCCAGCAACGTCCCCGAGGTCGCCCCATTCGTCATCAGCGCGCTGTTCAACATCCCCCTGGCATTGACCGTCATGCAAATTCTGGCCATCGACCTGGGCACCGATCTGTTGCCAGCCATGGCCCTGGGCACTGAGAAGCCGGAGCCGGATATCATGCGCCGGCCGCCGATGCGCCGCAGGCCGGCTCTGCTCGACCGCAAACTGCTTTTCCGCGCCACCCTCATGATCGGCGTCGCGCAGACTGCGCTGTGTTACCTCGGCTTCTTTTTCGTCTATCAGCAGGCCGGCTTCACCGACATCCTGCATCTACCGCGCGTCGAACTGCTGCCACTCGAAGCGCGCCTGACTGATCCGCTGGTGCACACAGCGATTCTGGCAACTACAGTGTTCCATGTCGGCGTGGTCACCGCACAAATCGGCAATGCATTTGCCTGCCGCACCGAACGCGGGTCGGTACGCCGAACCGGCCTGTTCAGCAACAGGTATCTGCTCGGCGCGATCGCGTTCGAGCTGGCGTTGATCTGCGCCCTGGTCTACGTGCCGCCTCTCGCCGGCGTGTTCGACCATGCGCCCATACCGCTGCAGTACTGGCCGCTGCTGCTCGCCTATGCGCCGATGGTCTACCTGTTGGACTGGACCCGCAAAGCAGTCTTGCGCCGCCGGCGATCCAATTTCAATGGCACAATGTCGGAATGATTCGATGACTCAACTTCAAACGGGAGGCGCCAACGCATGAAAGTGATTGTCATGGGCTGTGGACGAGTAGGCGAGCAAGTCGCCCGGATTATGGCTGCCGAAGGACACGAGGTGTCTGTCATCGATTACAGCGCGCAGGCGCTGGATCGCCTCGGCCCGGACTTCAAGGGTCGCAGAGTGGTGGGGGTAGGCTTCGATCGCAAGGCGCTGATCGAAGCCGGCGTCGAGGACGCGGACGCCTTCGCCGCTACCAGTTCCTCTGACAACGCCAACATCGTGGCGGCCCGCGTGGCGCGCATGGTGTTTCAGGTGCCGCGCGTGGTGGCCCGTCTGTTCGACCCGCGCCGCGCCGAGATTTACCAGCGCCTCGGCCTGGTCACCATCTCCTCGACCACGTGGGGCGCGCGGCGCATCTACGAGTTGCTCACCCATGCCGACATCGATTGCGTGATGAGTTTCGGCGCGGGTGAGGTTAAACTGATCCAGATTGAAGTCTCTGCGGCGCTGGCCGGCCGCATGGTGAAACACATCACCGCGCCGGGTGAAGTCAGCGTTGTCTCCATCACGCGCAAGGGTCAGGCATTCCTGCCCTCGCTCGGCAGCGAGTTCAGGCAGGGCGACACCGTGCATCTGGCCGTGCTGGGGTCGGCTATGGAGCGCCTGCCATCCATTCTGGGTGAAGGGGTGTAAGCATGTTTGTCATCATTGTGGGCGGCGGCAGGACAGGATCACACCTGGCGCGCATGTTGCACAGCAGCGGGCACGAGATACGGGTGGTGGACGATCGGCCAGAAGTGATTGCCAAGCTGCGCCGTGAACTATTCGATGAGGCTGCCGTGCTGGGCGATGTCAGTTCGCCCAGCGTGCTGGAAGCCGCCGGCATTCATCGCGCCCAGGTGCTGGCCGCCGTGACTGCCGACGACGAAGCCAACCTGGTCGTCACGACACTGGGTCGCTTTGAATTCCGCGTGCCGCGCACGATCGCCCGCGTCAACAATCCCGAAAACGCCTGGATGTTCACTCCAGACATGGGCGTGGATGTAGCTCTCAATCAGGCCGACATCATGGGCCGCATGATCGCGGAGGAAATGTCGCTGGGCGACATGATGACCCTGCTCAAGCTGCGCAAGGGGCAGTTCTCCGTCGTCGAGGAGAAAGTGCATCCACTGGCGCCGGCACACGGCAAGGCAATCAGTGATCTGCGCCTGCCGCCAGAGTGCGTGCTGGTCGCCATCATTCGCAAAGGCAACCTCATCCTGCCGCGCGGCGATGTGGTGCTGCAACAGGCCGATGAGATTCTGGCAGTCGTGCATTCGTCGCAGGTCAGCGAACTGGCGGCGTTGCTGGGGCCGGCGCGCGTCTAGCGCCCGCCGGCCAGTTTGCGGCCCAGATCAACAGCGCGCGCCATCACCTCCGCCTGCCGCCGAATGTCGCCCGGCTTCGAGGCGCTGCCGCATACGATACCGGCAATATCGGCCCGGATGTAGCGGCACATATCCTGGAACGCGCGAATGGCGTTGATCGCCCCCGACGCGAACGGGTCAGAATCGCCGTAGGTCAACACCAGCCCAAACTGCTTGCCGGTCAGCGCACTACCCTGCGGGCCGTCAAGCGCATACCAGCGGTCAATGCATAGCTTGGCCTGCGCGCTGAGAGCGAACCAGTAGACGGGGCTGGCTATCACAATTGCATCGGCCCGGCGCAACTTTGGATACAACTCCTGCATGTCATCCTCGATCACGCACGGGTCGTCGGTCGCGCCCTGGCATCCATCACAGGCGTCGCAGGGGTGGATGCTCATACGGTGAAGCTCGATACTCTCCACTTGCGCGCCGGCTGCCTGCGCGCCGGCGATCGCCTGATCCGCCAGCGCGTTGCTGTTGGACTGCGGCCGGGGGCTGCTTTTCAATGCGATCACGTAGGTGCTGCTCATGATGATCCTCCACGCGCATTGTCGGCCAAACGGCCAGTTGCGCCACATGGCGCGCGCCGCCGGGATTGGAGGGCGCCGGGCGTCCCGGCCGGCCTTCCGGGCCGCGCCTCCCGCAGGTTGCTCACGAATTTGCGCAGCGGATAAACTCGCGCGACTGGGGGCAAAGCCGGCCTGCGCCAACTTTGCCCCCAGTTGCCCGCGACTTTCAGTGGCCGGGCAAATCGCCGGGCAACATGCCCCGGCAGAGACATACATCCAGTGCGCCCGGCCTCGAAGCCGGCGATTACAATCGAGTCCACACACGCCATGCCACAGACCACATCTCATCCGCGCAGGAAACTGATCGAAGTCGCCCTGCCGCTCGAAGCCATCAACGCTGCCAGCGCGCGCGAAAAGTCCATCCGCCATGGCCACCCCAGCA
>DAOUDB010000137.1:0-4258 GCA_034431495.1 Thermoflexales bacterium
CGTTGCGATCCTTAAAGTTCGCTTCGAGGGCGGCTTCATCTTCATCCGGCACGCCCCACAGATCATAGGTGCGGCAACCGCGCTCGCGTGCCCAACGAATGGCTTCCCATTGCAGCAGATAGGTCGGCATCAAGTCGCGGTCTTCATTGCTGCTTGCGCCATACAGGTAAGTGGCGCGCTTGCCGAAGGCGACGACAACCAGCGCAGCCAGCATGCGCTTATTGTGTTCGGCAACCATCAGTCGGGCGCGATTGGCGTTGGCGGGGCCAAAAAGATGCAGGAAGGATTGGTAATAGGACTCGGGATAAATCGTGAAATCGTTGCGCTCGGCGGTGGTCTGCGACAGGGCGTAGAAAGCGGCCACGTCGTCGGGCGTTCCTTCGCGCACGGTCACGCCCTTGCGCCGGGCCAGACCGATGTTGTAGCGCGTTTTCTGTTTCATGGGAGAGAGGATGTCCACTTCCTCTTCCACGTCCAGATTCACCCATATGGTGCGTCGGGGTTGCACATGCAGGTCGAGCGGGGTTAGGTTGCACGCAGCCAGTGTCCGCCGATCCGAGGGGGTGTCGAGCAGTTCCGGCTCGATGATCAGGCCAATGGCGCCCCGGCTGCGGGCGGTTCTGGCAGTGACGTTGATGACGGCTGTGGCTGTGTCGCGATTGTCCCAGTTGACGACCGGGCCGCGCGGCGCGTAGGCGAGCGTGCCGAGGCCGAACGGCAAGCGCCGGAAAAGAAGAATGGAGCCGCCGATCAATTCTGTATCAGCGCTAACGACGGTGGAGCGGAGGTGTCGCCAGCCGTGTTGAGACTTTAGCTCGCCCCAGGTATTGGTCTGGAGGAAGTGCCCGTATGGGTGCTGCTCGACGAAAGCATCCCACCGGGCTGCCGGGAACACGGCAGTTTTCTTTTCTCTTCGGGCTCGAATCGGCTCGTCGGGGGTCAGCATTGCGATTTTGGATTTTCGATTGAGGATTTTGGATCTGTGTACGCGAGCAGTGCTGTAATCCAAAATCCCAGATCACAAATCCAAAATCACAGAATCGGGGAACCGGGATTTGAACCCGGGACCTCACGGACCCGAACCGTGCGCGCTACCAGACTGCGCCACTCCCCGAAGCGAACGCTATGTTACCACACTTCAAGTTGGGTCGGTCCATCATCCATCAGATTCGCCCCGTACTGAGCCTGCTCAACCTGAAGAACCTTAACAACCTTAACAACCTTAACAACCTGAAACGCCTATGCCACTCCCAGGTATGCGGCCTTCACTTGCGGATTCTCGCGCATTTCGCGGGCGCTTCCCTGCAGGACGATGTTGCCGGTTTCGAGCACGTAGGCGCGGTGCGCCACCGACAGCGCCATCAACGCGTTTTGCTCGACCAGAAGAATGCTGGTGCCCTGTGCGTTGATCTCTTTGATGATGCGGAAGATCTCCTCGACCAGCAGTGGGCTGAGTCCCATCGACGGTTCGTCGAGCAGCAGCAGATTGGGCCGGCTCATCAGTCCGCGCCCCATGGCCAGCATCTGCTGCTCTCCGCCGGACAGCGTCCCGCCGAGCTGGTTGATGCGCTCCTTGAGCCGGGGAAAACTGGCAAACACGCGCTGCATGGTCTTGTCGATCTCGACTTTGTCTCTGCGCGTATATGCGCCCAGTTCCAGGTTTTCGCGCACGGTGAGCGGCGCAAAGATGCGCCGGCCCTCCGGCACGTGGCACACGCCGAGACGGACGATATCCTCAGCCGACACCGACGTGATATCGCGGTCTTTGTATCGGATAGCTCCTCGGCGCGGGGTCAGCAGGCCAGAGATGGCGCGCAGCGTGGTGGACTTGCCGGCCCCGTTTGCGCCGATGAGGGTGACGATTTCGCCCTCGTTCACGGTGAAAGAGACGCCCTGCAGCGCGTGAATCGCGCCGTAGTACACGTGCAGATCGTTTATTTCAAGCAGCATATGCCATTCCCTTAATCCACGCCCTTGCCCAGGTAGGCTTCGATAACGCGCTCGTTGCTCTGGATTTCTTTGGGTGTGCCACGCGCAATGACCTCGCCGAAATCCATCACAGTGATGCGCTCGCAAATGCCCATCACGACCCGCATCTGGTGCTCGATCAGCAGGATGGTCAGGTTGAATCGTTCGCGAATGAAGCCAATGAGTTCCATCAGGTTCAGGATCTCGTTGGGATTCATGCCGGCTGCCGGCTCGTCGAGCAGGAGCAGGCGCGGGTTGGACGCAAGGGCGCGCGCGATCTCGACGCGGCGCTGTTCGCCGTAGGGCAGATTGACGGCAAGCTCGTCCTGCACGCGCTCCAGCTTGAAGATGGCCAGAAAATCCTGGGCGCGCTCGGTCAGTTCCTGTTCCTGCCTGTCAAAGCTGCGGTTGCGCAGAATCGCGTCGAACAGGTTGTAGCCGGCATGAAAGTGGTAAGCGATGCGCACGTTGTCGAGGACGGTCAGGTTCGGAAACAGCCGGATGTTCTGGAATGTGCGTCCGATACCGCGCTGGGTGATCTCGAAGGGTTCGAGGCTGGCGATGGACTGACCGAGAAACCGGATGTCGCCGCTCGATGGCGTGTACAGCCCGGTGATCAGGTTGAACACCGTGGTTTTCCCGGCGCCGTTTGGTCCGATCAGGCCGATCAGTTCGCCCTGATTGATGGTCAGGCTGAAATCATTGACAGCCCGCAGACCCCCGAAAAACTTGGTCAGGCCCTGAATGTCGAGAATCGCGTCGCCATTGGGCAATGTGCTGCCGTTGCTATTCGCCATGTCAATCACACAATATCTCTGGGAATGTCGCTATTTGGCCGCCGGCGCAGTTGCCTGGGTCGTTCTGCTGTCTGGTGGCGGGCTGGCTGGCGCGCGGGGTTTGACGGCTGGCGCGCGCAGGAACCCCCATTCTGTTTTGCCCAGCAACCCCTGTGGGCGCAGCAACATCAGCAGCAACAGCGCGATGGGGTAGAGCACAAAACGCCATGTCGGCGCCTCGGTTCCGAGTTGCCCCAGCAGTACGCGCAGCAATCCCTCCAGGAAGAACATCCAGCCGAATGAGGCTGCCAGCGTGCCGGTCATGCTGCCCAGCCCGCCGAACACCACGACGATGAGGGGGTTGAAGCCGGCCAGGAAACTAAAGGTGCCCGGGCTGAGGAACCCGATGTAGTGCGCGTAGATGCCGCCGCCCAGGCCGGCGAACAGGCTGCCAATCACGAAGGTGAGCAGCTTGTTGTTGGCCACATCGATGCCCATCGCCTTGGAGGCAGTCTCATCTTCTCGAACGGACATGATGGCCCGCCCGGTGCTGGAGTGAATCAGGTTGCGCATCACGACAATCACCAGCATCAGGAAGATGAACACCCAGAACCACGTGGTCAGCTTGGGAATGCCGATCATGCCCCGGCCGCCCTTCATCTCCGGGAAGGGAAGAATGGTGTCCGAGTTGACCATTAGGGTGTTGATGACGATGGAGAATCCCAGCGTGGCGATGCCGAAATAGTCGCTGCCCAGGCTGAGCACCGGCAAGCCGAAGAGAAAGCTGACCTCTGCCGCAAAGACGCCGGCGCACAGCACGGCCAGCACGAACACGATTTGCAGCGCAATGTCGCCGCTCAGCAGTCCTGGCGCTTCCTTGGTCCCGAACAACGGATCGATGACCGAGGCGATAGCATTGCCGGCCACGACAGCCACAGCCGCAGCCGCCACACAACCGAGCAGGTACAGGGTGAATGCGGACAGCACCGGCACGTTGTAGTAGCGGCTGAGAAAGCGCCGCAGCACAAGGATGGTTGCGCCGGCCAGGATCACGCCGATGAGCAGCACAAACAGGGCGCTGGATGTCCGATCATTGGCCCACTTGTAAGTCACATACGCGGCTGCGTATGCGCCTAGACCGTAGAACCCCCACTGGCCCAGGCTGAACTGCCCGTTAAAGCCATAGATCAGGTTCAGGCCCAACGCGACCATGGCCATGGTGCACGCCTGGAATAGCAGTCCGGCGTCGAAATCGTTCAGGATGGATTGGTCACCGATCTTCAGCGTAAAGGCGATTTGGATGATGCCGAATGCCACAATGATCCCGACAATCTTCACCCAGCGTGAGACATGCCCCATCACCTGCAACAGCCCGTACAGCCAGCCCAGCACAGCCACGATCTTGACAATGGAGCCGAGAAGGAATCCAAGTTCCATTTAGGCTTTCTCCCGCTCCGGCTCGCCGAAGATCCCGGTGGGGCGAACGAGCAGCACAACAATCAGAATGGTGAAGG